>JBHOQQ010000153.1:0-15881 GCA_042408955.1 Thermomicrobiales bacterium
CGGCTGATAGCTCACAACTCGAAGCTCGGAGCTCGAAGCCCCTAAACCCCAGCCACCAACCCCTAGCCACCATCCGACCCCTGACCCCTGACTCCTGACCCCTCCCCAGTCCCTCATCTCAGCCTTCCTGCCAGGATTGCAACCGTACTCCTGGGAAAAAGGCGCGCTGGGCCAGGGCAAAGACCACGATCACTGGAGCGGTTACCATCAACGACGCCGCCATCAGCAGAGGCCAATTTGTGCGGTCAAGCTGCAAAAGCGCTTGCAAGCCGAGCGGTAACGTCATCTTCGTGGTCGATTGAATATACAGCAGAGGATCGACAAAGTTGCTCCAATAGCGAACAAAAGCGAGCACGCCAACTGCCACGACGGCCGGGCGCGCGAGCGGGAACGCGATGCCCGCCCAGACGCGGAACGCGCCCGCGCCGTCAAGCTGCGCCGCCTCGAAGATGCTTGCTGGGACGCGCAGGAAGGTCCAGAGAAAGAGCAGGACAAAAAACGGCGAGGTGCCGAACAGGGCTGGAACGATGAGCGCCGCTCGCGAGTCAATCAAGCCTGCCTCTTTGATGAGGATGAACCGGGGCAGCCAGAGCGCCGTCAGGGGAATCATCATCGCCCCGACCGCGAGGAGCGTGACACGTTGCTGCCAGCGCGGCGTAAGCTGGGCGAGCGCAAAGCCGCCCCATGAGGCGACGATGACGGTCAGCGGCACGGCGATTGCAACGACGAGCACCGAATTGAGCGCGAATCGCCCAAATGCGATCACCCGGAAAACTTCCGGATAATTCCCCCATGCCGGGGTATCGGGCAGCCATTCCAGGTGCCTCGGTAGCGGCTTCCCTGGCGGCCGCAACGAGAGCGTTGCGGTCCACACCAAGGGCGCGATACTCACCGCCGAAACGGCAATGGCCGCCACTCGCCAGGTGATCAACCTAGCCACGCGCCACCACCATGCCGAGCGCGACCACGGACGCTGTCCCAAACGATCACTGCGCATGCCGGAATCCTAGCTTCCACCGGTTAGCGACCCAATACTGGAGGGCAAGCATCACGCCGGTCAACGCCAGCATTGCCCAAGTCAGCGCCGCGGCATAGCCGAAGCGCATGTAATCGAACGCTTCGCGATAAATGTGTAGTGGCAAAAAGGTCGTCGCGTAGTTCGGGCCACCGCCGCGCCCAACAATCAGTGCCGGGACGAAATTCGCCTGCAAGCTGAAGATGGTGTCCCGGAAGAGCAGGATGAGTAAGACCGGTGCGATCAGAGGCAACACCACGTGCCAAAACGTCTGCCACGCCGTCCCGCCGTCTATGGCTGCTTGGTCACGGAGCGCCTGCGGCACATCGCTGAGCGCGGCCAGGCAAACGACGAATCCTTCGCCAAGTTGCCAGGAGATCATCAGGATGATGCCGAGCCGGGCTGGCCACTCCTCGACGGTCCAGGCGGGGCCGGTGATGCCCACGAGTCCCAGCGCTTGGTTCAGCGGCCCATAGAGCGGGTTAAGGACCCAGAGCCAGGCGACAGCCCAGGCAACATCCGGCACGACGGTTGGCAGGTAGACGGCCGCGCGGTGGATGCCGACGCCTCGTGCCCGCCGCGCGAGCAAAAGCGCCAGCATCAGCGCGCCCACTAACCGCAGGGGAACGGCGATGCCGATGAAGATCAGGGAGTTGGTGAGCGCGATCCGGAAAATGCGGTCATGTGCCATCTCCCGCAGGTTGCCAAGCCCTCGAAAGGTCGGTGGCTCGATGCCATTGAAGGTAAAGAGCGCGAGTCCCAGGCCACCAATGGCGGGGAGATACTCCCAGATGACCATGCCGAGCAGGAACGGAGCGAGCATGATCATCAATTGTGCCCGGTAGGTCAGGCGCACGCGGCTTAGGCCCGTACGGCGGGCGGCTACTATGGCTGGGATCGCTCGTGCATTCGCTCGTTGATGGGCATCTCCTACACGCTCGACCGGATCCACGTGCTGCAAATCAGACCGGCCGCGCGGGAGGGGCTCGCGAATCACCGTGCGCCTACCCCTGGTGAGCATGGGGCACGGTGCTCGACGATCACCATGCCCTGGACACCAAAATGATCGCCACGCCGATGGCGGTCACGATCAGCATAATGATGGTGCAGCCGATCGCGATGGAGGAACCGGTGCCGACCGTCGATTCATCGGCAACCTGGCCGGGTTGGGCAGATGAAGCCCCGGCGTCGTGATCCCGCGCTTCGGCATTGGATGCGACCGGAGCCGGGGTGCCGTCCTGGCGTGACGGCTCTTCAAGACGCTCGCTACTGGATGCCATCCCAACGCCACGCGCCTTCTTCAAACACAAAGCGGAACCGGCTGAAGTCCTCACTGCCTCCGATCTGCGTGCGCACGATGGCAGAGACATGCGTATCGTCTTCGATGTCGATGTCGCCTGCGCGCTCAAAGACAAATGGGACGCTCATCGCTTGGGTCATCAGCGCAATGAACTCGGCATCGGTCGCGTTTGCCGCGCCAAGCGACGCCTTGAATTCGGGTAAGAAGGTGGAACTGAGCAGCGGCAGGAACTTGGTGGGATCGCCGGTCGCCCAGCACGCCGTCATCTGAGCGAGCAGTGCGTCAATCTCCTGCTCGATGCGGCGCACGTCTCCAACAGGTCCGGCGGGTGGCGTTGCGCCACGCAGTACCGACAATGGCGATTCGGCAGTCGGCTCCGGTGTGGTCACTGGCGCCGCGCTCGTGCCAGTTAGGCAGGCGACGAAGGGGGTGAACTCCCGTGTGCCGAGGAGGATGCGCCGGGTGGCGCAATGCTCTTCAATGGGGAAGAGCGTCAGCCGCTCCCCGATCACGTCCCACTGGTAGGTCGCGCTGGAAACATCCGTTTCCCCATCCGGACCGACAGTGCAGGCGAGGAGACCGCCTTCATCGGTGATGAGCAGCCGGGTTCCATCCAGATCATAGCTCCCGGTCACCACGGGGCCAACATCCTGGCGCTCCAGGACGAAGGTGCCATCCTCGGCAAAGGTGAGGCGCCAGCGCCCGAGCAGCGACGGGCCGTTCGGGAGGTCACGTGGGACGTCGTTGCGTCCGATAACCACGGCGTAATCACCGGCGATTGACGTTGTGTCATCTTGCGCGCTGGTCAATGGCGGAATGAGGGTCGTTGCCATCAACGCCAGGAGGGCCATACCCACGACGATGCGGATGCATTTCTCCCACAGGCTACCAGTCATCTTGGAACGCAGGTCCATGCCGAATCGCTCCCGTGGTGTCATGACGCGAGATAGCGCGTCGCTCTTTCCTACCTATGTTTACGCCCCTCGTCGCCAGCGATGGGTCCTCAGGCGTCTAGGTCCTCGGCAGTGTAGCTGGTTATTCACGCCGACGATGGCAGTGCATGCTACCGTGACCAATGTCACACGACCGGACGGCGAAGGCTCGCCATTCGTGATACCGTACGCTTGAACGCCGGTGTCACCAAAGTCTAGCATGGCAGTGCACAGATCAGTTCGGCGGCGGGAGCATCTAAATGCTTTGCATCGGGGCGAAATGATGGCAGCACAGCACCCTACCTTTGCATGTCAGCATCCACGCCTCACTTGGTCAAAGCGGTTTGGCGCTCAGATGCACCAGTGCTCGTGATCTGGCACAAGGACGTCAGGATCGGCATCGGCGGCTGAGCGCGAGGCCAGCGTCATCAATGCGACGAACCTACTCGTCCAATGGTCAGCCTGGAGGAAGATGATGGGCGGACGGAAGTGCAATGCCTCGACATCGAGGCGCTATTGGCAACACGGTGGCCTTATGGGCTTTCTTGCGCTCCTATTGACGCTCGCAATGGTGACACCCCGATGGGCTGCAGCGGAAGAACCAGGGGAATCTGAAGCTTTCCCGTTGATTGCAACGCAATTCTTGGAGCCGGTCAAGAACCAACTTGGCGGTGCCGCGTGGTTGATGGCCTCGGGCCTTGATCCGCGCTTCGCTGCCCGGGCACCCGAGGGCAAGCCGCTCGGCGCTGAAGCAATCGCGCTCGCCGGAGGTGGTGGCGGGCGCTCGAATGGCGTCATCAGCTATCAGCAAGTGCCATTCCGTAATCCCGCTCCGGCATTCAGCCGCAATCTGATCATCTCTCGCGCGGTGGGCCTGACGCCGATCAGCACGGAGCCGCACCTTGCGGTCGATCCGACCGACCCTGAGCACCTCGTGGTCGGTGTGATTGATTACAACACCGCTGGGCTTGCCACCTACACTAGCTTCGACGGCGGAGAAACCTGGAACGGCCCGAACCAAGTGCGATATTTTCGCGAGGACTTCGGTGCCGCCGGTGATCCGGTCGTGGCGTTTGATCGCGATGGCACCGTCTATCTGGCGTCGATCTCGGTCGGCTTTGAGGAATTTCGGATCGGCAGTATCGTCTCGTTCGCTCAGGTCTCCAGCATGGCGGTCGCCAAATCGTACGACGGGGGCCTGACCTGGAGCGACGCGGTCTCCGCTGCGCGCAGCACTATCAATACGGTGAGCAACGTCGATCCTTCTGGACGCGAGCGCGGCACCGTCACCCTGCAATTTCTGGATAAGCCGTGGATTGGCGTTGGCCCCAGCCCGACCGATCCCGAAAAAGATGTGATCTATCTGAGCTATACCGAATTTTCCACTACCTACAGCCTGATCTACGCGGATGAGTTGCCATTCCTGACCTCTCCCGTCACGGAGACGACGATTCGCGTGGTGCGCTCGGAAGACGGCGGTCTCACGTGGAGCGCCCCAGTGGCGGCCAGTCCAACGGTCTTAGCTGCCGAGGGGGCCAGCGAGCCGGGCGAGGGAGAAGGTGGCCCAGTTGGTCATGCCCTCGGCATGCGGTTCGAGCCGCCTGTCCAAGCCCAGGACGAGGAGGGAGGCGGTCAGCAAGCACAGGAGCAGGAGGATCCAGGCGCGACGGAGACCGAGCGCACCGTGCAAGGCTCCCAGCCGAAAGTGCTTTCCGATGGAACCCTCGTGGTGGCATACCTCGACACGACAAACGATGGGATCCAAAAGGGACTGAGCACCATCATGGTCTCGATCTCCCGCGACATGGGGCGGACGTTCGAGACTCCGGTGCAAGCCGGTCTCTTCCGGGAGCCGCACTTCACGACCCGCAGCGCAAGCTTCCGCTACTGGGGCGCCGCCTTCCCCCAAGTCGCTATCGGCCCCAACGATGAAATCTACATCGCGACGACCGCGCTTCCGCCTGATAAACCGACAGATGACGGCGATATTTACCTGATGCGCTCGTTCGATGGAGGCAAGACGTGGAAAGACCCGGTGCGTGTCAACCAGGACCGGACCAGCCGCGTGCAGTTCTTCCCGGCGGTGGCCGCCGGTCCTGATGGCGTCGTCCATCTGATGTGGGGGGACATGCGGGATGATCCGCAGGAGGTGCGCTACAACATCTACTACACGAAGTCGGAAGATCAGGGTGAGACCTTCGGCTTCACCTTGCCAGAGCAGAATTTCACGGCGCCGGATACGCGCGTGTCCGATTTCCCGTCAAACTCGCTGCGCGCATTCCCCGGTGGCCAGTTCATCGGTGATTACTTCGCCATTGCGGTGAGCGATGCCGATGTTTACATGGTTTGGGCGGATAGCCGCCTTGGCGAGTTCGGCGGCTTTGCGCAGCAGATCGGCTTCGCCCGGCAGACGGCGATTCGCGCGCCGTCGCTGTTCTTGAACCCGCCGTCCGGCTCGGCTGGCCGCGTAGTTGACATTCAAGGGCTCGGGTTCCAGCCAGATAGCAATATCTTGCTGCTGGTTAGCGGTGTGATTGTGGCGAACCCGCGCACCAACGCGGAGGGAGGATTCACCACCTCGATCTATATGCCCGTCACTGGCGAAGGTCCAACAAACGTCAGCGCGTTCGACGAGACGGGCAATGTGGCCACCGCATCGTTCTACACGGAGTTCGGCTTTGACACGTTGCAGGAGTCGCTCTCGGCGATCAACCAGCAGCTTGGGCTGCCGAACCAGGGCTCCCGGCCGGGCGGCACGCCCGTGCCCGCCGCGTCGCCAGTGCCAGCGCCTGCGGCAACCCCAGCCGCGGCCGGATCCGCGCCGATGACCGTCGCGGCGATGGGCATGCCGAGTGCAGGGGGATTGCTGGGAGCCATTGGCCTGTTCCTGACACTCGCGGTCTCCGGAGGGTGGCTCTGGCGCCGGCGGCACGCGTGAGCGCGGCAGGACGGCGCGGCATCGCGGAGACTTGCACTTCGAACGGGGGTGATGAGCATGGATAACCCTGTTTCGCTGCTCGAAGCGCTTACCGCGGGGAAGCTCACCCGGCGGGAGTTCTTCCAGCGCGCCGCCGCTCTGGGTATGTCGGCACCGCTGGCGGCACTGCTCGCCCGGCAACCAGAAGCTGTCTTCGCTCAGGAAGCGGCCCAGCCAGGTCCGGCCGTAGATGTGGTGACCTTCGGCGCATATAACGTTGATCAAGCTCCGCTTAACATCCAGAATGGCGATATCGACCTGTATCTGTTTGGCCTGAAGACTGCTGGGGCAAAGAGCCTGGAATCAGCGCAGAATGTCCGGCTGATTCAGGCGCCAGCATCGACCTTGTCGCTCATTCTGAACCCGGCGCCCGCGAACGAGGGCGAGCTTAACCCCTTCTCCATTCCGGAAATCCGGCAAGCGATGCAATACCTGGTGGATCGCGATTTCATCGCCAGTGATATCTACCAGGGCCGGGCGTTGCCGATGCTCACGAACGTCAGCCCGCTCGATTACGACCAGCTCACGATCTTCCCTGTCGTGAGTGGTTTGAACATTCGCCATGATCCCGAATATGCCGCTCAGCAGATTTCCCAGGCGATGCAGAAAGCGGGTGCGCAACTGCAAAACAACGTCTGGACGTACAACGGCAACCCCGTCATGATCAAGATCATCGTGCGGGTCGAGGACGAGCGGCGGGAAATCGGCGATTTGGTCCGCTCCGATCTCGAACGGCTGGGATTTCAGGTTCAGCCGCTCTACCAGCAGTTCGGCCCGGCAACGCTGGCCGTTTATGCCAGCGATCCGCGCACGTTCGGCTGGCACATCTACACCGAAGGCTGGGGCCGCGGCGCCCCCGCGCGGTATGACGACGCAGGCGTGAACCAGTTTTACGCGCCTTGGCTCGGGCAGATGCCGGGTTGGCAGGAGGTCGGCTTTTGGCAATACGAGAATCAACAGCTTGATGATCTCGGCAAGCGGCTCTACCGCGGTGAGTTTCAGAGCCAGCAAGAGCGAGACGATCTGTTCCGCCAGATGATTCAGATTGGCCTGAGCGAATCGGTGCGCATCTGGCTGGTGACCGCGCTGCAGAGCTTCCCCGTCCGTGCTGAGGTCCAGGACCTCACCGAGGATTTGGTGAGCGGCCCGAAGAATCTCTGGGCGCTGCGCGGAGCCCATATTTCCGGCCGCAACGATATCAAGGTCGGGCACTTGTGGGTCTGGACGGAGCGAACCACCTGGAATCCGGTCGGCGGGTTTGGTGACGTCTACAGCGTCGATATTCGCCGCAATCTCGTCGACCCTCCGCTTGTCAACCATCCCTTCAGCGGATTGCCTCAGCCCTTCCGAGCCGAGTATCAGGTCGAAACCGCTGGTCCGAACGACCGGATGCCGGTGCCAGATGATGCCGTCATTTGGGATGCCAAGGCTGATGCCTGGGTGCCGGTGACACCTGGCACGACCGCCAAGAGCAAAGTCACGTTCGATTACACGAAGTTCCTGCAATCGAGCTGGCACCATGGCCCGCGCATCACCATGGCGGATGTGATCTACCCCATCGCGCAAGCGTTTGAGATCGCCTACGACGAGGACAAAGTGCAGATCGAGACGGCGCTCGGGATCACCTCCCGGCCACTGCTCGAAACGACCAAAGGGTTCCGCTTGGCTGGCGACGCGCAGCTTGAGGTCTATGTCGATTACTGGCACTTTGAGCCGAGCTACATTGCGGCGTATGCCTCCCCGTCTGGCATTGCCACGCCGTGGGAAGTGCTCGCGGCTATGGACGATGTCGTGTTCGAGAAGCGCCAGGGTGCCTATAGCGACACCGCCGCTGCCCGCTTTAGCGTTCCATGGCTGAGCCTCGTCACCGAAAGCGATGTCCGCCTCGTGCTGCGCTCGCTCCGGGAGTTCAAGCGCAAGAAGAGCGTTCCGGCCGGGGTCTTCGAGATCGGTGGGAAGACGCTCGTCACGCCAGAAGAAGCCACAGCGCGGTACGATGCCTGTGAGGAATGGTTCCGGCGGACGAACCTGCTCGTCATTGGCAACGGCGCCTTCCAGCTCACCAAGTATGATCCGCCAGCGCAGTTCGCTCAGCTCGAAGCGTTCCGTGCCGAAGGCTATCCATTTACTGCTGCCGATTTCCGGCTTGGCACACCCCCGCGGATCGAAATCCAGGCGATCACGCCCCCGACGATCAATCTCGGCGACCAAATCTCGATCCCGGTCACCGTCACCGGGCCTGGAACGCTCGCGCTGCAATACACGCTGCTCGATCCCGCGGCTGGCAAGGTGCTGGCTTCAGGTTTTGCCGAGGGAGGCGAAGGCGGGTCCTTCACGGTCAACGTCGATCCCGCGATCTCGTCAGCGCTCTTCCCTGGGCTGTATCAGCTCTTCTTGCTTGCGGCCAGCAGCGAGATTGCGGCGGTGGCCCAGCAACGGGTTGATCTCCAGATCGGCGTCTGATCGGATTCGAGCCCCCTCATTGGACGGGAACGCTGATGCGTCGTATCCTCGCCCGGAACGAGGCCCAGCGAGGGGATTGGCAGGGAAGCGACCGGTACGTCTGTTTACGCTTTCCTTCGCAAGTAGCGATGGGTTCCCACGCGATGTCTCATCGCGTGGGTGCCCTCTTTCGGCCGGTGATCAGCGATGAAGGCAATCGCGCGAACGCTCGCCATTCGGGCACTGACGCTGTTTGGCGTCCTCGTTGCAGTCTTGCTCTTGCTCGTCGTATCCCTCGGCCTCACCGGCGTGTCGGACAAGCTCCTCGAAGCGAATGTGAACGAAGAGCTCCGCGCATTTCGCATCGCCCAATCACAGACGATTCGCGATCCCGATCAGTTAGAAAAGGCCGTCGCAGAGCGCAAGACCGAGCTTGAAGCGTTCTATGGCCTGAACAAGCCGTGGTACCGGCGGTTGCTTCCACAAGTCTGGAGGGTGATGACGCTGGATCTTGGCCGGGCACGCTCGCTGCGCACGGCCGAGGGCAGCAATAAAATCTCCGACATCGTGCTGGAGCGGTTGCCGAATACGGTGCTGCTCTTGACTACCGCCACCGTGATTACCGCCATCATCGGCTTGCTCGTCGGTGTGCGCATGGCGACCCGCGTCGGTAGTCGGCTGGACCGAATCGTGGCCTACTTCGCGGCGATCTCCTTTGCCGTGCCTGCTTGGTGGCTTGGCATCCTGTTCATCCTCATCTTCGCGTTCCGGCTCAATCTGTTGCCCGCCGGTGGGATGTACTCGACTCCTCCACCAGAAGGCTTTCCCGCGCGTCAACTTGACCTGGTCAAGCACGCGTTGCTGCCGATCATGACCCTCGTGCTGGTCAGCGTCGGCCCCAGCATCTATTCCGTGCGGACGATGACCATGACGGTAGCTCAGGAAGATCATGTGCTGTTGGCACGGGCGAAAGGCTTGCCGGAAGGTTGGGTCACGCGGCGCCACGTGCTGCGCGTCGCCGCGCCACCGATCGTGACCGGTTTGATCCTCGGCCTCGCCGGGTCGCTCTCCGGCGCGATCTTGACCGAAACGGTTTTCAATTGGCGAGGCATGGGGCGCCTGTTCTTTGACGCATTCTCCGGGCAGCCCGACGAAGGAGTGATCGTCGCCTTGACCTTCCTCTTCACGCTCATCTACGTCGTGGCTCGCTTTATTCTCGACATCCTCTACGTGGTGCTCGATCCTCGGGTGAGGTATTAGCCTCATGAGCCGCAGATGACGCACGAGTCGGCCGTCACACCGCAGCGAGCCGCGTCGGTCCCGGTGGCACCGCTGGAAGAGCCGGAGCCGGCAAGCGCCTGGTCGCTCCGGGGCGCTGTGCGCCTGCTTGTGGCAACCGGATCGGGGAAGGCAGGTCTTGCACTGTTCCTCGGCCTGCTGGCACTGTCCCTCTACGTCGTCATCACCTTTCCGGGTGATTTCGGCCGGACGCGCTGGAGTTCTCCCGCCTACTGGGCCGATAACCCGAGTGCCGCTCCACCGGTCTGGACCACGTGGCTCGGGCGAGATGCCGTCCGCCATCAGAAGCTGACGCTCGACAAGCCGACGTCGATCAGCCAGCGTGGCGCGGCAGAGGTCCGAGACTTCCAGTTCACCTTCCAGCACACGACGCGCCAGCCGCCGGAATTCCTCTCGACGACCTTGACCGGCGTCACCTTTCACAGCCGCGCCCCGGTTATCGTCATCTCCCTCATCCGGCCGGACGCGCCCGATGCGCCGGTTCGCCTGGCAAACCTCGCGGTGCAAGCCCCCCGCCCCGGCGAGACCGCCCCGTATCGCCGCTTCTACGATATTCCGCAGCGAATTAACCTGACGCAGCAGGAAACTGCTGCCCAATCGCTCGATCAATTCTTTCGCCAGCACTACCCTGGCGTGACACTCCCTGCGAATCTGTCGCAAACGCTGGCCGCCGCGCTCTTTAGCCGCCCGGCCGCCGACAACTCCGGGCGGCTCGAAGCACTCCAGGGCACCTATACCCTCTCCGTTCAGGTGCTCGTTGCCGACCCTACCGATGAAATCGCCCCAATTTCCGCAGTCTATGGAGGTACCGTCTACGGCTTCATGGGGACCGATGCGATCGGGCGTGACATTTGGCAGGGCTTGCTCTACGGCTTCCCCGTCGCGCTTCTTATCGCTACGCTCGTCTCGCTCGCCTCAACCGTCATTGGAGCGAGCTTGGGCATTCTGAGCGGCTACGCCGGTGGTGTAACCGATACGGTCATCCAGCGCCTGGCCGACATTGTATCCAACGTGCCCGTCTTGCCCTTGCTGATCTTCCTCGTATTTATCCTTGGTTCCCACCTCTATCTCATCTTGCTCGTGCTCGTTGCTTTTAGCTGGCCTGGCCTCACAATTCTCGTCCGCTCGATGGTGCTCCAAATCCGGTCGGGCCAGCTCGTCGAGGCTGCTCATGCGCTTGGTGCCTCGCGGACCCGGATCATGGCGCGGCATGTCTTCCCGCAGACGGCGCCATTCATCGTGGCCCAGATGATCTTCTTTGCCCCTGGCGCCATTCTTGCCGAAGCGTCGCTTAGCTTTTTGGGGTTAGGCGACCCCTCGATCCCGACATGGGGACAGATGCTTGAAGCGGGCTTCCGCACCGGCGCCCTCTATGTAGGCTACTGGTGGTGGGTGATCCCGCCAGGGATGATGATCATCATCACTGCGCTCGCGTTTATGCTCCTTGCGCTCGGCATGGAATCGGTCGTCGATCCCCGCTTGCGCCGTGTGACCTGATGGTGAAGCTGATCAGGATGTACGGCTCTGCTCCTCCTGCCGGGCACGCTCGAATGCCTCGCGCGCAGTGAAGCTGACCACGTCAATCGCGTCCTCGACATCCATCTCGACGTAGAAGGCACGCTTGAACGCGGTATTGAACGCGTCTTCCACCTCCGGCCAGGTTGCGATCGAGGGAACGCGCCGCATGCTCGCGATGTTGTCGAGAAACACGCGGCTATTGGCTGGGGGAAGACCTGCCTCCGACCCCACGACGCGCCCGATGCTCGTGCCCTTGAGGAAGGCATCAGATTCCGCGACCCGAATCATCGAGGGCACCGTTCGGCCGGTCTCCGCCAGCAACGTCTGTCCCCGCTCACCGGCGGCAAACTCGATGAACGTCCAGGCAGCTGTTTTGTCCTTCGCCGCAGCTGCCATGCAGAACGCATCGCTGTGGAGGATGTTTGCTGGCCCGGCCGGACCGACGGGCAAGGGCGCCACATCCCAGGTGAATCCCTCAATTTCTCTGAGCGTTGGCACCACCCGGCGGCTCTGCATGAGCATGGCGGCCCGGCCGTTCATAAACCGGCTCTCATCGTCCTCCGACTGCACTTCTGCTTCGGTGGGCGTTACCTTATGGCCAGTTTGGCCGAGCGCAATGAACCACTTGATCCCTGCCAACGCTTCCGGCGAATCCAGCGTCAGGGTCGCCGGGTCGTCCACATTGTCGACAACGTCGCCACCGGCGCCCCAAACGAAGGGCACATAGCGGATCATCGTCGGATCAACCGTCAAGCCATAGATTTCTGCCTGCCCATCACCGTCTTCATCGATGGTCAGCGCGTTGGCGGCCGCCAAAAATTCATCCCACGTCCAGCCATCGGCCGGCAATGGGACATTCTGTGCACGGAAGAGATCGACGTTGTAATAGATAACGAGACTCGACACATTCTGCGGGATACAGCTCAGCTCGCCACCGCGGTAGCGGAACGCATCCATGGGGATCTGGTAAAAGTCTGACTCGCGCAGGGTCGTGCTTTGGCGCAGGTACGGGCCGAGCGGCTCAAGCGCGCTCCGCGCGGCATATTGCCCATACCGCCGGTAGTTGATCAGGAACACATCAGGGGGATTGCCGCCAGCGAACGACGTTGCCAGCTTCGTCTGGTATTCGCTCTGGCCAGGGGTGTAGACAGCCTCAATATCAATGTTCGGATGCGCCGCTTCAAATTCCGCGATCACGCGATCGTAAGCGCGCTGCTCCGCCGGGTCTCCCCAAAATGAAAATGTGACGCGCGCTGGTTCCTGCGCCATCACGGCCGCCTGCCGTCCTGCACCCGCGCCGCCGATAAGAACGAGCGCTAATGCCATCAGGTGCGGCCAAGCGCCCGCGCCATTCCTTGCCCCCCGTGGCCTCATGATCGCTCACCTCATCGCTTCACCCGACATCGCATTTCCTGGCTAGCCTACCATGGGAAGACGCTCACGGGCGCGAAAGGACGCCTGTCGTGTGTCTGAAAGACGACCTGCCTATCCCGGCTGTCCAGCATCGCTCCCCTCAACGGAACAGCGAATCGTGACCGATAGGCGATGGGGAATGCTCCTCGCGTGCAAACAATGCTGAAGGAGAGCATGGCGCGTTGTTGCATGCCGAAAATCCATGGAGCACGTGGCAATGACACGGCGTTTCTTCTGGCAGCAGCGCGACTGGGTACGGATGGCCGTCGCCTGGATACTCGCTCTGGGCATCCTTTTGACCTCGGGGACACCTGATGTTGCCGCTGGCCGGGGCTGGTGCCGTGCCGATCCGCTCCTTCTCATCAATGGCGCGACCGCGGATGTTTGGGTCGGTAGCACCCTTCAGGCGCTGCTCGATACGACCGGCCCGATCCGGCTCGTGGTGACGACGCCAGAGGGTGTGCAAGCGCAGCATGTCATCTCGGACCTCGGATTCGGGCGCGGCTACGATATCTCGATCGGGACGTCGCCCGATCTCGAATGGTCGTCCGAGGGTATCGAGCTTGAGATCGCCGTCTGGGTACCAGCACGGAGTGAGTTGCCCGTGACGGTCGAGTTCGTGCCGCGCGTCCTGGGCATCCTATGGCCTGCCTCTGCCTCCGGTAGCACCAACAGCTGGGTGATGGTCCAAACCATGTTCTAGCGCTGGGATGGCGCGCCCATCCGCCTCCCGGCCGGACCAAACGCGTGCCTCTTCGTGCACCAGCACGCGACGTGAGGACGGCGCGACCGCTAACAATACCTTCGCCTGGCAGCCTGCCGCACGGCGGGCGTCCCTTGTTTCCGGGACATGATCCTCGCTCTTCGCCCATGGCAGCGCATTGGGCCAGCATCTGCACGGCGCGTTGGCGGGTTTCTTGCGCTAGCGAGATTGGGATAGGCGGCCGGCGGGGTGTGTGGCCCAAGGAGTTCGCCAAGTCGTCTCGTGGCTTTGGATTGGCTGCTGTCAATGATGAACGATCCTTCACAGCGTACGGCCAGGTCGGTGATTGCTTTGGATGTCTGCCGGCGATCTCTGCGTGCCACAGCACGGGCGTTAGCAAATGTCCTTGCGAGCGAAGAAGATGCCCGTGCTGAGGCATGGCAAGCTCGTCAACAACTCGCAGAAGCAATGCGACGACAAGAGGAATTCGTTGGCGTGATGGTTCACGATGCCCTGACCGAGCTCACCGTGATCAAGGGGTGGGCTCAGCTTCTTCAGCGACGCCTCTGGAGTCATCGAACCGAGGAAACGGCGGCTCTGGCAGCAATGGCCGCGAAAATCGATCAGCAGGCCACTCGCTTGGCTGCACAGATCAGGCTGCTTGAAGTGCCACAGGAGCACGAGGCAAGCCAGGACGAGAACGACGATCCGTATTCCTGACCTCACTGGGCTCCCAACGCCACGGTCTCGTCCAATGGGCCAGCGGCCGCAGGTGATGGATGGCGATCGTCTCAACGACTATTCGTCGTCTTTGTTGCCGTTGGGCTCCAATCGCGCCGAGACGTGAGTAGCTCCCTCCGAGACGCGCTCCCAGCTTTGATTGATCTCTTCGAGCAAATCATCAATATCGAACGGCTTGAGCACAACACCGACACTCTTGGCCCGGAGGTGGCCTTCGAGCTCCCGAACCAGCCCAGCGGCAGCAGTGCAGACGATTACCGGAATTTCGGCTGTTTCGCGGTCGAGCTTGAGCTTCTGGAGCATCTGCCAGCCGGCCGTCTCCTCATTGATAATGAAGTCAAGGATGATCAGATCAGGATCGATCCGCTTGACCTCTTCCAAATCGCGAATCGCATACGAGTACACGACGACGTCGTAGCCTTCTTCTTCGAGAAGATCACGCAGAACGTCCAGAATCTCCTGGCTATCGTTGACAATAAGAATGCGACGTCGCTGCCGCCGTCTTGCCACTGGCTTCTCCATATCTCGCGAGTCAATCGCGTCCACCCGGCCGAGTGATGCGGTGTGTCGTCGCATCTGTCATCCGGCCGATCGCTGATGGGCAGAAATGCGTGGCCGCGAACGCAGATAATACCAGCTTGCACCACGGTGATGAGAGGGTTTCGCTCTGCCGAGTGATGATCGAAGAGGGACGCGCGATGAAGTGGGGTAAGATCGAGATCATCGTTGGCGACATCACGCAGCAGAAGGTTGATGCGATCGTCAATGCGGCCAATCCGACGCTCCTGGGTGGCGGTGGCGTTGATGGGGCGATTCACCGGGCCGCTGGCCCCGAGCTGCTGGAGGAATGCCGCACCATTGGGGGCTGCCCACCAGGGGAGGCACGGATCACCCGTGGCTATCGCTTGCCGGCCAAATGGGTTATCCACACCGTCGGCCCAATCTGGCGCGGTGGCGGTGCCGGGGAAGCGGAGACGCTGGCTCGCTGCTATCGCAACGTGCTGAAGCTCGCCATCCAGCCCGAGTACGCCATCCGTACGATTGCGTTCCCCTCGATTAGCACTGGCGCGTACGGCTTCCCGGTCGATCAGGCTGCGCGCATCGCAATCAATGAAGTGGACCGCTTCCTGGCCCAAGGCGCGCCGCTCGACCGAGTGGTGTTTGTCTGTTTCAACCAGGAGACATACCGGGCTTATCTAGATGCGGCAGAAGAGCTCTTGGAATAGACGGGGAGAAATCTCCTAGGAAGCGCGCTCAGCAAGCTCATGGCGCTGCCGGCGGTCGACGAGCGGCCGCACGAATGGCGCTGGCAAATACGTGGCCGGTGGGGATGCCTCCGGCTCTCGCTTTGCCACGCTGGCGGCCTGCAACGTGTCCGCATTGACGACGACGATGCGGTCCTTGCCTTCCATCTTTGCATCGTACATCGCCGCATCGGCGATCTCGACCAATTGTGCGGCGGTGCGCCGGCAGCGATGAGTCACCGCGGCACCGACCGACAGCGTGACGCGCAGGGACCCAAAGTGAAGCTCGTCCGCAAG
>JBHOQQ010000157.1:0-7753 GCA_042408955.1 Thermomicrobiales bacterium
GCGCCAGCTCCGCTGGTCGAAGTCCGTGATCTTGCGAAGCACTTCTCCGTCACCTCTGGCACGCTGCTCGCGCGCAAGACGAACGTGGTGCGAGCGGTGGACGGTGTCTCGTTCACCATTCCTAAGGGCACGACGGTTGGCTTGGTCGGCGAAAGTGGCTGTGGAAAGAGCACCGTTGCGCGCTTGCTGCTTCGGCTGATCGAGCCGAGCCGGGGGGAGATCTGGTTCAACGGAACCGACCTGACCAAAGCATCCCCGGAGCACATGCGACAGTTGCGGCGGGAGATGCAAATCGTATTTCAGGATCCTCATTCGTCGCTGAACCCCCGCCGCCGGGTTGGGGAGATCATTGGCCGGCCCTTGGTCATCCATGGACAGGCGACGAAGCGGCAAGCCTTGCAGCGCGCTCAGGAACTGCTGCAGCGTGTCGGGCTGTCTCCCGCGATGGCCAGCCGGTATCCCCATGAGTTTTCCGGTGGGCAACGTCAACGGATTGGGATCGCGAGAGCGCTTGCGCTCAATCCGTCTCTTGTCGTGCTGGATGAGCCAACCTCATCGCTCGACGTGTCGGTGCAGGCTCAAATTCTTAATCTTCTCAATGATCTGAAGCGTGATCTTGGACTAACGTATCTGTTCGTAAGCCACAACCTGAGCATTGTCGAATACTTTTGCGACATAACTCTGGTGATGTACTTGGGAAAAATCGTCGAAGCGGGGCCAAGCGACCTGCTGCACCGCGAGCCGCTGCATCCCTATACGAAGGCCTTGATGTCGGCTGTGCTTGTGCCTGAAGTTGGACGGCAGCGCGAGCGGATCATTCTTTCCGGAGAGATACCAAGCCCATTAAATCCGCCTTCGGGTTGCCGGTTCCATACGCGGTGCCCATATGCGATGGACATTTGCAAGGAGGTCGAACCGCCGCTCACCGAGCAAGGAATTGGGCATACGGTCGCCTGCCATCTCTTTCCAAGCCGTTAACCGCGGTAGTGGGAAAACAAACGTTATGAGGAAAGGAGGATCGAACGCGCGAGAACGCAGAGTGAGGGCAAAGCAAGCCCAACGAGTGACCGTGTGCGCTAGCTCATCAACCTGGGCTTAAGTGCAGGTGACAATGGGGCGGGCAGACGGAATTGTGACGCGAGTGCGCGTCAGCGTATTTCTGGAGAGGAGAAGACGATGAAGGACAACGTGCTGGCGAAACACGTAAGTCGACGCGGTGTTCTTAAGGGAACCGCGGCGACCGGCGCTGCGGCACTCCTCGGCGGTATTGGCCAAGCGACGGCGATCGCCGCGGGCGGCCGGGTTCGCGTGCTGACGGCCAAGGACCGTCATGAGGGAGGGAAGGGCACGCTGATCATCAGTGTGCCAACGGCACCCGACATCTTCGATCCCCATGCAACCGGTGGCTGGGACACGTACAAACACACGCTGCAAATGTTTGAGGGGCTCTCGCGAGAGAATCTGACTGATCCGAATAGCACGTTTCCTGAGTTGGAGCCGTGCCTTGCTGAAAGCTGGGATATCTCAGAAGATAAGCTGACGTACACCTTCCACCTCAGGAAGGGGGTCAAGTTTCACGATGGTACCGACTTCAATGCCTCGGTGGTAGAGTTCAACGTCCGTCGCATTTGGGACAAGGATTTCGAGTACTACTATCCGCGCGCAAACAGCTTCACCTTCTACGCCTTTGAGCCGCTGGAGTCGATCCGGGTGATTGACGACTACACGGTTGAGATGAAGCTGAAGCGGCCGTTCGCTGAATTCTTGCGGATGCAGAATCAGAGTTACGGCGAGCCGCTCATGATCAGTCCGGAGGCGGTCAAGCAATACGGCAACGAAGGCTTCGCACAGCACCCGGTCGGGACCGGGCGGTTCAAGCTCGTCGAGCGCAAAGAGGGGGAGAGCACAACTATCGAGCGGTTCGCCGGTTACTGGGGGCCGGACCCGGCCAAGCTGGACAAGGTGATCTTCCGCATCATCGGTGACTCCCAAGCCGCGATCGCCGCACTCAAGGCTGGCGAGACTGACATGATGCTCTGGATCCCGCCTGATAACATCGAAGATCTCCAGAACAGCGGCTTCGTTATCTCGATGAACGATGGACCGTATGTGAATTACTGGTACCTCAACTTCAAGAATGAGGTGACCGGCAAAAAGGAGATTCGCAAGGCGATGAATATGGGCTTCAATCGCCAAGCGATCGTCGATGATCTGGCGCATGGTAGCCAGCGCGTCGCCAACGGGATCATACCTCCTGGCTGCAATGCCTACGATCCCAACTTCAAAGGCTATGACTACGACCCTGAGCAAGCTCGGGCGCTTGTCAAGCAAGCGGGGTACGAAGATGGGGTCGAGGTAACCTTCCGGGTGGCCGAGTACGGGCAATATGGTGACGCGGTGGTCGCCCGGATGCAGCAGGAGTGGAAAGATATCGGCATCAAGCTGAACCTAGAGAAGATGGAGTGGGTGACCTACATGCATGCTTGGGCGAACGGGTTGCCGCCCGAGCATGGTGGTCTCCAACTTGGCTGGGGGATGAGCGCGGATTATTGGATCCAGCTCATCGCGCACTCGAAGTTCCAGTCGCCGAATGGTACCAATTCTGGCTATTACAGCAACCCGCAGGTGGATGAGCTATTCGATCAAGCGGCGGCCGAGCATGATGCGGAGAAGCGCAAGGCGTTGTACCAGCAAGCGCAGGAGATCATCATGCACGAGGACGCCGCGTTCATTCCCGTGACATTTGATCGAGCGCCGATTGCGCTATCACCACGTGTCAAAGGCTTTATCAACCCGCCGGAGGACTGGTTCCAGCTCTGGACAGTGGAAATTGAAGAGTGACATGGCGGGCCGCTGAACAGTGGCCTGCTCGCTGACTGCCAGGAACAATACGCAATGTTGCCGCGACCGTGGCGCGGCTGGGTGCCGATTGGCCTGGCACGATGCGCACCGGCCGCGCCACGGCGTGATGATGGCGATTGTTGGGGTCCGACTAACTCGCCGACCGGGCTTGACGCGTCCATCCAGGCGCTGGCCTGAGCAAGTCGAGCGTGCTGAGGGTTACCGGCTCCACCACGGCCAGCGCCGGCCGCGCTTCGGTTCCGGTTCACCGGTTTCTGCTGGTGGTGCTGCGATCGGTTGCGGAGGTGTGGCAGGCGGCAGCGGCACAGGTGCGCCCGGTGCTCCCTGCCCGAGCCGCCGGCGTCCAGCCCGCTCACTGGCCAAGCCGCTCGCAAGCTCCTCCTCGTGGCGGGCGGTGATCTCCGCAAGCTGCGCCTCAAGCTGGGCAATGCGCTGATTTGCCGCGGCGAGCTGCTCTTGCAGCAAAGCGACCAATCGCTCGACGAACGCGAGGTCGGCAGCGGCACGGGCGACGGCGGCATCGCGCTCTGCGGCCAGCCGCCCGTTTTCCCGCGCCAGCAGCTCGACGCGCTCAGCGAGCGGCCACAGGACGCCATCGCGCAGCTCTTCGAGAACCCCCTCGGGCCCAGACGAATCGACTGGATACGCCGCGGCAAGCGCTTGGCTTTCGCCAGAGGACTGCACGGTGGCGGGATGGTGCTCGGCCGTGCTGGCGATCGCCACCACGTCGGCAAGCCGGACGACCTTACCGCGGCGGCTGCCAAAGGCAGGCAGCTTCCCCTGGAGGATCCACTCGCGCACGGTGCGCGGCGAAACCCCGATAGTTCGCCCTGCCGCTTCCACCGAGACATAATCCTCGTCCATGCCACCTATCGTACATGAAAACGAGGCGCGGGGGAATCAGTCAGTCTGGAGAGACGCCAAACCGCGTGCCCTGCGGTCGGGCAAGATGGACCGCGCTGCGTTTGTCTGGGCGGTGCCGGGAGAGGGATTCGAACCCTCACGGGTTGCCCCGGCGCATTTTGAGTGCGCTGCGTCTGCCGTTTCGCCACCCCGGCTCGGAAGCGCCTTCCGGCTCAGCCGGTAGCGCCTTGTGGCGTTGAGCCACGTCACCATTGTACTCGAATTTGAGCTGCTTTGCTGGAGCACGCGGGACACCATGTTATCCTTACTTCTCACAGACCTCGGTCTTTCACCGTTGTGTGAGGGAACCATCATGTCGGCACAGATAGCGACCGAATTGCAAACTTACGAGATGCTCATTGGTGGCAGGTTCGTTCCAGCCGCTTCCGGTGAGACGTTTGAAACGCTCAACCCCGCCACCAACGAACCGATCGCCCGCGTTGCCAAGGGTGGGAAAGAAGACGTCGAGCGGGCGGTCCGGGCAGCACGCGCCGCGTTCGATGAAGGACCGTGGCCGCGCCTGACGCCGCTGGAGCGGAAGCGAGCGCTGGATCGCGTCGCCGCCATCCTTCGTGAGCGCGTCGATGAGATTTCCCGGCTGGAAACGCTCAACTGCGGCAAGATCATCGTTGAATCGCGTAACGACGTGCTCGCATCCGCAAATTGCTTCGAATATTACGCGAGTCTGGCCTTGCACATCCGTGGCGAACAGCTCCCGATGAATGGGCCGCTCCTGGACTACACCGTGCGAGAGCCGTACGGGGTGTGCGCGCAGATTGTGCCCTGGAATTTCCCGCTGCTCATGGCTGCCTGGAAGGTGGCTCCAGCGCTGGCCGCTGGCAATACCGTTGTGCTCAAGCCGGCGAGTGCCACGCCGCTGACGGCGCTCGTCTTGGGCGGCATCTGCCAGGAAGCCGGGATTCCGGATGGCGTGGTCAATGTCGTGACCGGTCCGGGTGGCGAGGTGGGCGAGGCGATGGTATCAAGCCCGCTCGTCGATAAGGTCGCGTTCACTGGCGAGACCGAGACCGGCCGGCGGATCATGGCCCTTGCGGCTGGCACGATCAAGAAGGTGTCGCTGGAGCTCGGCGGCAAGAGTCCAAATATCGTCTTCCCCGACGCCGATCTCACCGAGGCCGTGGACGGCTCGCTCTTCTCGATCTTCGCCAATGCTGGCCAGCGCTGCACAGCGCGCACACGCCTCTTCCTCCACCGCTCCATCCACGACCAGTTCCTCGCCTTGTTCGTGGAGAAGGCGAAGCAGATTCGCGTTGGCGATCCCCTGGACTGGAACACGCAAATGGGGCCGGTCATATCCCCCCAACAACGCGATCGCGTCTTGCGCTACTGCGCGATCGCCGCGGAGGAGGGCGCCGAATTACTGGCAGGCGGGCAGCGGCTCAATCTTGGCGAGCTAGCCAAGGGGAATTTCGTCCTGCCGACCGTGTTTGCGGGCGTGCAACCCGATATGCGCCTGGCTCAAGAGGAGGTTTTCGGGCCAGTCCTCGCGGTCATTCCGTTTGAGTCCGAAGATGAAGTCGTGGCGATGGCGAACCGGACGATCTACGGGCTTGCGGCCACCATTTGGACGAATGACATCAAGCGGGCGCACTCCCTGGCGCGGCGGTTGCAGGCGGGCAACATCAGCATCAACTACCCGACGGTCAACCCACCGGAGGCGCCGTTTGGCGGATTCAAACAAAGTGGCATCGGCCGGGAGCTCGGACCGCACGCGCTCGATCTGTACACGCAGGTTAAGAACGTAGTGGTGAATCTCAACCCGCAGCGCTTCGATTGGTACGGGCGCTGGCCAGAAAAGCCAAAGGCGTAGCAGCCGTGAGCTCGGAGCCCATCATGTCCACGGCGGGCAGGGCGCGAATCCTGGTCATCGACGACGATCCGCTGGCTCGGGAAATTCTGTCGCGGCGGTTGCACGCGGCCGGCTACGAGGTGTTGCTGGAAGCTGAAGGGGGCGCTGGTCTGTGGCGGGCGAAGCGCGAGCGCCCCGATCTCATCATCTGCGATTTACACATGCCTCTGGCTCCCGGTGAGCTCGTGATCTTGGCGTTGCGCGATGATCCGGCGACTGCCTCGATCCCGCTCCTGGTCGTGAGCGCCGATCCAGGCCGCCTGGGGCCGGAGCACCACGTCGATGCCGTGCTTGCCAAGCCGGTCGAGGCCCCAACGCTGCTGGCAACCGTCCGGCGCTTGCTTGGCGAAGGTTTTCACCCAGTACCAACGGGTTGAGCGTGGCAGACTCTGTCGAGATGGATGATACTTTGTACCGGGAGTGATGTCCGGATGGACATCAATCGGTAGGTTTGAAGGCAGGATGGCATCGACTTGAGCACATCAGTGATCACACCCACGCAAGCGCACGCGGGAAGAGTCTTTGAGACGGTTGACGAGCTAGAGGCCGCGCTTCGAGAGCAGAAATACATTGCAGACCGTGGGCTGGCGACGACCGTGTTTTTGACCCTGCGCCTTCGTAAGCCACTCCTTCTTGAGGGCGAGGCGGGCGTCGGGAAGACCGAAATTGCTAAGGTATTAGCCGCGATCCTTGATACGCCGTTGATTCGCCTCCAGTGTTATGAGGGGCTGGATGCCTCCTCGGCAATTTATGAGTGGGACTACCCTCGGCAGATGCTCTACCTCCAAACGCTGGAAGCGAGTGGCGGGATCGACCGCGAGCAGGCGCGGCGCGATCTGTTCAGCGAGGAGTTCTTGCTCAAGCGCCCACTCTTGCAGGCGATCGATGCATCGCACGAGAAGTCGCCGGTGCTGCTGATTGACGAGATTGACCGGGCAGACCAAGAGCTAGAAGCGTTCCTGCTTGAGCTGCTTTCGGATTTCCAGGTGACGGTTCCCGAGCTCGGCACGATTCGGGCAGAGCATGTGCCAATCGTCATTCTGACCTCGAATCGCACGCGCGAGATTCATGATGCGTTGAAGCGGCGCTGCCTGTATTACTGGATCGACTTCCCCAGCTACCAGAAAGAGCTTCGAATTCTGATGGCCAAGGTGCCGGAAGCGCCGGAGCGGCTGGCGACGCAGATCTGCGCGTTTACGCAAGGATTGCGTGAGGTAGATCTCTTCAAATCCCCCGGCATGGCCGAGACTCTCGATTGGGCGCATGCATTGCTCTCACTCGGCACAACTGAGCTGACGCGCGAAGCGGTGGATGACACGCTGGGGGTGATCCTCAAGTACCAAGAAGATGTTGAACGAGTTCGGGGCGATGTTGCCGATGCCCTCATTGCGCGAGCGGCCCGTGCTACCGCGGACTAAACCCACCATGGTGCCGGAGCAGGTCCGGCCAGACCGCCTGGCAGCGAACCTGCTGACGTTTGGCCGCGACGTGCGCGCAGCGGGGTTGAATGTCGGTTCTGGCCAGATCCTCAGCCTTGTGGAAGCGGTAGGAGAGATCGACTGCCGCAGACAGGACGATTTCTACCACGCGGCTCGGGCTACGCTTGTCAACTCGCCAGAGCAGATTCCCATCTTCGATCACGTCTTTGCGCGGTTCTGGCGGCGGCTGACGAGTCCATTCCCCGAGCCTGATGGCGCGGCCGAATCGCAAGAGGTGAACCTCCCGCCACCGCCGGGGGCCAAGCCAGATCCTTCGCGGCAACAGCGCCAGCCTCCCTCCGGAAAACCCGAATCCGGCCGGGACCGCGCCATCCTTGCGATCGAGGACACGGGCGAGGACCGGGCGGAAGGAAGCGACGAGCTTGAGGCGCCACCAGAAGACGTCCTCGTCTTCAGCGCTCGCGAGGTCTTGCGGAAGAAGGATTTTGCGCAATTTACGCCCGAGGAGATCGCCGAAGCGAGGCGCATCATCGCCAGTATGACGTGGCGCCTTGGCACGAGGCTGACACGCCGGCGCGTGAAGGCGCCACACGGTGAATTCATTGATTACCGGCGGACCATGCGGCACAGCCTCAAGCACGGTGGGGTGCCGATCGAGTTGCGGCGCCGGCGGCGCAAG
>JBHOQQ010000168.1:0-8245 GCA_042408955.1 Thermomicrobiales bacterium
GCACGGCGTGTTTCACCTCTGGTGGCACCCGCATAACTTCGGCCGGGATACGGAGGAGAACCTGGCGTTTCTCCGGCAGATTTTGCAAGCGTTCAAGCGCTGCCAAGACGCATGGGGTATGCGGTCGCTGACGATGACCGAGGCGGCGACCGTTGCCACCAGACTGCAGGCAGCAAGGCGTAACGAGGAAATGCAATGCGCGTGACACTGGTCATTCATGGCATGGGGAGCGGCGGCGCCGAGCGCGTGGTCGCGACGATGGGCAACGCCTGGGCGGCTCGGGGATGGGAGATCACGCTCCTCACCTTCGAGGATGCTGCAAGCAGATCCTTCTATCCCCTCGATGAGCGCATCCATTACCGGCCATTGGGCATTGCCGGGGCATCGCACGGCGCGCTTCAGGCGCTGGCCGCCAACGCGCGGCGCTTACTCACCATTCGGCGCGCGGTCCGGGCAAGCAACCCGGATGTGGTGATCTCGTTTCTCGACATGGTCAATGTGCGTGTGCTGCTCGCCCTGGCAGGCACCGGAGTGCCGGTGGTGGCCATGGAGCAGACCGATCCAGGGCAGAAGTGCCTCGGCAGGGTCTGGGAGACGCTGCGCCGCTGGACGTACCGGCGCGCCGCTCGCGTCGTCGTCCTCGGGCAAGCATCCTGGGACTACTTCCCGCCGGACATCCGGGCCAACACGGTCATCATCCCGAACCCAATCGCCGTTGACCCGCCGGATGAGGAGGAGCAGAAGGCGCCGGATCGAAAGACGCTCGTCGCCGTTGGGCGCCTGGTGCCGGAGAAAGGCTTCGACTTGCTCTTGGAAGCGTTTGCGCGCGTCGCACCGGCACATCCGCAATGGCAGCTCGTCATCTGGGGTGAAGGGCCGTTGCGCCAGGAGCTCGAGGCGCAGCGAAACCGGCTCGGACTGCGCGCCCAAGTCTCGCTCCCTGGGCGGACGCGGGCGCTGTTCCACGAGCTGCGCCGGGCCGATCTCTTCGTGATGTCATCCCGCCGGGAAGGCTTTCCGCTGGCACTCGGCGAAGCCATGGCCTGCGGGTTGCCGGCGGTAAGCTTCGATTGCCACAGTGGGCCCCGCGACATTATCCGTCATGAAACAGATGGACTGCTCGTGCCGCCGGGAGATATCGAGGGGCTGGCGGCAGCGCTGAGCGCCCTGATGGGCGACGACGCCGAGCGGGAGCGCATGGCACGGCGTGCCCCGGAGGTGCTCGATCGCTTCAGCGCCGGCAGCATCCTTGCGCAGTGGGAAGCCTTGCTCGCGTCCATCGTCCAAGAGCGGGCGCGCCGGCGGCGAATTGGGACCTTGGTGCCAGGACGGACACCAAGGCAGAGCAGTTCGAGGGGCTAGGATGCCATCGGACGGTAGGAGCCAGGTGGAGGCAACGCGCGGCCAGTGAAGATCGTCTTTGTGATCCGGGCACTGACGTATGGAGGGGCCGAGCGCCAGCTTGTCGCCCTGGCTCGCGGTCTTCAGGCGCGCGGGCATACCGTGCACGTGGTCGTCTTTTACTCCGGCGGACCGCTCGAAGCAGACCTGCGGGAGGCGGGCGTCCCCGTTACAGCGCTCGGCAAGCGAGGGCGGTGGGATATCCTCGGGTTCCTCGCCCGGCTTGCCACCTGTTTGCGCAGAGAGCGGCCGGACGTGGTGCACGGCTACCTGGCGATGTCAAACGTCCTCGCCGTGCTTCTCCGGCCGGTGCACGGTGGTCGGGTGGTCTGGGGCTTGCGTGCCTCGGAGCGCGATGAGCGGCACTACGGCTGGACGGCGCGGGTTGATCGGGCGCTGCAACGCGCCCTGGCGCGATTCCCCGATCTGATCATTGCCAATTCCCAAGCTGGCCGCGTTCACGCAGTGCGCGCTGGCTTCCCCGCCAGCCGGCTGATCGTTGTTCCGAACGGCATCGACATTGGGCGCTTTGCGCCGCAACCTCACCTCGGGCTGCCACTCCGGCAAGCCTGGGGTGTGGGTCCTGGTGAACATCTGATCGGCCGCGTGGGCCGGCTCGATCCGCAAAAGGACTATCCAACGTTTTTACGTGCCCTTGCGCACGTGGTGGAGGTACGTCCGCACGTCCGGGCCGTTTGCGTGGGGAGTGGGCCCCCAGAGGTGGAACGAGCGTATCAGGCGATGGCGCACGCGCTCGGGATCGCCAATCGCGTCGTTTGGGCTGGGGCACGGCCGGACATGCCCGCGGTCTACAACGCGCTCGATCTGCTGGTCTCCTCGTCCGCCTTTGGCGAAGGCACGCCGAATGTCGTCGCTGAAGCGATGGCGTGCGGGATCCCGTGCGTGGTGACTGATGTTGGAGATTCAGCCGAGGTGGTGGGTGAGCCGGAGTGCGTTGTGCCGCCGGGCGACGCCCATGCCCTGGCGCGGGCGATGCTCCAGCGCCTGGGTGCCCTGGAACAGGGAGCGGTCGCGCGCGATGCGCTACGCCAGCGCATCGTCACGCGGTTCTCGATGGAAGCGCTCATTGACCGCACCGAAGCCGCGTTGCAGCCGCTCGTCCAGGAATGGAGGCTGGCGTGATGCTCGCCCGGTACCGCCAGGCATGCGTCATCGTGGCCGTTGGCAGCTTCTTCACGAACTTTGCCAACTACGCGGAGCGGTGGGGGCTGATCCCGCTCTACTGGGTGGTCTTCCTAGCTAGTTTGACGGCGCCACTGCTCATCGCAGCACTCGCCCTGCCGCACCTGCAAGTACGGCCACTCGCGTGGTGGGGCGCCGGTTTCCTGCTCATGTCGATCGCTTGGTACTTCCCCTCCCGGCAGGATGAAGTCGCATACCAAGAGGTGCAAACCAGGATCCTCTCAGTGATCTTCCTGATGCTCATGCTCTTCCTGTTTGCCCGGCCGGAGGAGCAGCGTTTGGCGCGCACCGGCGTGGCGCTCGCGCAGGTGCTGGCGATCAGCCTGAATGTTTATGAGCTTTTTCACCCGCTGACATTCAGCAAAATCCCTGGCCGCTCATCCGGGCTCTTTGAAAACTCGAATCAGAGCGGCGCAGCGCTGATGCTCGGCATGATCCTGAGCTACGGCGTCGTGCCGGCGCGCCTGCGCGTGCCGTTCATCATCGCGACCGGCGTGGGCATCCTGACCACCTTCACGCGCTCAGCCATGCTCGGCTGGATTGTGGTGGTGATCTTCCTCGCGGTGCGAAGCGGCTTCAACGTGCAGCGCCTGCGCGCGGTCATCATTTGTGGCTTGGTGGTTATCGGCTTCATCTTTTCTCCCGCGTGGCACCACCTTGAGCAAACGTTGGAGGAACGCGGCGCGTTGAATCTGAGCGTGCTGGACCGGCTTGCGTTCTTCAGCACCGGGCGCGTCAGCGATGCCTCGGCAAACGAGCGCTTCGCGGTCGTCGCCGAGGCGTGGCGGCTCTTCACCGAGCGGCCATTTACCGGGTATGGCACCGGCGCGGCGCGCACGATCCCTGGCTTCTCGGTATCCACGCACAATATTTATGTCTTCTTGCTGGTAGACCACGGCATCCTCGGGCTGGTGATCATTGCCGGGTTGCTGGCCACGACCCTGTGGGGCGTGAACCGGCGGACCGCGGACGTTACCGGGCCGTTCGCGCTCTTTCTCATCATGTGGGGATTCTTCAGCCACAACGTGCTCGAAGAGCGTTACATCCTGCTGGCGGTGGCGCTCGTCGCCTCGATGGTCGCCAGCGCCCGATACCAGCAAGCTGAGGAGCGCCAAGGCGCACGAGACCTTGCCCCAGCAAACGCCATGGTGGCCGCATGAAGACTGTCCACGTGATCACGAGTCTGACGGTTGGCGGAGCCGAGATGATGCTCCTGCGCCTCCTGTCGGCGCTGCAGGGTCGGGAGCATGAGGCACACGTGATTTGCCTCCGTCATGGGGGTGTCATCGCCGATCGCATCGAAGCCCTTGGCATCCCGGTCGAGCGCTTGCATGCGCGGCCAGGCGTGCCCAACCCGGCGGTCATCATCCGGATCGCACACCTCTTGCGCCGCATCCGGCCGGATGTCGTGCAGACATGGATGTACCATGCGGACCTCTTTGGAGGGCTGGCCGCGCAGGCCGCCGGATCTCCACCGGTCGCCTGGGGACTGCATCACAGCACCCTGTCACCCGCGTACAACAAGCGCAGCACGCTCCTCACCGTGCGGGCGTGCGCACATCTCTCCCGGAGGATTCCAGCGGCGATCGTCTGTTGCGCCGAATCCACGCGCTGCGTGCACGCGGCGTTTGGCTACGACGAGCGCCGGATGGTGGTCATCCCGAACGGCTTTGACCTCAACGAATTCCGGCCGGATCCTGCTGCTCGCAACGCGGTGCGGGAGGAGCTTGGCCTGGCGCCAGACACACGGCTGGTTGGTGTCATCGCCCGGTTTCATCCGCAAAAGGATCACCGGACCTTTATCGAGGCGGCGGCCCGCCTCCGTGCCTGGCGCGATGATGTGCATTTTCTCTTCGCGGGCGGGCGGCTTGACTGGAGCAATCCAGAGCTGGTGCGCTGGATCAATGATGCCGGCATCCGCGACCGCTGTCATCTGCTGGGGCGCCGCAGCGATATCGGGCGCATCCAGGCCAGTCTCGATGTCGCGTGCTTGCCATCGCAGGGTGGGGAGGCGCTGCCACTGACGATCGGTGAGGCGATGGCGGCGGGTGTTCCTTGTGTGGTGACGGACGTCGGTGACGCCGCGTTGCTCGTCGGGGACACCGGGCGCGTCGTCCCGGTCCGCAATCCGGACGCGCTCGCCAGAGCGTGCCGGTCGCTTCTGGAGCTTTCACCAGAGGCTTGGGCGGCGCTCGGCGCCGCAGCGCGGCAGCGCATTGCCCAGCACTACGCCCTTCCGGTGATTGCCCAGCGCTATGCGGACCTTTGGCAGCAGCTTGCCGAGCGGGGACTGCGGTGTGCAGCGTAACAACGATGAGTGCCGCAGAGATCAGTCGCGCCGCGCGGGTGCCAGTCCATTCGGCAGCACCAGGCGAAGTGCCGCTGCGGCTGCTGTTCGTGATCACACGGGGTGACGAGGCCGGTGGCGCCCAAACCTATGTACGCGATTTGGCAGGCGCGCTCGCGCGCCATGGGCATGACGTCGTCGTGGTGACCGGCACCAGCGGAACCCTCACCAGCCAGCTTGCCGAGGCAGGGGTGCCTGTTGTGGTGCTGCCCGCGCTGGTGCGAGAAATTCACCCGCTCCGCGACGTGGCGGCAGTACGCGAGCTTAGCGCAGTCATTCGGCGCTATCGTCCCCAGCTTGTCTCCGCGCATTCCAGCAAGGCAGGCATCGTTGGCCGGCTCGCGGCGCGGCGGGCTGGCATCCCGTGCGTGTTTACCGTCCACGGCTGGGCGTTCAATCCGAGCGAGCCGTGGCCGAAGCGCTGGTTGTATCGAACCATCGAGCGGTGCATGGCTCCGCTGGCGTCACGGATCGTCTGTGTCTCCGATGACAGCCGGAAACGTGGCATCGCTGCCGGCATCGCCCCGCACCGGCTCGTGACAATTCACAACGGGATTCCCGATATCGAGGTGACGCTTCGAGCTCAGCCAGGCCGGCGCGGACCGCTGCGGGTAATCACCGTCGCGAGGTTTGCTCCACCGAAGGATTACCGCACCATCTTGCTCGCGCTTCAGGGGATGCCCGAGGTGCTCCTCGATTGCGTCGGCAATGGGCCACTCCTTCCTGAGATGCGTGCGCTGGCCCGGGAGATTGGCATGGCGGACCGGGTGCGCTTCCTTGGTCACCGCGATGATGTACCGCGGCTCTTAGCAGGAGCGCATGTCTTCGTCTTGTCTTCACGTTCAGAGGGTTTTCCACTCGCGACGCTCGAAGCGATGCGCGCTGGATTGCCAGTCATCGTGACCGAAGTTGGCGGGGCGCCGGAAGCGGTCGTGCCCGGAATCACGGGGTACACCGTCCCGCCAGGGGACCCGGAGGCACTCCGGCTGCGATTGCGCCAGCTTGCAGCCGATCCTGGGCTGCGGGCTGCGCTCGGAGCGGCGGGCCGCAAGCGGTACGAGGAGCAGTTTTCGTTCGAGCGCATGTACGAGGCGTCACTGGCGTTGTACGCCAGTCTCTCTGTGCAGCCAGCCATATCCAAGAGGCAGGCATCAGCTGAGCGAGCAACCGTCAGGTATCAGCCAGCAGGTGAGGCACGATGGGAACCAAGTCACCCACCGCGCTCTGATGGCTGATCGCTGATGGCGAACAGATGCTCGCTGAGGAGGTAGACAAGCGGTGGAAGCTGATCTCCGCCAAGTGTTGCGAAGTCTTCGGCGCTGGTGGTGGGTGGCTCTTGCTGGTCCTCTCCTGTTCGGTGCCCTCGCCTATGCCTATTCCTCCCATCAGCAGCCGCGCTACGCAGCCGAGGCAACCCTGTTGATCAATCCCTCGGCGAGCAGCGGAGCGCTCGATTACAACTCCGTGCTGACCGCAGAGCGCCTCGCCAAGACCTATCAGAAGCTGGCGACGAGCCGAGCCGTTCTTGAGCCGGTCGTTGCTTCCTTACAACTTCCGATGGATGCCAGCGCGCTCGCTGAGCGTGTCTCGGCTCACGCTGACGCCGATACGCAACTTCTCACGATCCGTGTTACGGGGACCGATCCTCAGCAAGTTGCGACGATTGCGAACGCAGTCGCCGAGCAGTTCCAAATCTACCTGCGCGAGCAGACCTCGCAAACCTCGGCGGAGACCCAGGCGACGGTGGATCAGACGATCCGCGACCTGGAGACCCAGATCGAGGAGACGCAAGCGAGCATCGAGTCGTTACAAGGCCGGGCCGATGCCTCGACGCCAGCGGTGCAGGCCGAGCTAGCCGCCCTGACCGAGCGGTTAAATAACTTGCAGGGAACCTATGGCAAGCTTTTGGCGCTCGCCGCCGAGCTGCGCACAAACACCGCGATGGCGTCTGACCGTGTCACGGTCGCGATCCCGGCGGTGGCTCCTGCAGCACCATTCGCACCGAAGAAAGCGGTCAACGTCCTGCTGGGCATGATCGCTGGAGGGTTGATCGGCGGAGGCGCAATTCTGCTGCTGACCTACCTTGATAATACCGTCAAACCGGGACTCGACTTCCAACGCCTGGTCAATGCGCCGCTGCTCTCAACGGTCACCCGGCTGCCGAAGCTCGCGCCAGGGCAATCTCAACTCTTTGTCGTGGACAACCCGAAAGGCGGAGCCGCCGAGTCGATTCGCCTGTTGCGCACCAACATCGAGTTCGCTTCAGCAACCCGTGAGATTGCGATCCTCGGCGTCACGAGCCCCAACCCGAGCGAGGGCAAGAGCACGATCGCCGCGAACCTGGCCGTGACGCTTGCCCAAGCCGGATTTGTCACACTATTGATTGATGGGGACTTGCGCCGGCCGAGCCAGCATCGGATTTTCGGGTGCGCCAACGAGCGCGGCTTGAGCATGCTGCTCTCTGGGCTGGATCGGCCATGGACCTGGGCGGCGCAAGAGACGATGCTGCCCAACCTCACCGTGATTCCCGCTGGCCCATTGCCGCCTAACCCGGCGGACCTGCTGAGCTTGGAACGGCTGCGAGAGCTACTCGCCGACATGCGGCAAACCTTTGACGTCATCGTGATCGACACGCCGCCGATGCTCGCGGTCAGCGACCCGCTTATCCTGGCAGCACATGTTGACGGGATGGTACTCGTTGCGCTCGCAGGGAAGACACGGATCGATGCGCTACGCCGGGCGGCCGAGATCCTGCAGCGAGGAGCGGTTCGCCTGATTGGCGTCATCGTCAACCAGCAAGCGGGCCGCGATGCCCACGGGTACTACTACACCGACTATCACGCGGTGGACGACGCCCCGCGCGGTGGCCGGATGAAACGGCGGCGGGAGAGGAGCGAGGCGGCGCTCGGCCAGGCGGAACAGACACCCGCAGATTGATCTTTCCTGCGCTCTCTTCCGCTCGCACCTCCTGGCCTCTAGCACCTCGCTCGCACGATGCTTGTCAGGCGGTGAGAGTTCCTCTATTCTTGAGCAATAACTCAATTATGCATGGCGATGCCGATGCGTGGCGGTTGCCCGCCGGCACGTCAGGGAGCGAGTGCAATGCCAACCATCTACCAGGAGTTACTTGAGCGGACGCGGCGGGAGATCATCGAAGTCGACGCCCCTGCCGCCCAGCACCACTTGGCCGCCGGCGCCCTCCCCCTCGATGTCCGCGAACCCGACGAGGTCGCCCAAGGCCACCTCCCCGGCGCCCTCGCCATCCCCCGCGGCTTCCTCGAAGCCCGCATCGAA
>JBHOQQ010000176.1:0-5240 GCA_042408955.1 Thermomicrobiales bacterium
ACACGCCCGTGCTCGGGATCGTACCGGTGCCGCCAGATGCAGCCATTATCAATGCCGAGCAGGTGCAGCGACACCGACGTTACATCGGAGATCGTGCGCACCCGGTGAATGTCGGTTTCCGGGAGCAACTCGTAGAAGTCGCCGGTTTTCAGGCGGCGCCGCTCAAGCAGTCGGAGTGTTGCCTGGCCCGGCTGATTGCCATCATCCTGCCGGCTGAAGACATCTTCCTCTTGCTCGCCCCGGTACAGCCCGACGAGCCCCCAGGCGAGATGGTCATGGACGGGCGTCTGGGCTCCTGGCGGAACGACGAGCGAGGAGAGCGCGAGGCTGCCGTCGGTTGCCCGATAGAGCAGCCACGTGCCAATGCCGTTCCCCATGCCGCTGTCCGGATGTGGTTCCTGGTACTGCATCGGCAGCCAGGAGCGATCGGTGAGGAGCTCGGCGAAAGCCGGGCGAATCGCGGCGATGATGGCGCGAGGGTCGGTCAAGGATTCACGGATGGCTTTGACGTCGGTGATAAAGGCTCGAAGGCGGGGATGATCGAGCACGAATTCATCGGTGGCGGTCGCTGTGCTGATGTCGGTCATGATCGTATGCCTCCTGGCTGAGGACGATCTCGTTCGGCGGCTCCTGATCGTGCGCTCAGCGCACGCTGCACTGGCAGAGCGGCGGCGGGAGGATGCGGCTTCTGCACCTTCATGCCCAGGCGCCTTTCGCAGCCGCATCGAGCGCCGCGCGATTTCGACGATTGTCGCATGATTAGCCCGGTGCCGTCGCTTGCTTGGTACGGGCTGCACGAGATGGGGGCGCGTGGCTGGCCAGCGTTATTCCTCGCCTAGGTAGGCTTTGCGCACCATTTCGTTTTGCAGCAGGGCTCGGGCGGAATCGGCAAGCACGATCTGGCCGGTTTGCAGCACGTAGCCACGGTGGGCGATACCGAGGGCCATCAGGGCGTTCTGCTCGACGAGGAGAACCGTGGTTCCCTGTTCATTGATCTCTTTGATGATGCCGAAGATCGTCTCGACGAGAATCGGCGCCAGGCCCATCGAGGGCTCGTCGAGCAACAGCAGCTTCGGCTTGGCCATCAGCGCGCGGCCGATGGCGAGCATTTGTTGCTCGCCTCCGGAGAGCGTGCCGGCTTTCTGGTGCAGGCGTTCTTTCAGGCGGGGAAACAGCGTGAACACGCGGTCGAGATCAGCCGGATCTGGCTTCCCGTGGATAAACGCGCCCATTTCGAGATTCTCTTGGACCGTCATCCGCGGGAAGACGCGCCGGCCTTCTGGCGCCTGCACAACGCCCATGGCAGTGACTTGGTGGGCTGGCACACCGTGGATCGGCTGGCCATTGAGGAGAATTCGCCCTTGCCGTGGGTGGAGCAGGCCGGAGATCGTGCGCAGCGTAGTGCTCTTGCCGGCACCGTTTGAGCCGATCAGGGTCACGATCTCGCCCTGCTGCACCTCAAGGGAGATCCCCTTCAGGGCGTGAATGTGTCCGTAATAGGTATGGACGTCCTGAACCTGCAACATGCTCATCTATCACCAACACATCATGGTTGCGACGTCACGATGGCGCATCGACTGGCGTGGCTGAAGAAGCGCCGCCATTGGCCTGAGCCGCACTCGATGACGCCGCCGCAACGGCGCCCGTTCCGAGATATGCCTCGATGACGCGCGGGTTGCGCTGAACCTCCAGCGGCGTGCCATCGGCGATCTTCTGCCCATGGTCGAGCACGGCGACGCGGTCGGAGATGCCCATGACGACTTTCATATCGTGCTCGATCAGGAGAATCGTCAGGCCAAGCTCGCGCCGGATCTGATCGATAAACCGCGTCATGTGCGCCGTCTCATTGGGATTCATGCCCGCAGTCGGCTCATCCAACAGCAGCAGGCGTGGCTCACTGGCCAGGGCCCGCGCGATCTCCAGCCGGCGCTGGTCGCCGTACGACAGGTTTTTCGCCAGGTCGTGGGCTTTGCCGGCGAGCCCGACATAGGCAAGGAGATCGCGCGCTTTGGCTCGCGCCATGCGTTCCTCGCGCTGCACGGCGGGCGTACGCAGGATCGCTCCGAGCGGGCTGCTGGTGAGCCGGCAGTGCATGCCGATCAACACGTTTTCGAGCGCCGTCATGTTGGCAAACAGGCGAATGTTTTGGAATGTGCGCGCGATTCCGCGGGCAGTCACTTCATCGGGACGCAGCGAGCCGTTGTCAAGCAAGCCGCGCGGTCCGCCATGAATGACCTGGCCCTCGAACAGAATGCGTCCCTCGGTGGGTTGATAAATCCCCGCGATGATATTGAAGAGTGTCGTCTTGCCGGCGCCGTTCGGACCGATGAGTCCTTGGATCGTGCCGCGGTTTATCATGAGATCGACGGCGTCAACGGCAACCAAGCCGCCGAAGCGCTTGGTGACGCGCTCGCAGACGAGGATGGCGTCGGTAGCGGCAGATGCGACCGGTGCGCGCTCGTGCGGGGCGGATGCCACGCTCATGCTCGCTCTCCCATTGCTGGCTCGTTCTGCTGACGGATATCGAAGAGCTGCTCGGTTTCCTGAACACGGATGTCCTCGGATTCAGGCTGCATCTCCGCTCTGCGCCGGGCGCTTGGCACAAGGCCGCCAGGCCGCAGGAGCATCATGATGACCAGTGCCAGGCCGAAGACCAGCAGGCGGTCGGTGGTCAGGTCGTGCTTGGCCAGCCAGTGCCAGCCGATCGTCTCGCCGACCGATTGGACCGGATCACGCAGCACTTCGGCCAGGATGCGGTCGAAGCCACCGATGAGGAGGCTGCCGAGGATCACGCCGTAGATATTGCAGAGACCGACGAGGATCACCATCGACAGAACCATGAACGAGACGGAAAACTCGAACTGGCTCGGGTGCACATATTGGAATGCGGACGCATAGACCGAGCCGGCGAACCCGGAGAACGAAGCGCCAAGGGCAAACGCCCACAGCTTGGTGCGAACGAGATTGATCCCCATGCTGGCCGCGGCGAGCTCGTCCTCGCGGATGGCGACCCACGAGCGCCCGAGGCGAGAATCGTACAGGCGGGTGATCATAAAAACGGACACCGCGCCCACGAGGGTCATGAGCCAGAACCAGTGGCGCTGGTCGGTCGGCGCGAAGGAGAGCTCGTAACCGAAGAGGTTGATCGTTGGGGGCTTGGCGATGGGATTGAGGCCTTTGGTGCCCCCGGTGATCCCCGCGGCGTTGTAGAAGAAGTTGGGCACAATCTCGCCGAAGCCGAGCGTCACGATCGCAAGGTAGTCGCCGCGGAGCCGCAAGGTGGGGGCGCCGAGCAAGACGCCGAAGATCGCCGCGACGAACCAGGAGACGGCCATTGCGGGCCAGAATCCCTGGAGGAACTCAGGAACCCAGCCTTTGAGCACGAAATACGAGCTCGGCGACGTGAGGAAGGCGATGGTGTACGCGCCGATCGCAAAGAACGCCGCGTACCCGAGGTCGAGCAGGCCAGCGTACCCGACGACGATGTTCAGCCCCATGGCCAGGATCACAAAGACAAAGATCGACATCCACGAGCCGAGCCGGCCAATGCCGAGGGCCTCATCAACGAAGGGATAGACAAAAGCCCCAGCGAGCGCGAGGAGGAACCACAATTGCCGTCGCCGCGCCGCCCGCCGCTCTTCCTGCTCGAGGTCTCGCTCGTCCGCATTCGTGGAGGGAATGGTTGCCGCCTTCGCCATCGCTGTGCCCTATGCCTTTTCTGGCGTCATCTCGCCGAGCAATCCGGTCGGCCGGAACACCATCACGAGGACCAGCACCGCGAAGATGACAGCGGGGGTCCACTGAGCTCCCCATCCGGAGATGTATTCCTTCATGAAGCCATCGCTAAAAGCCCAGACCAGCCCGATGAACAATCCACCGACCACTGCGCCCGCCATGTTGCCGATGCCACCGAGGACCGCGGCAGTGAAGGCGAAGAGCCCGTACCGGAATCCCATCTGATACCGAGCGCTGTTGTTGTAATAGAGCGCGATCATGCCAGCAGCGCCAGCAAGCGCCCCGCCAAGCACAAAGGCCGAGGCGATCGCGCGGTTGACATCCACGCCCATCAGCGCGGCGGCTTCGCGGTCCTGCGCGACCGCTCGCATGGCCTTGCCGAGCCGCGTCCGGTAGACGAGCCAGGTGAGCGCGAAGAGCAACGGGATCGTTAGCCCGACGACGGCGAGATCGAGCGGACGGATGCGGACGCGCGTCCCAAGGTCAAACCATTCATTGAGAATATTGTATGAGCGGTATTTGACCGGAATGAGCTGTGGGGGCGTAACTGGATTGGAGCCCTTCCAATAGATGCCGATGTTTTGCAAGATGAAGCTAAATCCGATGGCGGCGATGAGCGGTGCGAGTCGAGGAGCGTTGCGCAGGCGGCGGTAGGCGATGCGGTCGATGCTGAAATTGATGACCGCGCTGAAGACCATTGCCGCAAGGAGACCTAGCGCTGCCGCGCCGAAGATTGCTAAGGCGGGAGACGAGCTCGTCACGCCGGTCGCGGCGACGACGGTGAGAGCACAGAAGGCCCCCATCATAAACACCTCGCCATGGGCGAAGTTGATCAGCTCGACAATGCCGTAGACGAGGGTATAGCCGAGGGCGATGAGGGCGATGAGTCCGCCACTGGCCACGCCAATGATCAGGTATTGAAAAAAGAGGGTCTCGTTGAAGTGCATCGGTCCATGATCTCCATCCCGCCGCACAGCGGCGTGCACTGCGTTACTGGCCAGCGACTGCGCCGGCTCGCAACCACCAAATCCTGGTTCGGGATGGTGGGGAACGGCGCGGAGCGGATGGTGGCCGCTCCGCGCGCCAGGGCAGTCTAGACGGCCGAAATGACCTCCTGGAAGACGATCTTGCCGTCCTTGACCGTGTTCATCGTCATGGTTGTGGAGTTGGTGTCGCCGGTCTCGGTGAAGCTCCATTCACCGAGGAGCCCCTTGAAGCCCTCGGTGGCGAACATCGCATCAAGGATCTTGACGCGATCCTTCTCCTGCACCTTGTCGATCGCTTGAATGGCAACAACCGTCGCTTCGTAGGCATACACCGAGTAAGCGTCAGGATCATGGCCCAAGCGCTCCTGCATGCGCTTGACCCAGTCGGCGCCAGCGCCGCCTCGCTGCAGGAGAGCGTCCGGCGTAAACCCGGCGAAGGTAATGAACGCGCCTTCTGCCGCATCGCCCGCGCCCTTCACGAATGCCTCATTGATGAGGCCGTCCGGACCGAGGAAGGCG
>JBHOQQ010000178.1:0-5159 GCA_042408955.1 Thermomicrobiales bacterium
GTTGACGAGTGCCCGCGCGATCGTCACACGCTGGCGCTGCCCGCCGGACAACTCTGCTGGCCGGTGCTTTGCCCATTGGGCCAATCCGACCGCCTCCAGCGCCGCCATCGCTCGCTCCCGTGCTTCCTTTGGACGCCGGCCCGATACGAGCAACGGCAACTCGACATTCTCAACAGCGTTCAGCACCGGCAACAGGTTATACACCTGGAAGACAAAGCCCATGCGCTGCGCGCGGTAGGCCGTCCGCTCGCGATCTGACATCTTCGCTAAGTTCTTGCCTTCGAGCCAAATTTCACCGGCATTGACATAGTCCAGACCCGAGAGGCAATTCAGGAGCGTCGTCTTTCCACAGCCAGACGGTCCCATCACGGCCACCATCTCGCCCCGCCGAACGGCAAGATCAACGCCCTGCAGCGCCGTCACCTTTGCGGTGCCCGTGTCGTAGGTCTTGACCACCTTTTCCGCGCGGATAATTACCGACTCATCTGCCACCAGCGCACGCTCCCTTCCAAGAATCGCTAGCGCAGCCGGGCGCGCCTTTGACGCCCCGCCGCCAGCATCATGCTCTGTCTGATTCAACGCAACGTGAAACCGAGTGTGAGAGTTCCCTGTTGCCCATAGCTGCATGAGCGCCATCATGAGAAGGCCGGCACGCGACGCCGTCCTACCCGCAGACAATCAACCGGCCATGATAGCACATGCGTCGCCGCGAAGCGATAACATTCTTGACATCTCACGAGAAAATGCAGTTCTTGCTCACGACTGTCAGGTATTCACGCGTCGTTTTGCATATAAGCGAAATTTGGGATGTGCAAGCAGCGCGCGTATTGCACACGCCCTGCTTCGGTTTGGGCCGCCCTGCTCACGTGGTGCCATGGTGGGCACAGCGCGACCGCTCCCTGCCCGGAGGTTACGGCACCACGTGTAACAGGCATTCACCGCGCTCACCCCGGCCGCACCGGTGACCGTCGCCCGCACGGTGCCAGGCAGGGCGGGGAGCACGAACCCGCGGACGGCTTCATCGATCCGTGCCCAGGACGCCGGGGTATGAGGAAGACGGCTGCTCGTGCCTCTCTGGCATCGCACAAATGTACGACTGCCCTCTTGACTAGAGCGAATGTTCTGATATGATGTGTACGTACACAGTTGAAGTGCCAGACGGTGAACAACCGCCACCGGCTCGCAACAGCGGTGATTGACCGTTTGGCACGGCACACGGCGCGATGTGCCGGTGTGAGCAGCCAAAGCAAAGGAGCAAGCAATGAGACGACGGATGCTGAGCGAGCGGGCGGTTACGCGAGAGCACAAGCGGGACAAGGTTGGTGAGCAACCGATCTTACGGCCGGTCGAAGAGCTAGCGCCGATCATCACCCTGCCAGTGACGCGGGCGGAGCCGGTCAGCGATCCCGCGATGCCTGGGACGATCACAGTCGAAGCAGATGTGCGGACCAAACGCTTCCGTGAGCGAACTGTTGACGATGAGCGGTACACGGCGACAGTCATTGCCCGGCAAGGATCGCCAAGCGGCATTGTTGCTGCCCTCGCCGAGGCGCTCGCCCAATACGATGATTTTCGCCGCGCCGCCGCGCCTGGCGAGCACTTCATCCTTGAGATCCGGCTTCGGGCGTAGCCGCCCGTTGACGAGCCTAGCGTCAAACAACGGCGAACCTGGAAAGCGTGAAAAGCCCGATATCATGAGAGGTTGCGCCGCGAGTCACCAAATCAGCGACGATCTCCCCGATAACCGAGGCAAATTTGAAGCCGTGTCCTGAGCACGGTGAGGCGACAATGACCCGCGGCTCAGATGGGAGCAAATCGATGATGAAGTGTTCGTCCGGCGTGTTCGTGAAGATGCAGGATCGCAATCCCATCGTCGGCCCGGCAGCGGCGGGGAAATAGCGTGCGGTGAACGTCCGCAGCACCTCCTCATCGGCATCGTTCGGCTCGCGGTCCCACCGATCCGGATCGATTTGCTCGTCGCGATGATGATACCGGCCGACTTTGAAGCCCGGAAGATGGAACACCGGGAACCCGTAGTACCGGCCCTCCTCGACCGTAAGGTTGAAAACCGGGAAGCGCTCGATGCTGAACAGTCCTGGCTGCACTGGTTGGAACCAGGCCAGCACCTGCCGCTCCGGCTTGGCCAGCCCGGCCAGCGCGGGTACGAGCGTCCCTATCCAGGCGCCGGTACTGATCACCACTCGTTCCGCTTCATAAGTGCCGCGCGGCGTCGTCACGCGGACGCCCTGTGACACCGGCTCCCAGGCCAGCACCGGCTCGCGCGCGTGGATTTCCGCTCCTGCTTCGATGGCGCCCGCGACATGGGCCACGATGCAGCGCTCTGAGAGAAGAAACCCACCGTCTGGCTGGAGGACCGCCTGGTGGCTTGTGGGCAATGCATAACCGGGGAATCGCCGCGCAAGCTCTGCTCCGCTGAGCACCTCATGTGGCAGCCCATGGATCTGGCAGGAGCGAAGCGAGCCCTGAAATACCTCACCGTCCGGCGCACTCGCGTCGATCGAGCCGGTGATGTACAGCAGTTGCTCACCAAATCCCGCCTGCAGCTCGCGCCAGAGCTCATACGCCCGCCGGAGCAACGGCACATAGCGAGGATCCTCGTAATATGCCAGCCGGATGATCCGGTTGACGCCATGGGAGGATCCCATAGTGTGTGGGATGTCGTACCGCTCTAGGCCAAGAACGCGCTGGCCCCGGCGCGCAAGGTGGTAACACGCCGCCGAACCCATGGCTCCAATACCAGCCACAATGACATCAAACGACCGATCTGCCCGCCCCGCCATCTTTGCTACCGCCCCCATGAGACATGACCCATTGCCTGACGACCGTTCCGTGCGCCCCAGATTGTGTCGGATTTCGCAGGCCACCGCACGGCCACCATTCGAAAGCCAGTTTCATAACCTATTGACCGGCCTGCACAGTTTCCGGCACACTTTCGACATGCACCATGCCTGTTGCGGGCCAAGATGAGGAGCTGCTGAGCACCACATCAGGCGATGACTCGTTGCTGGTGAAAGGAGGAGACGCCGACCCCACGGATGACCGAGCAACGGGAGTCTTGGGGAATGGAAAGGAACCGGGCCTTTCGAGCGGGATACACCTGTCGCAAGAGGAGGGACACCTGTGAATCCTGATGACCAAGTCCGGAACGTTCAGCGCATGCTCACGCAGATGAATGGGCGCCCGCTGAGCCGGCGCGAGCTCGTGAAACGAGGAGCTGGCCTCGGCTTCAGCGCTGCTGCGCTCGCCACGGCGCTGCAAAGCGTGACGGGTCCTCACCGCGCTCAGGCGCACGCGTTGCGCAGGTTGCTGCAGGATAATCCCAGCGCAGGCACCCGCGGCGGAACGCTGAAGGTCGCCACCATCGGCGAGCCTCCAACGCTCGACGAGCACCAGACAACAGCGGAAATTACCGCCATCATTGGCTATTGCATGTACGAAACGCTCTTCACCTACGACACACAATACCAGCCAATCCCGATGCTCGCTGAATCCCATTCCCTTAGCGAGGATAAGCTCGTCCACACGATCAAGCTGCGCCAGGGCGTGCGCTTCCATAATGGCGAGACGATGACCGCCGACGATGTCATCGCCTCGGTCAACCGCTGGGGCCAGATCAGCGGTGTAGGGAAGCGGCTCTTCGAGGCGATGAATGAGCTTGCCAAGGTTGACGATTACACGATCGAGTTCCGCATGAAGCGCCCGTACGGCACGCTTTTGATTGCCCTCGCCCACAACACGCAAGCGTGCGTGATCTACCCCAAGTCAGTCATTGATGCCGGCACCCTGGAGCCGAACGAGGCGGCAATTGGCACAGGGCCGTACAAGCTGGTCGAGCGGCAGGCCGACCGCTATATCCGGTTCCAGCGGTTCGAGGAGTATTCGGCGCTGCCTGGTGAGCCGAACGGGTACGGCGGACACAAATACCAGTATTTGGACGAGATCCAGTTCATCCCCGTGCCGGACGAGGCGGCCCGGGTCGCCGGGTTGCAAGCCGGTGACTACCACTACGCGATGAACATCGGCAACGATCAATATGAGATTCTCAAGGATGCGCCAGGAATCGTTGCCGAGATCATGCATCCCACAAACTGGGACGTGATCTTTCTCAACTGGAAGTCGCCGCTGATGTCGAATCTCGCCATGCGTGAGGCGTTCCGTGCGGCACTTGATCATAAGCCGATGCTGCTGGCTGCCTGGGGTAGCGAGGAATTCATCCGGTTGGATCCAGGTCTTATGATGAAGGAGACACCCTGGTACACGACGGCCGGCGGTGAGCTATACAACATCCACGACGTTGAGCTAGCCAAGGCGAAGCTGCAAGAGGCCGGCTACGACGGCACACCCGTCCGCTTCATGACCACGCAAGAGTATCCCTATATGTACGCCGACGCCACGGTCGCCAAGCAGCAGCTTGAAGAGGTCGGCTTCAAGATCGACCTGCAAGTGATGGATTGGGCAACCCTGGTGCAGCGGCGCGCCAAACCCGAGGAGTGGGACGCGTTTACCACAGGGCACGGCTTCGTTCCCGATCCCAGCCAGATCTCCTACGTCGGACAGATGAACATCTATCCGGGGTGGTGGAATAGCGAGGAGAGCCTCGCCCTCGCTGCCGAGCTCCTTGCCGAATCTGAGTTCGAGGTTCGCTACCCAATTTGGGAGAAGATTCAAGCGAACGCGTACAAGGAGATACCAGCCATCAAGATCGGTGATTCGAGCAACACGATCTACCGGTCTGACAAGGTCGGCGGCTGGGTGAGCCAGATCGAGCGCGGCGTGCCGTGGTGGAATCTCTGGCTCAAGGAGTAAGGATCTCGCGCAGCACCCGTGCGCCAGGTGGGCAACCTCTCGCCTACCTGGCGCCATTGTCGAGGTGACCAGTGACAATCTATATCGTGCGCCGGCTCGTCATGCTGGTTCCCGTGCTGCTGATTGTCGGGATCGTCGTCTTCGCCTTGGTGCACCTGACTCCTGGTGATCCAGCAGCGGTTATTTTGGGACAGAGCGCCACTCCCGAGCAGATTGAGCAGCTTCGCGATCAGCTCGGCCTGAACGAGCCGCTCATCAAGCAGTTTTTCCATTGGTTCACTGGAGTTCTTCGGCTCGACTTCGGTCAATCACTCTTCATTGGAGAATCAGTA
>JBHOQQ010000179.1:0-21625 GCA_042408955.1 Thermomicrobiales bacterium
CCGCTCGATTTGGATGTTGGTCATCGTCCAGTGGCTGTCATTGACGACAACCTCCGTAGCGCCGCCCGCGAACGCGCCGTCGATGGCTGCGTTGACGTCGTCGGTCATCATCTGGCGCAGGAAGTCGTAGTGCGGCTTGCCGAAGAGCAACTCGTTCGTGCTGGTGATTCCCGTCACGCCCTCTGCGTCTGCTGAGATCAGAATCCGCATCTTCGTCCTCGCTCCCTCTCCAATTTAGCGCACGCCGCGCTGGACGTGCTGCACAGCTTCTCTCCGCTACGGCATTATCGCCTCTGCAGCAAGTCGTCAGTGCTGCTCGGCAGCGTGGCTCCGCACCATTGTGCGCGCGGCGCACGGACCCCGTGAGCCCCTAGGATCGTCGGGAGTCGTGGAGCAGGAGGACTAGCGAGTGTCAGCGTCACTTGACCGTTTGGCCGCGTTTCGAGCAGAGCGCAAGCGGCAAAACGACCGCATCTTCGCCTTAGAGCATCGAGGCATCAACCGGTTTTTCCGGCTCGATAGCGCGGCCTACGAGGATGGTCCGTTGCCGGGTCGGACGAAGGAACTTCTCGGACTCGTTGCGTCCCTGGTGCTGCGCTGCGACGACTGCGTGACCTATCATCTGGATCAGTGCGTGGCGGCGGGATGGTCCGACGAGGAGATCGCCGATGCGCTCAATGTCGGGTTGATTGTCGGCGGAAGCATTGTGATCCCGCATCTGCGCCGCGCCATCGATACGCTCGATGCGCTGCGCGCGGAGCAGGAAGCGGCTGGCGGCAAGAGTTGACCGGGGAACGCAGGGGACGTGGACTGGCGCGTTTCCCGGCTGCTCCGCTTGTCTCGCCGCGCATCATCTGGCATGCTGACCGTAGCGGCCTCGTGATGAGCGGGCTTCGCGCGATACTTGCCACGGTCAATGCACTCTGCCGCCAGGCAGGGTGAGGATAAAAACATGTTCGAAGCACTCTCTGATCGTCTAACCGAAACGCTGGGTCGCCTTGGCCGAAAGGGCCGCCTCACGGAAGCGGACGTCGACGAGGCGATGCGCGAGGTCCGTCGCGCCCTCCTTGAGGCGGACGTCAACTTCCGCGTCGTCAAGGACTTCGTCGCGGCGGTGCGCGAGCGGGCCATCGGCCAGGAGGTCCTCAAGTCCCTCACTCCCGCCCAGACGGTCATCGGCATCGTCCACGAGGAGCTAATCAAGGTCCTTGGGAGCGAGCGAGAGCCGCTGCGCACTCCGGACCGGCCACCGCAGATCCTGATGCTCGTCGGGCTCCAGGGCTCGGGCAAGACAACGCACGTCGCCAAGCTTGCCCTCCAGATGCGCAAAGAGGGACGCGTGCCGCTCATGGTCGCGGCCGATATCTACCGCCCAGCAGCCGTCAATCAGCTTCAAACACTGGGCAAGCAGATCAACATTCCGGTCTATGATGAAGGGACCGGGCGGAATCCCGTGGATATCGCCGCCAATGCCGTCAAGTATGCCCGTGAACGCGGCTACAACCCGGTCATCATTGACACCGCCGGCCGCCTGCAAATTGACGAGCGGATGATGCAGGAATTGGTTGACGTCAAGAATCGCGTCAATCCAACTGAGATTCTGCTCGTCGCCGATGCGATGACAGGCCAAGAGGCGGTCAACGTCGCGCAGACGTTCCATGACCGGCTCGGTCTGACGGGGCTCATCCTGACCAAGATGGATGGCGATGCGCGGGGCGGCGCGGCGTTGTCCATCCGGGCAGTCACCGGGGTGCCGATCAAGTTCATCGGCACGGGGGAGAAGCTCGACGCGCTCGAACCCTTCTATCCCGAGCGCTTGGCCTCGCGCATCCTCGGGATGGGCGATGTGCTCTCGCTGATCGAGCGCGCGCAAGAGCAGACAACCCAGGAGGAAGCTCAGCACTTGCAGGACCGCCTCTTCAAGGGGCAATTCAACCTGGAGGATTTCCTCGATCAGTTGCAAAAAATCAAGAAGATGGGTCCGCTGACGCAGCTCCTTGAGATGATTCCAGGACTCGGCTCACAGCTTCGTCAGGCGCGGGCGCAGATCTCCGATGACGATTACAAGCACATCGAGGCGATTATCTATTCAATGACCCCGGAGGAGCGCCAGCACCCGCACATCATTGATCATTCCCGGCGCCGGAGGATCGCCCGGGGTGCCGGGGTGACCCGCGAGGAGGTCGGTCAGCTTCTGAAGCAATTCACCGAAATGCAGAAGATGATGGCCGAGCTCGGCGGCATGGCCAAGCGCGGGCGTTTGGGCGGGCTCGGCGGCTTGCGCGGCGGAATGCCGGACCTCGCCGGGATGGGTGGCTTCCCCGCGGGGGGAGACGATTTGTTACCATTTCCGACGCCGGGGCACCGTATGCCCCACGGCCGGACGAGCGGCCCGAAGCAGCAGCAAAAGGCCCAAAAGCGTAAGAAGCACAAGCGATGACAGCATCAACCGCGTCTCAAACGTCTGCTCAAGCGCCCGTCGTGGTCTACACCACGGACACCTGACCATGGTGTGATCGAGCGAAGGAGTTCCTTCGCCGCCACAACGTCCCGTTCGTCGAGAAAGACGTGGCGCGGGACTATGCCGCCGCGATCGAGATGATCCGGCGGTCCGGCCAGCAAGGTGTGCCCGTGATCGCTACCGAAGATGAAGTGATCGTCGGGTTCGATCAGGTTCGCCTGGCGCGCATCGCGGAGAAGTACGCCGGGCCGAAGCGGCCACCACTTGGTCTGCTAGCCGCGAACGCCGAGGAGTATTTCGCTCGCCATCCCGATGCGGCCAAGTCTTTCCCGCCAGGTACCAAGGGGGTCTACGTCGGGGAAGTACGACCGAACAGCGTGGCCGAGCGGGCCGGCATCCGGCCAGGTGATGTCATTACCGTGGTGGCTGGCAAGCGGGTGCGCACCATGGCCGCGCTTGACCAACTGATTGACACGCTCAAGGCCGGCGACAGTGTGACGGTGCGCTACCTGCGGGGTGGCGAGGAGCACACCACCACCTTCCAGTTCTAAGCTCTCCTGCCTCCCCGAAACTTCCCACCAGGTGGAAGGCAACGGGAGCCAGGACCGCGAGCTTTGAGCCGTCAGTGATTAGCCTTCAGGATAGGTAGTAGCGGAATCTGCGCATCCTGAAGGCGATCGGCTACCGGCTTCCGTTGACCCTTGATGGCTGACACGTCCGGCTCCCTGGTCTCCCAGCCCCCAGCCCCTATACTGACGGAGAACGGCTTTCGGCTATCGTCTACCGGCGACGGCATGGTTACGCTCACGAACTGGGAATCGCTGGAACGCCTCGCGGTGGCATTGCTGCTCGGCGCGTTGCTCGGGATTGAACGCGAGCTTCGCGACAAGCCCGCCGGCCTGCGCACCTACGCCCTCGTCTGCGAGGGCTCGGCATTATTCATGATGGGCTCGCTATTGCTCGGCCAGGTCGTCCGTGCGTCAGGGGGCACCGGGTACGATCCCTCGCGGATCGGCTCCACCATTGTCCAGGGCATCGGTTTTCTCGCCGGTGGTGTCATTCTCGCTCGTGGCACGCACGTGCGGCATCTGACAACCGCTGCCGGCATTTGGGTCACTGCCGCGATCGGCCTCCTGGTCGGCGCAGGCTTCTTCTTTCTCGCCATCGCCGCAACCATCGCCACCATCATCGTCCTGGTTCCACTCCGCCGGGTCGAAGAGTATCTGGCTCGCAGCAGCACTGAAGGGACTCCACCAGCGCCCCCTTCATCCGAGCGAGGACCCTGATGATTTCAGGTCGCTCACTCCTGGCGACACGGGCGTCGACCTTGCACGAGGCTTATCCCCGCGCTGGGGATGGCGTTGCCAAGCCAGCGATCAGGCATCAGCGATCAGCAATCAGACCAGACGCGATCGGCTCCGGGCATTCCGCCGCATCCTGACGGCTAAGGGCTCCCTCTGTCAACGTCCTGTGCGTGGTCCTGGCTCGCCGGGGCCGTCGATGTACTCCAGCCGGCCGAGCGCGATCAGGCTATCGAGATCATCGAGGTCTGCTGGCTGGTGCCGCCGGACCACGTCGCGTACAGCCGCAACAGTCTGCTCGTCCGCCTGACCGAGCATGCGCTGGATATCCACCAAATCCTGGCCGCGCCCGGCCGCGAGCTTGAGGAGGACGAGGTAGGGCAATGCGATCACGGGCAGTCCATCTGGTGAGCGATTGGGCTTCGCCAGCGCATCGTCGATCCACGGCGCCTCCGACTCCAGGACATCGAGCCTAGCGCCATTCGGTGCCTGCCAGGATGTCCCGCCGATCGCCAACCGCCCGGCGAAGACGAAGCCTGCCCTCCGGAGTTCCTCGGCGATGGCAGGGGCATCTGCGGCCCGGACAAGGATATCGACGTCGTTCGTGGCACGCTGAGGCATGTAGAGCCAGGTTGCCACGGCCCCCACGACGACGAACGGTGTCTTCAACGGCGGAATGTTCACGGCTGGCGTGCTCCACGTGCGCGAGCGGAGGAACGCGAGCGAGCTTCCGCTCCCCGGCTTGGCTCGCCGCTTGGCCATCTCAAGGTAGCGCCGCCGGTATTCCGCGGCGGACAGCCGGGCCATACCGATTCTCCTACGGCGCGGGGAGTGGCGGCCCCAGCAGAATCGCCTCGACGCGCTCACCTGCCCGGTAAACTCCGTCGCGTGGCGGGATGATGAGCAATGCGTTCGCCCCGACAAACGAGATCAGGCGCGACGACGCTTGATTCCCCGTCGTGGCCGCAATCAGCCGTCCTTCGCCATCGGCGCGCACGATCGCGCGCTGATACTCGATGCGATCCGTTGGCGGTGTCTCATGCGCCAGCGTCACAGCCACGCGCGGCCGGTCAATCTCCCGGCAGCCACTGAGCACACCCAGCGCCGGACGGATAAAGAGCTCAAAACCGACGAGCGCCGAGACAGGATTGCCCGGCAAGCCAAAGATCAGGACATCGCCCGCTGTGGCGAAGTTGAGTGGCTTCCCCGGCTTCATGAATATCCGGCGAAAATACACGGTGGCCAGCTCACCGAGAATCGCCTTGATAAAGTCCGTCTCCCCCATCGACACGCCGCCGCTCGTAATCACGGCGTCGCTGCAAGCGATGCGCTCGCGAAGGACTGCCGCAAGCGCTTCCCGGTCGTCCGGCCCTTTTCCCGCCCAAATGACATCGGCTCCACTGGCGGAGAGCGCGGCCATCAGGCTGAAGCGGTTGGAATCCCGAATCTTGCCAGGCCCGAGCGGCTGGGAAGGCTCCACGAGCTCGTCCCCGGTGGACAGCACGCTGACCCGCGGCCGCCGAAATACCTGAACCGGATCCACTCCCAAACCGGCCACGAGACCGATTTCGGCTGGGCCGAGTACCGTGCCGGCTGGCAGCAACAGGTCGCCACGGCGCAGGTCAAAGCCAACGGGCCGGATGTTCTCTCCCGGCTGAACCGACTCCTGGTGGATGATCACGTGATCGTCGGCGACCTCCGTGTTCTCGACTCGCACGACCGCGTCGGCTCCCGGCGGCACGGGAGCACCGGTCGTGATGCGCACGGCTGTGCCCGGCGTCACTTCAACATCAATGGGATGACCCGCGGTTTGGACGCCGATCACCTCGCGCCAGGGAGAGGCATCGCTAGCGACAACGGCGTAGCCGTCCATGGTCGCTGCCGGGAAGGGTGGATGATCGCCGGTGGCAACCAAATCCTCGGCCAGCACGCGCCAGGCAGCCTCCCGCAGCGGAACTAGTTCGTGCGGAAGAGGCCGGGCATGCTGCAAGACGATGCGCCGCGCTTCGTCCGGATGCAACAGACGATCCAGATCGCTTTCTTGAGCGTGATCAGCAAGCGGACGAGTATGAGACGGGTTCATGGCATCTCCAATTCGAGCCGGCAGTCGTCAACCTTCCGTATCTGGAATTGCTGGGGCACGGCACAACGTGCCCGTTTCCCACATCCTGACGGCTACTGGTTGAGGGCTCCCCATGAGCATGCGGTCGTCAACGATCAGGTGATCGAAGGTATCTCGGGTGCGCGAGCGAGGATGACGCTATCGAGCATCCATTGGCCTCGCGTCCCAGACCATCGCCCGGGAAGATGCTACCACGCGGCAGCAGCCCGGCCACGAGGCGGTGCCAATGCCTCTTGACAGGCTGTCGCCATCGCGGTACTGATACGCATCAATGATACGTATAAGCAAACCCGCGCCATCACATTGCGCGTTCGAGAGCCACGGTGCGCTTGAATCGGCAAGACGAGGAGAGAGCAACCGGCAATGCACCGGGAACCAGGCAAGCGATCGCCAACCCAGGCTGATGTGGCCCGCCGCGCTGCGGTCAGCCAGGCGCTTGTCTCCTATGTGCTCAACAACCATCCCGCAGTCTCCATCCCGGAAGAGACCCGGCAACGGATTCTGGAAGCCGCGGCCGAGCTGAACTACGTGCCCAATCGCGCGGCGCGCAGCCTGCGCACACGCAAGACGCTAACCTTGGCGGCGGTCATCCCCGACATCACCAATCCGTTCTATCCAGCCTTCATCCGGGGCATTCAGGATGTCGCGGAGATCAATGGGTACGACGTCATCACCTATAACACGGACGGGATTGAGGCCAAGGAGATCAAGGCGTTTCGCTCGGTCCGGCAAGGCTGGGTTGATGGCGCCATTCTCGTCACATTCCATGTGCCGCCCGCCATGGTGGCGTCGCTGGCCGAAGCGGGCATGGCGGTCGTGGTCCTGGCGCCGAACGAGCCGGCCTGGGTTGAGCACGGTATTGATAACGTCATGGTGGACAACGTGGCGGCTGCCAGGGCGGCGGTGGAGTATCTCATCGCGCGCGGTCACACGCGCATCGGCATGATCGCTGGCATGGCAGGCACGCCGCCGCGTGAGTACCGCGTCCAAGGGTATCGGGAGGCGCTGGCCGCGCACGACCTGCCGCTTGATGAGATCTTGATCCGGGCGGGGGATTTTGCCGAGGCCGGCGGCTACGAGGCGATGCGGGAGCTTTTGCGCCTCTCGCCGCGGCCAACGGCCGTCTTTGCTGCCAACGATCTGATGGCGATTGGCGCCATGGTCGCACTCCGTGAGGCTGGCCTCATCATTCCGCGCGATATGGCGATTGTTGGTCTGGACGACATCCCGGCGGCAGCCCTGGTCAATCCTCCGCTGACAACCGTCGCCCAGTTCCCGGAGCGACTGGGCCGGCGCTGCGCGGAGCGGCTGTTTGAGCGGCTCAGAGGGGAAGCGCCACCGGCGGGCCGCCTGGATGTGATGGAGTTTCAGCTTGTAGCTCGGGCCTCGGCCTGAGGACGCTAGCAGATGGAGAGCGCTGCGACGCAATGAGGAGCCTAGCGAGCCTGCTGGTGGCTCCCCAGCAGTCAGAGGTCGTTGAGGAGCAGGTGCGAGAACCAGGACCGGGCGAGGTGCTGGTGCGAGTCACTGCCTGCGGAGTGTGCGCCTCGGAGCTTCATCCGTGGCTGCACGGGCGGCCGGCGTACCCGCATCGGTTCGGACATGAACCTGTCGGGGTGGTGGAAGAGGTCGGGCCAGGCGTGACGCGCTTTGTGCCTGGCGATCGGGTCACAGGGCTCTTCGGCGGGGCCTTCAGCCAGTACCGTCTGGCGCAAGAGAGCCTGCTCCTGCCGGTCCCCGATCACGTTCCGGATCATGGTGCCTTGGGTGAGCCGATCGCGTGTCTGGTCAATGCCTTGCGGCGGACGCGGTTCGAGCTGGCGGACCAGGTCGCCATCATCGGGTTGGGATTCATGGGACTCGGGATGCTGCAACTGGTCCGGCTGCGAGGCCCGAGCACGGTGATTGCCATCGATGTTCGGGAGGAAGCCCGGTCGCGCGCCATCCAACTTGGGGCCAGCGAAGCCTACCACCCTGACGAGGTGCCCGGCGATTGCCTGCTGACGAGCTTCAGCGAGTGGGATTCGCCAAAAGGCGTGGACGTGGTGATCGAGGCGTCCGGCACGCAAGCAGGGCTCACCCTTGCCGGCCAGATGGTTCGTGCCCACGGCGTCCTCTCGATCGTCGGTTACCACCAAGGCGGAGCGCGCGAGGTGGATGTCGAGATGTGGAATTGGAAGGCAATTGACGTCATCAACGCGCACGTCCGGCGCCGAGCGGACCTGATGGACAGCATGCGGATTGGCCTTGCGCTTGTCGCGCAACATCGGATTGATCTCGCGTCGCTTGTGACCCATTGGTATGACCTCTCTGCAGTGGATCAGGCGTTCGCGCATCTGCACAACAAGCCAGCAGGGTTCGTCAAGGCCGTGGTCAGACCATGGGGGAGGGTGAGCGATGAGGTGATGGAGCGTGGTCCAGTGTGCAATGGGAAGCGTCAGAAGCTTGACGCGTGATTGGCCGGGACGGCCGGTCCGCCCAGCATCGTGGGTGGTTCCAACCGAGAGGAGGGAGTGATGGATCGTCGCAGACCGTGGCTCAGTCTCGTGGCGCTGATGGCAGTTGCCCTCATTGTGCCGATGCTTGCTGACGCGAGCCGGGTACAGCCTGCCGCCGCCCAGGACCAGCCGAAAATCTCGATGTGGTTTGACACGACGGGTGGCGCGGAAGTCGCTGAATGCATCGTCAACTCCATCATTAAACCGTTCAATGAGCAGGGTGGCGTCCAGGTTGAGGCGACGCTGCAAGCCAATAACTGGGACGCGACGCGCACCGCGCTTGCCGGTGGCGGAGGGCCAGATGTCGTGACGACGCCCGGACCGTCCTTCGTCTTCGAGATGGCGAAGGCCGGGCAGCTCTATCCGCTCGATGAATTTGTCGCCCAATTTGGATGGGACAAGACTTTCGTGCCATGGGCACTCGATCTCGGCAAAGTTGGCGGCAAGCTGTACTCCATCCCGAGTGAGATCGAGACGCTGGTGCTTTACTACAACAAGACGCTCTTCGAGGAGCATGGCTGGCAGCCACCCAAGACCATGGACGAGCTTATGACCCTCGCGGCGCAGATCCACGAGGCCGGCATTATCCCGTTCGCCCACGCGAATCAGGAGTGGCGGCCCGCCAACGAGTGGTTTGTCGGCGAGTTCTTCAATCACGTCGCCGGACCGCAAAAGGTCAACGATGCGCTGACTGGTGCCGCGAAGTGGACCGACCCGGAGTTCGTCGAGGCGCTCAATCTCCTCAACCAGATGCAGCAAAACGGCTGGTTCATGGGTGGGCTGGACCGGTACTATACCACGCCATTTGCCGACGCCAACGCAGCCTTCGGTGACGGTGACGCGGCCATGAAGATCGAGGGAACCTGGTGGATCGCCGAAGGCCAGGCATACTTTGGCGAAGAGGCTGGCAACAACAACAAGTGGGATTGGGTGCCGGTCCCGTCGAAGACGGGCGAGGCGATCTTCGATTTGGGCATCGGGTCGACCTACTCGATCAATGCCAAGACGAAGAATCCGCAGGCGGTCGCCGAGTTCCTGGCATACTATTTCGCCCCTGAAACCCAGGCGAAGCTGGCAGTCGCATGTGGTCTGGCCCCGGCGCCGGTCAACATCACGGCCGATCAGTTGGCCGGGCTCGACGCCCGCTATGCCGCCATCCTTGAGCAGATGAACGCGGCAAGCGCGGCCGGGAATTACGGCTATACCACCTGGACCTTCTGGCCGCCAAAGTCTGATGTTTATATCTACGAGGAGATCGAGAAGGTCTGGGCAGGTGACATGACGGTCGAGGAGTATCTCCAGGGCTTGCAGACCCTCTTCGACGAGGAGAAGGCTGCGGGTGATATTCCACCGATTCCAACGCGCGCGTAGCGCGTATCGGGTTCGCAAAGGAGTGCCTGGTAGGGGCTGCCGGCTCGTGTCTGGCGGCGCCTACCAGGCAGCAGGAACAGGCCTTGGGCACGAAACTGGAACGCACCGCCGTCATGCCAGCGCCGCGCGTCGCTCCACGGCGCCGGTTCTGGCAGAGCGCGGTCTACCGCAAGAAGATTGTCCCCTGGCTCTTCGTGTTGCCGATTCTGCTGATTAATGCCTCGGTGGTGCTTGGCCCAGCAATTGCCGCGGTCTACTATTCACTCACCGAGTGGAGTGGCGTCGGCGCGGCCACATTCATCGGCCTTGAGAACTACCGGCAACTCCTCTTCCACGACGCGTCGTTCCGCCATGCGTTTCGCAACAATGTCATCTGGCTGGGGATGTTTCTCACCGTCCCGATCGCCATGGCGCTGGTCGCGGCTGCGCTTCTGGCCCCAATTCGCCGGGGCGCGATCCTCTACCGCATGGCGCTGTTTCTCCCCTATGTCCTGCCAAGCGTTGTCACCGCCTTTATCTGGCGCAGCCTCATGAACCCTGACCGTGGCCTCGGCGCCCAATTGAAGGAGTGGGGCATCGGCGGGCTGGACCGCGCCTTCCTTGGCGACCCGCAAACCGTCCTGCCGGCCATCGGCTTCGTCGATAACTGGCACTGGTGGGGATTTCTCATGGTCTTGTTCCTGGCGGCCATGCAGAACATCCCGCCAGATCTCTACGAGGCCGCGCGTCTGGACGGCGCCAACCGGTGGCAGGAGTTCCGCGACGTGACGTTGCCCGGCATCCGGCCAACACTGGTCTTTATGATCTTGATGACCAGCATTTGGTCGTTCCTCACCTTCGATTACATCTGGATCCTGACGCAGGGTGGCCCGGCCGGTGCCTCTGAAGTGCTCTCGGTGCTCGTCGTCAAGAACGCCTTCTATCGCTTCGAGGCCGGGTATGCCGCGGCAATCGGCCTGACGATGAGCGTGCTCGTCGGATTCATCATCGGGATCTTTGTATTTCTTCGCAAGCGAGGGTGGGAGATATGAGCGCGCTTGCGCCGGGACGGCGCGTCATCAGGCGGCGGCAGGGCCGTGAAGTGAGTCTTCTGCCGAATTACATCGTCCTGACCCTGCTGACCATTTTCGCGCTGGGGCCGATGGCCATCCTCGCGTTCAATTCGCTCAAGAGCCGGGCCGAGATCGGCCGGAATCCGCTGGGGTTCCCACGCACGTTTCTCTGGGAGAACTACACCCGAGCCTGGGACGTGGGCAACTTCTCGACGACGGTCAAGAACAGCGGGATCCTGGTGGCACTCACGATTGCCGGCGTTCTCGTCCTCGGGGGCATGGCCGCCTACAGCTTGGCCAAGCTCAACTTGCCCGGCGCCGGCCCAGTCACCCTCTATCTGCTCGTCGGATCAAGCCTGCCGATCCAGCTCTTCCTCGTGCCGCTGTTCTTCCTCTGGCAGCGTTTGCATCTTGTCAACAACTTGGTGGGCCTAGCGATCATCTATATTGCCATCAATGCGCCGCTGGCGATCTTCCTGCTCCGGTCGTACATGGTCCAGCTTCCCTCTGATTTCGAGGATGCGGCCCGTGTTGATGGGGCAAGCGAGTGGCGTATCTTCTCCGGTATCGTGGTTCCACTGTCCTGGCCGGGCTTCCTGACCGTTGGGCTGGTCGTCGCCCTTTCGGTTTGGAACGAATTTCTCCTGGCGACGGTCTTTCTCACGGATCAACGCCTCTTCACGGTTGTCACAAGCTATTACAACTTCCAAACGCGCTTCAGCCGCGACTGGGCGCTGACGAGCGCGGCCGCGATGATGATGATTCTGCCGATCATCGCGATCTTCCTCCTGTTGCAGCGCCGCTTTATCGAGGGACTGACGCAAGGCGGTCTCAAGGGGTAACGATGAGTTCACTGATCGTCGAAAAGGCACTCGGTTGCTTGTACGGCGGGGCGATTGGGGACGCCCTCGGCGCGCCCGCCGAAGGCCGGACCCCCGAGGAGATTCGGGAACGATACGGCGAAATTACGGACTTCGTGGAGCCGTGGGATGGCCCGTCCCCTATTGGTAAAGGCGACGGCCGCTACACGGACGATACCCATATGGTTCAGCTCCTTGGCCGCCTGTACGTTGAAACAGGGGATCATCTCGATCCATTTCGCTTCGCCCGCGGCATCGTGCCGCTGATCGCCGACGAGCCGCGCTGGGTGGCGGAATACGGGAGGGAGATGCCACTCGTCGAGCGCCTCTTCTACCCGGAGAAGTGGCTGCTCATGCGGCTGCGCCTGGCCAACGCCGATCCCCGGCTGGGTGGCGTCGGCAATATGGTCAACTGCGGCGCGGCGATGTACGCGGCGCCGGTGGGCATTGTCAACGCGGCCGATCCCGATGCCGCCTACCGCGAGGCTATCGAAATCTTTGCCGCCCACCAGTGGAGTTACGGCTTAGAAGCGGCGGGCGTGATGGCCGCCTGCATCGCCGAGGCGTTCTCGCCCGGCGCGACTGTCGAGCGCATCGTGGCTGCCGCGCTGCGCCTTGCTAAAGAAGGCACTCACCGAGCCATCGCCGCGGTCGTCAATCGCGCGCGGGATTTCACGAACTGGCGCGACGCCATCCTGCCACTCCGGGAAGCCGTGCGACCATTTGACGGCGCCGCGGACGATTTCCACGCTCGTGGCAACGGCACCGACGATTGGCATCCCAGTCGCCTGCGCAGCATCGAAGAGCTGCCCATCGCGCTTGGCCTCCTTGTCGTCGCCCGCGGTGACTTCGAGACCGCGGTGATCGCCGGAGCCAACTACGGCCGGGACTGCGATTCCATTGCCGGGATGGCAGGCGCGATCGCTGGGGCGCTGCACGGCATCCAGGCCATCCGCCCACGGTGGGTGGAGCGCATCGACGCCGCGAACCGCTGCGACCTGCGGCCCCTTGCCAGCAGTCTCGCCGCCCTGGCCAGTCAGCTCCAGCAGCGTCAGCTCGCGCACGCGCAAGAGCGCCAGCGAGCTTTCGAACAGCTCCTGGCCGCGTCTTGAGCGCTTAGCTCATGCCGCCGTGTCAACGTGCACCGATCGTTCCGGTTGGCGACAACCGGCAGGAGGACGAAAAGCGTGATCATTCCCCCGGATTATGAGGAGCGCGTCTACGCGGGCGTGCTCGGCAAGCTGATCGGCGTCTATCTCGGCCGTCCAATCGAAGGGTGGACCTACGAGCGTATTTCTCAGGAGATTGGCGAGGTCACGGGCTACCTCCCTGGCCGGGGTGGTGCGCCGCTCGTTGTGACCGACGATGACATTACCGGCACCTTCACCTTCGTGCGGGCATTGGCCGACAACGGCTATCCGCGCGATCTCACACCCCAGCAGGTCGGCGATGCCTGGCTCAACTACACGATCGAGCGCCGGACGATTTTCTGGTGGGGCGGGCTGGGCAACTCCACGGAGCACACGGCGTACCTGCGCCTTAAGCACGGCATCCCCGCGCCCCAAAGTGGCTCGATCGCCTGCAACGGCAAGACGGTCGCCGAGCAGATTGGGGCGCAGATTTTCATTGACGGCTGGGCGATGGTCGCGCCCGGCGATCCGGAATACGCGGCCGATCTCGCCCGCCGGGCGGCCAGTGTCAGCCACGACGGTGAGGCCATCTACGGCGCGCAAGTCATCGCCGCGATGGAGTCGCTGGCCTTCGTCGAGTCCGATATTCAGAAGCTCATCGACGCCGGCCTGCGGGTCATTCCCGAAGATTCGATCATCGCCCGCCTGATCCACGACATTCGCGAGTGGCACGCAACCGATCGTGACTGGCGGCGGACTCGGGAACGCATTGCCGACATCTACGGGTATCACCGGTATCGCGGCAACTGCCACATGGTGCCGAACCATGCGCTCATTATGCTGGCGCTGCTGTACGGCGAGGACGATTTCCGGCGCTCGCTGATGATCGTCAATACCAGCGGCTGGGACACCGATTGCAACTCTGGCAATGTCGGCTGCTTGCTCGGCATCAAGAACGGCTTGCGCGCCTTCGAAGGCGCTTATGACTGGCGTGGCCCCGTGGCAGATCGCCTTTATCTCTCAACCGCTGATGGCGGTCGAGCGATCACCGACGCGCTGACCGAGGCGTACCACCTGATCAACACAGGCCGCCGGCTCGCGGGGCTGGAGCCGGTGGCTCCGAAGGGCGGCGCCCGCTTTCACTTCTCCCTGCCGGGATCGGTTCAGGGATTCCAGGCAGAGAACGAAGCGGTGGCCCCGGCTCGCCTGGAAAACGTGGCAGGGCACAGCCACGAGGGCACCCGTAGCCTGGCGGTCACTGTCACCCCACCGGCTGGCCAGGAGACGGCCCGGGTCTGGACGCCCACGTTCATTCCGCCAGAAGCGCTCACCATGCCGGGCTATCAATTGTTTGCATCGCCCACCCTCTATCCCGGCCAGACCGTTCGCGCCCGCATCGAGGCGGACGCTGCCAATCCGGCGCAAGCCCGAGTCCGCTTAGTCGCCCGGTACTACGACAGCAACGACCAAGTCGCAGTCATCGGCGGCGACGCCGTGATGATTGCTCCAGGTGCAGCGGCGGAACTTACCTGGCGCGTCCCAGACACCGGTGGCTGTCCGATCTTTGGCGTGGGCTTGGAGATTACGCCCGAGGCGGCTCGTACCCTCTACCTCGACTGGCTGACGTGGGACGGCACGCCGCGGGTGATTCTGGGCCGTCCGAGCGGCTCGGGTCAGATCTGGCGGCGCGCTTGGGTGGATGGCGTCGATCAGTTTGAAGGCCGGTGGCCCGAACCCTATCGCATTGTGCAGAACGAAGGCATCGGACTGATCAGCCAAGGCGGGCCGGACTGGACAGACTACCGGGTCGAGGCGCCGATCACCATCTGGCTCGCCAGGTCGGGCGGCCTTGCGGCCCGCGTCCAGGGGCTGCGCCGCTACTACGCGCTGCTCTTGGCACAGGACGGGCGGGCGCGGCTCGTCAAAATGTGCAACCAGCCGAAAACGCTCGCCGAGACCGCGTTTCCCGTGGAGTGGGACCGGCCCTATCACCTGGCGTTGGAGGCGATGGGCGAGCATATCCGTGCGTGGATTGACGGTCAGCTAGTGTTCGACGTTGTCGATCGAGACCGGCCGCTAACCTGCGGCGGGATCGGCCTCGTCGTTGAGGAAGGCTGCCTCTCGTCAGACGCTATCACCGTTGTCAGCCGAGAGCCGACAGCCGGTAGCCGGTAGGGATGCGCCGTATTGTGCCCGTGCAGCCCACGTTCGTCCGACAGCATCGCGCGGGACGGCAGTGCGCGGCGAACGTCCCCTCCCTCGCTTTGCTTGGGATCAGGCTCAGCCCCATTGCGCGGGGCTAAAGTCCCCGTGCTGATCATACAAAGCCGGCTGAAGTCGGCTGTTTACGTGTGCCAGATCGTTTCAGCCCCCTTCAGGGGGCTTCGTCGGTTGAGCGCGGGGCTAAAGACCCCGCGCTGACACCACGAAGCCGGCGAAAGCCGGCTGGTCTGTTGGGAGGAGAGCTTCCTCGCTCCGCACTCCCGCGCTATCGCGAACGGAATGACGATGCCGACATCACGCCTCCCCGCGAGCGCACCAATGGCGTGGTGAGCCCCCTTCAAGGGGGCGTCGTCTGCGTGGTGAGCCGTGTCTCGAGCAAAGCGAGGGAGCGGGGTCTTTAGCCCCGCGCTTATCCCCCGCACTGCTGCCTGACGGATGGGAGCGGGACGGGCGCGATTAATCGCGCCCCTACGGACGGCTGACGCCTCACGACTGAAAACTCGAAGCTCGTAGCCTCCCTGACCCCCGACCCCTAACTCCTGACCCCCTCCCCAACCCCCAGCCCCTCGACTGACCCCCGACCCCCGACTCCTGACCCCTCTCCCTCGCCCCCTTCTGCCCGCTACCGGCAATCGAAGACCCAGCGGCCCCCGAGCATCGTCGCTAGGGGACGCAGGGTCGCCAGTTCTTCGCCTGACAACTCGTAGGGGTCACGGGAGAGCACGACAAGATCGGCTAGCTTCCCAGGCTCGAGCGAGCCGAGCGCCTCCTGTCGGCCGAGCGCATAGCCGCCGCCAGCAGTGTACGAGCGCAAGGCGTCCTGCGTGGTGATGCACTCCTCCGGACCGAGGATCCGGCCAGTAACCGTGCGGCGAGTGATCGCGGCCGCGATTCCAACCCAGGGATTGTAGTCCGCGACCGGCGAGTCGGATGACCCAGCGAGGGGAGCACCGGCGTCAAGATACGTGCGCATAGGCATGATCCGGGCGGCGCGCGCTTCACCAAGGGAGGAGACGAAGCTTTCGCCAAGGGAGGCCAGAAAAGGATTTGAGACGACCGCCGGGATCCGATACTCGGCCATCAGCCGTAACACGTCCGGTGTCGGGAGGTAGGCATGATGGACGCGGTGTCGAAGCCACGGCTTCGGCTGCTGCTGCTGAGCGCGAGCGAAGGCGCGAACCACGGTCGCTTGGGCTTCATCGCCACAGGTGTGAATGTCCATGGACCAGCCGCGGTCGTGCACCCAGGCAATTGCCGATTCCAAGCGCGCGGGTTCCACCACCCACTGACCGCGGTTCCCTGGTTCATCGACGTATGGTTCACTAAGACGAGCGGTGCGGTCGCCAATACCGCCGTCAGGCATCAGCTTGATCCCGGCGAGCCGGAGCATGTCGTCGCCGAAGCCGCCTTCGACGCCAACCGCGGTAAACCGATCCTCCAGCACTGTCTCCTCGTCCGCCGAGACGAAGCCCCAGCCTGCCATGAGCAAGTCGATGCGGACGGTCAGGCGGTGCTCGCGCAGTGCCCGGTGAAACGCGCGAATCTCCGACGGAGAAAGCCCAGGTTCAGCCACGCAGGTGATGCCCACCGCGTTGTAAGCGCGGCAAGCCGTCTCGATCGCCGCGACGCGCTGTTCCTCACTCGGCTCGGGGATGTGGTTGAGAATCAACGATTTGGCACGATCTCGAAACAGCCCGGTCGGCTCACCATCAGCGTCGCGCTCGAACGACCCGGCGTACCTGACGGTGGCCGGGGGATCTGGCGTTTCTCGCGAAATACCCGCGATACGCAGCGCGGCGCTGTTGCAGACCAATTTGTTCCAGACTCGGTGGAGCACTACCGGATGGCCGGGCGCGACGAGATCGAGATCGTGCCGCGTGGGATGCCGCCGCTCGGCAAGGAGGCTCTCATCCCAGCCACGGCCGATGATCCATTGCCCAGGAGGCGTGGCGGCAGCGCGCTCTGCGACCCGCTCTAGGATCTGCGCAATCGTCCGGCAGTCGTACAGCTGGATCTGCCGAAGGGTCTGTCCCGTGCTCAACAGGTGATTGTGCGCATCGATCAGGCCAGGAATGACCGTCGCACCATGCAAGTTGTCGACGACGGTGCGGGGACCAGCCAGCGAGCGCATCTCGTCGTCTGATCCGATCGCAACGATTCGCCCGTGCGCGACTGCTAAGGCGGAGACAACTTGGTCGCCTGCGTCCATCGTGTGAATGCGGCCGTTGATGAGAATTGCATCTGGAGCGAGAGAATGAAGTGGCACCTCGGTCTCCTCCCGATGGCAATGGCCACGGTCTCGGCGTGAGGGCGGTAAGTGCGGCATGACTTACCACACAGCCCGCCAAAACTCACGTTGCAGGTACGCGCGCCTGTCCGCGAACCGCGCTGCTCTCCCACTCAGCCGGCACTGCGCCCGGCGGCACCCAGGCATCAAACACAATTCGCGCAACCTGGCCATTAAGCACATTGCCTGGGTGATCGACATGGAAATGCGGGTCGGGATGGCCTTCGTTCATGGTGGCAAGGACGAAGCGAGCGCCAGAAGCAGTGACAATGGCCACATCAGCACGCATGCCCATGTAGTTCCCGATTTTATTCATGACCCGAACTGGCTGGGCACGTCCAAGCTCCGAGGCGTATTGGTTGTACGGAAGAAAGCGGGGAATCTGCTCAAGGTGCTGCTGACGCCCTAAATGATCGCGCATGGCGGCGCACGCGCTTGGGCTCAGGAAGCCGTCGGTGGCGATCAGCTCCATGAGCCGGCCGAGCTCTCGCGGCGTGGAGACTGCGTATTGCCGGATGTCACCACCAAGCTGGAGGTTCCAAACCAGTTGCGTGTTCGTCAGGCCCCAATCCTGGAACGACTGGTTGATCCGGTCCTTCCCAAGCATACGGACCAGAATGCCGGTGGCGACGTTGTCGCTGACCACGATCATCATGCGGCAAAGGTCGGCAATCGTTGGAGTGAGGCCCGGTGCGAACTCTTTGAGCACACCCGTGCCTCCATACCAGTCGGAAGGCTGGACGGTCACGCGCTGCGCAAGATCAACCGCGCCAGCTTCTGCCTGGCGATACAGTTCGGCCATAATGCCGACCTTGATGGTGCTGGCCGTGGGCATGACCGCGTCTGCCCGGTGGCCAACTTCCTCTCCCGTCGTAAGGTTCTTGGCGTACATGCCGAGAACGCCTGGAAAGGCGCGCAACGCCTCGTCAATGCGCCTGAGGATGCCGTCGTCGCCGAAGCGCCCTGCGTCGTCCACCTCGCCCTCCTGTCGTCTCTCTGGTTTTGTGCTTGTCAATCGCCGGGCACTGCTGCCAGTTCCTGCAAAAGTCCTGGCAGGTCGAGCGGGCGTGTGACCATGGCGAGCTGCCCGCTCGGCGTTGTAGGCCATTCCTCTCGCGGCCGGTCACGATAGATTTCGATGCCGTTGCCATCGGGATCGCGAAAGTAGATGGCCTCGCTGACGCCATGGTCAGAAGCGCCGTCAATGGTAATTCCGTGATCAATCAGGCGCTTCAACGCGCGCGCAAGCTCCAGGCGATTCGGATAGAGGATGGCAAAGTGATAGAGCCCCGTTGTTCCTGGGGGAGGCGGAGGACCATTGAGGCTCTCCCAGGTATTCAGGCCGATATGGTGGTGATAGCCACCGGCCGAGAGAAACGCTGCCTGAGCACCATAGCGCTGCATGAGCTCGAAGCCGAGAACATCCCGGTAAAAGGCGATGGAGCGCTCTAGATTCGAGACTTTGAGATGGACATGGCCGATGCGGGTCTCCGGATGAATGCGGTACTCACCTGCTGGCGCGTCCATGCGTGCTCCTTTCTGTGGAAGGCTGTGGGATCATCCCTGCCTTCGTTGTCGCGCATCCGGGTCATTGTGCCGCTTGCGGCAAGATCACTTCAATGGGCAAGCCGTCCGCGCGGACGGCATAGCCGGTGCCTTCTCGGCGAACGGAGAGCATGCCCCGCCGCCCGAACACGTGGAGATCGTGGATGCGCACCTCACCGAGCCATTCCGGGAGCGCAGGCGAAACGGTCACCATCCTGCCGGCCAGATTGGCGTTGAGCCCAAGCATGCCGCGCACGATCAATGGCAAGGCGCCGGCTGCCCAGGCTTGCGGGCTACAGCTCACTGGGTAGGCAACCGGCGCGTCGGCCGTCTCCGCCGTGCGCGCAAACCCGCAGTACAGCTCGGGCAGCCGCTCCAGCGGATCGGCCTGGGCAGTGGCGTACAGCGCGTCGGCAATGGCATGAGCGGCCGCGGCGTGGCCATACCGGTAGAGTCCCCAGGCAATGAGGCTGTTGTCGTGGGGCCAGACTGAGCCATTGTGGTAACTCATCGGGTTGTAGGAGATGGCCGCGGATGAGAGGGTGCGAATGCCCCAACCGGAGTCCATGTCTGGTTGCCTGAGCCGGTTAGCAACGAGCGCGGCCCGTTCGGGCGAAGGGAGTCCGCATGCGAGGAGATGGCCAGGATTCGAGCTAATGGCGCGCACTGGCTGCTTCTCGCCATCAAGGCCCTGCGCATAGAAGCCTTCGCTTTCGAGCCAAAACGCTGCTTCCACCCGCTCGCGGAGTGCGGCCGCGCGCGACCGTAGCTCTTGTGCCCAATCGGAGTCCCCGTACGAGGCGGCCACCTCGGCGAGGCGGTCGTACGCGGCGTAGGCGTACCCTTGCACTTCGACGGCGGCAATGGGGCCGGCTGGTGGACGCCCGTCAGCATGGTGCATTGAATCGTGGCTATCCTTCCAGACTTGATGGGTGATGTGCGCCGGGCCGCGTGCATCGGTGGCATATTCAATGAAGCCATCGCCGTCGAGATCACCGTACGTTTCCATCCACGTCAGGGCGCGCCGGACGTTCGGGAGCAGATCGTGGTAGAGACGCTCGTCGGCCGTCCAGGCGATCGTCTCGGCGAAGAGCCAGACAAAAAGGGGAGTGGCGTCAACCGAGCCATAGTAGGGGGTGTGCGGCACCTCGCCACAGCGAGCCATCTCGCCGTAGCGCATCTCGTGCAGGATTTTCCCCGGCTCTTCACCGCGCCACGGGTCAACTTGCTCACCTTGGAGCGCCGCGAGAACGCGCAGCGTGGACGCCGCGCGCTGTGGCAGCAAGTGCAGCGTCTGCAAGCCGACAATCAGGCTGTCGCGGCCAAACGGGGCGACAAACCACGGGATGCCGGCAGCAGGCAATGGACCTTGGGGAAAGCTGGTGAGCAGCGCCGCGAGATCAAGCTCGCAGCGCTGCAAGATGCGGTTGAAGAACGGGTTGTCGGTAGAAATCGTTGCACGTTCGGCGAGGAATTGGCCGAGAATGGACGGTGCGGCGGAAATAGGAACGCGATTCGCCGGGATTGGCGAGATGGTAACGCGCAGCTCCCAGCGCTCGCCGCGAGCCAGCGTGATGGGGAAAATCGCACGCACCTCAGGAATGCGGTCGGTCGGCACTTCGGGCGAGACCGCCTCGAACCCCGGCAGCATCGGCACGAAACCCTCTTCGCCCTCGGCGGCTCCGCGCGCAATGCTGATCTCAGGCTCCCGGTCGAAGGCAATTTCCGTTTCTGGCACCAATCCGTCCAGACCGCGGTATGCCAGGATCACCGTGCGGCGGCCACCGATGTCTTCGACACGCGGACGGAGCAGGCGGCCTCGCTGCTGCCGCGGGAAGCCACGGATGTCAAACAAGTCTCGGAAATCCGCGCAAAAATCGAGACCAAGCGAGAGCGTGACGGTTTGCGGGGCGAAGTTCTGCACGATAAGCGTCACATGCAAGGCGGTGTCGAGGGAGATCCGCTCCTCAAGCATGACTCGGTGTGGTGCGACAGCGGTTCCGTCGTTCAGGACGAGAACGGGATTTGTCAGGGTCACGGTGGCCGCCGTGGCGCTATGCACGCGAGCAGAGAGCCGCTGGGGCCGTGTGCCATTCAGGGTGACGCTGAATCGGGACAAATGCCGGGTGTCCCGGAGATACAAGCCGGTGGCGCGCTCGCCGCTGCCGTCCGACCGGATGTCGCCAACGAGATAGAGCTCATCACTCTTGAGAACAAGATCGTGTTCGAGCACAGCGTTCCTCCCGAAACGCTCAACCTGCGGCATCGTTGCCAGGATTCCCATGCGGCTGTGGGAAGCCGCCGGGCGGAAAGTATGGCGGATTCCGTGGCGCGCGCCAGGGGAAATTCGCGGAGCTGGAACGGCGCCGATGCTCGTGGCGTGTCACAGTGAGCCTGCCCACGTTCGTCTTTCTTGCAGGAAGAATGAGAAGCCGTGCTGCAGCGCGGAGTCGAATGCCATGGCTGCCAGCGTGGACGATTGTGATACCATACACAAGGTCGGAGGGCCGGAAACCCGCCTCATCATGCGCATGGGCCAGACTCCGATCAGCAGAGGGCGAAACGTCAGCAACGGTCCCGAGGCTGCGGGGCCACGACGGAGGAGCGGGAGCCGGTGCAGGTCTTCGGTGAAAACTGGCTTGTTGTCGGCCTGATGACGATTTCGGCCTTCGCGATGGGTATGGCGTTGCTGATCCTGAATTGGATCGTGGCGCCCGCGAGGCCCAACCCGGTCAAGGCCGCACCGTATGAGAGCGGCGTTCCAGACGTCTCCCC
>JBHOQQ010000181.1:0-23456 GCA_042408955.1 Thermomicrobiales bacterium
CCACCCGGCGTGGGCGACACGGTCATCGTGGCCGTGTCGCATAGGGTCGTTTCGGCAACTTCCAAGAATCCGGCAAGCGTGTCCTGCACTCGCCTCCCGCAACGTGAAGGCGGCAGTGGCTGCTGCCCGTTGCGAGAGCCACCGCCAGTGCCGCCGGTACGCCTTGCGGCAATTCCGACGTATGCACTATACTTTCGGATCGGTAACGAGACTCATTCTCAAGTATGGTGGTTCTCGTGATGGCCGGACGCGTGCGAAGCGATGACAAGCCAACCAAGCTCGGCGGCTACCGCCAGACAGCTCAGCGGGCGATGATTCTCGCTGAGGTGCAAGCAGCCGAGCGGCACCTCACCGCCGGGGAGATCTTCGAGCGGGTGCGCCGAAAGGACCCGCGGATCGCCTACGGCACGGTCTACCGCTCGCTGCATCTCCTGGCCCAGCTCGGCTTGATCCAGGAGCTGACCTTCGCCGATCAGGCGAGCCGCTACGATGCCCGGGTCGACCGGCACGACCATGTGTACTGCACCATCTGTGGACAACTGGTCGATGTCGATGTCCCGGTTGCATTGATGGCCCGGCACGTCGCTGAAGAGCGAACCGGCTTCGTCATCGAAAGTCACCATACCATCTTCGCTGGGACGTGCCCGGCGTGCCAACAAGAGGCAAGCCGATCGCGCGCCAAGCGGCAGCGCGAGAGTGGGAAGCCCGGCGAGGAGAATGAGCCTCAGAACCAGAGACCGGCGCGAGACCGGGAGATGGGCACGATGACACCCGGGTTGACCCGGGACTGGAGGGGCCAGTAGCTATCATGAGCACCGTTCCGATTCTCGAAATCGAGAACTTGCACGTCAACATCGAGGACAAGGAGATCCTCAGGGGCGTGAATCTCACGGTCAACGCCGGGGAAATTCACGCGCTGATGGGTCCAAACGGCTCGGGGAAGAGCACCCTGGCGTATGTGATCGCCGGCCATCCGGCCTACGAGGTCACCGAGGGGGCGATCCGCTACTTCGGCGAGGACATCTTCGAGTGGTCGCCCGATGAGCGGGCACGCAAGGGGATTTTCCTGGCGTTCCAGTATCCGACGGTGATCCCCGGGGTCTCCATGGCCAACTTCTTGCGCATGGCGGTAACCAACGTGCGCAACGCCCGGGCTGAAGCGGTCGCCGCCGATGGCGGGAGCGCCCAGCCGTTCACGCCACGCGAGTTCCGCCGCCTGATGCGGGAGAAGATGGCGCAGCTCAAGATCGACGAGAGCTTCGCCAACCGTTACCTGAACGAGGGATTCTCCGGCGGTGAAAAGAAGCGGGCCGAGATCCTGCAGATGGCGCTGCTGGAGCCGACCCTGGCGATCATGGACGAGACCGACTCCGGTCTTGACATCGATGCGCTGCGCGTGGTCGCCGAAGGCGTCAACTCGCTGATGCGGCCAGACATGGGCGTCGTGCTGATTACGCACTACCAGCGGATGCTCAACTTCATCAAGCCGCACTTCGTGCACATCATGATGGATGGCCGGATCGTGCAGGAAGGCGGCCCCGAGCTGGCGCTGGAGTTGGAGGAGAAGGGCTACGAAGGCTTGCGAGCGCAACTCGCAAATACAGGAGCTGGGAGCTAGGGGCTTGGGGCTTGGGCGTCTTTGTCGTCCCGAGCCCCTGACTCCCGGCCCGTAGCCCCATGCGACTGGAAGGAGCACAGGAGATGTCTGCAGTACCAAAGCCGCAGATTGACATCGGGGAGTACCGGTACGGTTTCCGCGATGAGGAGCAATACGTCTACAAGAGCAAGAAGGGCTTGAGCCGGGAGGTCGTCGAGGAGATCTCCTACATGAAGGGCGAGCCCGACTGGATGCGCGAGTTCCGCCTCAAGGCGTATGAGCATTTCATCCGGCGGCCGATGCCGACTTGGGGCGGCGATCTTTCGGAGATCAACTTCGACGATATCTACTACTACATCCGGCCAACCGAGAAGCAGGGCAAGTCCTGGGACGAGGTGCCGGAGTACATCAAGAACACCTTCGAGAAGCTGGGTATTCCCGAGGCAGAGCGAAAGTTCCTGGCCGGCGTCGGCGCCCAGTACGAGTCGGAGGTCGTCTATCACTCCCTGCGTGAGGACCTGGAGAAGCAGGGGGAGATCTTCGTCGACACCGACACGGCGGTGCGGGAGTACCCGGACCTGGTCAAGCAGTACTTCGGCACAATCGTTCCGGCCAACGACAACAAGTTCGCCGCGCTCAACTCCGCGGTGTGGTCGGGTGGCTCGTTCATCTACGTGCCGGAGAACGTCCGCGTCGAGATCCCGCTCCAGGCGTACTTCCGGATCAACGCCGAGAACATGGGGCAGTTCGAGCGGACGCTGATCATCTGCGCGCCGGGCTCCTATGTGCACTACGTCGAGGGCTGCACGGCGCCAGTCTACAGCACCGACTCGCTCCATTCGGCGGTGGTCGAGATCATCGTCCAGGAAGGAGCGCGCTGCCGGTACACCACCATCCAGAACTGGAGCAAGAACGTCTACAACCTCGTCACTAAGCGCGCCGCGGCCTACAGGGACGCGACGATGGAGTGGGTGGACGGCAACCTCGGCAGCAAGCTGACGATGAAGTACCCGGCCGTCTGGATGATGGAGCCGGGCGCGCGCGGCGAGATTCTCTCAGTCGCCTTCGCTGGCGATGGCCAGCATCAGGATGCGGGCGGCAAGGTGGTGCACGTCGCGCCGCACACCTCTTCGCAGATCATCTCGAAGTCGATCTCGAAGGGGACGGGGCGGTCGTCCTACCGTGGACTGGTCAAGGTCTACAAGGGCGCGGAGGACGTCAAGAGCAACGTCGTCTGCGACGCACTGCTGCTCGACGAGACCAGCCGGACGGATACCTACCCGTACATGGAGATCGAGGAGGAGCGCGTCTCGATCGGTCACGAGGCGACGGTCTCGAAGGTGGCGGAGGAACAGATCTTCTATCTGCAGTCCCGCGGTCTGACCGAGGACGAGGCGATGAGCATGATCGTCAACGGGTTCATCGAGCCAATCGCCAAGGAGCTGCCGCTCGAGTACGCCGTTGAGCTCAACCGCCTGATTCAATTGGAGATGGAAGGTTCAGTCGGATAGGCGAGCTGGGCTCGCCGGAGTCGGGAGCTAGGAGTCAGGGGTCACGAGTTTCTGATCCTCACCCCGACTCCTAACCCCTGACTCCCGACCTTTGAGAGGAGACGATGGAAGCGACACTGACACGCGATACGGCGCTGACGGGGTTCTCCCGCGAGGCAGTCGAAGAACTATCGCGCCGAAAGGGCGAGCCTGTCTGGGTGCTGGAAGCAAGGCTGGCCGCGTGGGATGCATTCGAGCGGTTGCCTATGCCGCAGCGAACGGATGAGGAATGGCGCCGGACAGATATCCGGCCGCTCAAGCTCGATACACTCGTGCCTTTCGCGGGCGTGGGTGAGCGGGTGGCATCGCCGGATGGGCTGCTTTCGGCCATCGAAGGCGGTGTCTCCGACGAGAGCGACCGCGCCGGTGTGATCATCCAGCGCGATGCCTCGACGGTGTTCACCGAGGTAGCCTCGGATGTCTCGGCACAAGGCGTGATCTATTGCGACCTCGACGCGGCGGTGCGCGAGTACCCGGAGCTCGTGCAGCGGTATTTCATGACCCAGGCCGTTCCAGCGGACTTTGGGAAGTTCGAGGCGCTCCATGCCGCCTTTTGGCAGGGAGGCACGTTCCTCTACGTGCCGAAGAACGTCGCGATCGAGCTGCCGTTCCGCTCGTTCACGGTGGGGCAGAAGCCAGCCGCGATCTTTGCCCATACCCTCGTCGTGCTTGATGAGGGGGCGGAAGCGTTCTTCGTCGATGCGTTCAATTCGCCCACGCTCGAGAGGCAGGGCTTCGCTTCGGAGGTTGTTGAGCTGATTCTGGGCAAGGGGAGCAAGCTGCGCTACGTGCAGGTGCAGGACTGGGGCCGCCACGTCTGGAACTTCATGACCGAGCGGGCCATCCTGACCAATGACGCGACGCTAAATTCGCTGCACGTCACGCTCGGTAGTAAGTTCAGCAAGAACTCCATTGGATCGCACCTGCGCGGGCCGAACGCGCTGGCAGAGATGCTCGGCATTTACTTTGGTGATGGCGATCAGTTCTTCGATCATCACACCTGGCAGTTGCACGAGGCACCGTACGCCACGAGCGATCTCGAGTTCAAGGGCGCGCTCAAGGACCGCGCGCGATCTGTCTACTCCGGTTTGATCAAGGTCTACGAGGGCGCCCAGAAGACCGACGCCTATCAGCAGAACCGGAATCTGATTTTGAGCCGGGAGGCGCGGGCAGACTCGATTCCCAATCTGGAGATCGGCGCGAACGATGTGCGCTGCACGCACGGCGCAACGATCTCGCAGGTCGTGCCGGAGCATATCTTTTACCTGCAAGCGCGCGGCATCCCTTACACTGAGGCGCAGAAGCTGATCGTCGAGGGCTTCTTCCGCCCGGTCATCGACCGGATCCCCGTTGAGGAGATCCAGGGCTTCCTGGAGGGTGCGATCGCGCGAAAGGTCGGAATTTGATCCTCACCTCCGGCCCGCGCTGACCCCCACTCCCATTCCCTCCCATGACGAGGAGGACCGGCGGCGAGAAGCGCCACGGTGGGGACAGCGAGGGCCGGGCGTAAGGGCCAGGGGGACAGCGATGGATACGCCAATCACGCATCATTCTCCGGCAAGCCCGCGGACCACCCCGCTCGATGCCGCGGCAATCCGGGCCGATTTCCCGGTGCTGAATCAGCCGCTGGAGCCTGGCCAGTTGCCGCTGGTCTTTCTGGATAGCGCTGCTAGCTCCCAAAAGCCGGCGGCCGTCATCGAGGCGCTGGACGACTATTACCGGCGCTACAACGCCAACATCCACCGGGGCGTCTATCAGCTCTCGGAGATGGCGACGGCAAAGTACGAGGAGGCGCGTCACCTGGTCGCCGCGTTTATCAACGCTGCCTCGGCGCGCGAGATCGTCTTCGTCCGGAACACGACCGAGGCGATTAACCTGGTGGCGCAAAGCTGGGGGCGCCGCAATCTCCGTGCTGGCGACCTGGTCGTGCTCAGCCTGATGGAGCACCACTCGAACATCGTCCCCTGGCAATTGCTGTCGGAGGAGAAAGGGATCGAGATTGCCTACATCCCGCTGACCTCCGATCAGCGGCTTGATATGGATGCGTATGTGCGCCTGCTGCGCCGTGAGCCGAAACTGGTCGCGGTCGCCCATGTCTCCAATGGCGTGGGTACAATCAACGATGTCGCAACGATCATCCGCCTCGCGCATGAGGCCGGCGCACTGGTGCTGATCGACGGGGCACAGAGCGTGCCGCACCTGCCGGTCGATGTCCAGGCGCTGGATTGCGATTTCCTCGCGTTCTCCGGCCACAAGATGCTTGGCCCGATGGGTTCCGGCGTACTCTATGGCAAGCGTGCCCTGTTGGAGGCGATGCCTCCCTTCATGGGTGGCGGCGGCATGATCCGGAAGGTGACGCTGTCCGGCTCGACCTACGCGGATGTACCGGCCCGCTTTGAGGCTGGCACACCGGCGGTGGGGGAGGCGATCGGCTTGGGCGTGGCGGTGGAATACCTGACGCGACTCGGGATGGAGCAGGTACGGGAGCACGAGCGCGATTTGATCACCTACGCGCTGGCCCGCTTGCCCGAGGTGCCTGGAATCACACTCTATGGTCCAGAGGATCCCAACCTGCGCAGTGGCCTGATCTCCTTCACCCTTGGCGATGTGCATGCTCATGACGTGGCGGCGATCCTCGATAGCGAAAACATCGCCGTGCGGGCGGGGCATCACTGCAACCAGCCGCTGATGCAGCATTTGGGCATTGCTGCCACGACACGGGCCAGCTTTTACGTTTACAACACGCGTGAGGATGTGGACCGGCTGGTCGCTGGCCTCCACAAAGTCAATCGGATTTTCGGCCTTGCCTAGAGGCGGGAGGAAGCCGGAAGTTCTCAGCTTTCAGGCATCAGCGATCAGGTATCAGCCGTCAGGATTCCCAGAGACACATGGATACCTGACACCTTATCGGCGACTGCTATCAAATCGCTCCTGATGGCTGAACGCCGATAGCTCTTATGAGAAGGCGACCGGCGAAGGTTGAAATGGCAGAGCAGCTCTATCGCGAGATCATTCTCGATCATTATCGAAACCCAAGAAACCGCGGGGTCTTGGAGCCTGCGGATTACACCTATGAGGACACGAATCCGCTCTGCGGCGATGAGATCCGGATCGATATCCGGGTCAAAGATGGCGTCGTGTCTGACATCAAGTTCAGCGGCCGGGGCTGCGCAATCAGCCAGGCATCAGCATCGATCCTGACCGAGATGGTGAAAGGCCGGCCGCTTGAAGAAGTCAAGGCGCTGACGAAGGATGATCTGCTTGAAGAGTTGGGGATTCCCATCAGCCCAGCACGGATGAAGTGCGCCTGCCTGAGCCTCAAGGTGCTCAAGGCAGGGATTTACGGTGTGCCGCAGGACGAGGAATAGGGAGTCGGGAGTCAGGGGTCGGGAGTCAGGGAAGGACGGCCGGAAGGGCGATCTCGTGGTCCCCCAACGACGGCTGACGCAGACATGCCTTCCCCGACCCCTGTCTCCTGACCCCTGACTCCCGACTAGAGTGGTATGAGCGACACGAAGTTCTACACCGTTGCCCGCACGGGTGACTTAAAGCCGGGCGAAATGATGTATGTTGAGGTCGGTCCAGATGCGGAGCCGGTCTGCTTGATCAACCTGGAAGGGGAATTCTACGCCCTCAATGACTGCTGCACGCACGAGGAAGCTTCCCTTTCCGACGGTACGATCATCGGCGACGAGATCGAGTGCCCGCTGCATGGCGGCGCGTTCGAGATTCGCACCGGCATGCCCGCCGCCTTCCCGGTTGTGGTCCCAGCAAAGACCTACCCGGTACGCGTGGTCGGCGATGAGGTTCAGATCGGTCTCAACAGCCGGTCGTGAGCAACGGACGCGGGTCACCCGTGAGCCGGAGTCTGGTCGCCGCCGATGGCGAGGATCTGGCCTTCGATAGGCTCCAGCAAGTGTTTGGCGGTACCCAAATACACCACCCCGTTGATCACCACGGGCGATGAGCCCGCTTCGGCGTGGGTGGCAAACGCCCACAACGTTTCCCCTGTCTTTCCATCGAGCGCTACGAGCACACCAGTCTTGCTGACGACATAGACGATGCCGTGACTCACGACCGGCGCAGACCCGAGGCTACGCCCAAATTTCGTGCGCCAGCGCACCTGCCCAGATGCCGCATCGAGCGCGTTGAGATAGCCATCGCGCGAGGAGACATACACGATGCCACCGCTGACCGAGGGTGAAGAGCCGACGCCGGAGTCCGGTGGCTGATAGCTCCAGCGTACAGCGCCCGTTGTGGTCTCGAACGCGCGAAGGATGCCGTCGTGTCCGCTGACGTACACCGTATCCCCAGCCACGGACGGAGAGTTATAGACGCCGCTGGGGATCGAAACCCGCCACCGCTCGCTCCCTGTGTCAAGAGCGATCGCGGCGAAGAAGCCTTCGCTCCCTCCGGGACGTCCGGTGCCGCCGATGTAGGCGAGCCCGTGGGCGATGGCTGGTGACGACGACCAGATGAATCCGCCGGTGACATGCCGCCACCTGAGCGCACCGGTCTGGGCATCAAAGGCGTAGAGTGCGCCATCGACGCTGCCCACGTAGACCACGCCATCGACCACCACTGGTGATGACCAGATCGGTCCTCCCGCATAGGCGATCCAGCGCACCATTCCGGTGTCCGCGTCTATCGCGTAGAGCCGCCCCGCGTTGTCCCCTGCGATCACCATGCCGGCATGGAGCGCGGGCGAGGAGAAGAACCCGGCGCGTGCCTCAAAGCGCCAGCGCTGGCGTCCGGTGCTCGCATCCAAGGCATAGAGACCGTGGTCCCAGCTTCCCGCGTAGACCGTTCCATGCGCGACCGCGGCCGAGACGACCACCGGCGCGGCCGTCTCGAATCTCCAGAGCAGGACTGGTCTCCCGGATGGACCAGGACCTGGCAGCTCGCCGGTGCGCTCCGGATTCCCGCGGAACATCGGCTCGGTAGTATCTGCCGCAATCCCGTGACTTGGGGCATCTGCGAAAGCGAACAGGATGGCCAGCACCAGGCAGAGGCTGCAACGCACGGCGGGAATGAGCATTGGCGTCCTCCTCATGATGCGCGTGAACACGATATGTGCGGACGCTCAAACTGGATTGTACGGCATCTGACCGCGTAGCATGCATCCCGACGCGAACAGGCGCAAAGCATGCCTGGGGTGAACATGCAACGTCGTAGGAAGAGAAAGGAGCAGGATGAGCACGCCAAGCACCACCGGAATTGCGCTCCAGCTCTACACGGTGCGGCAACAGACCGCGCACGACATGATTGGAACGCTTCAGCAGCTTGCTCGCATGGGCTATCGCGCCGTGGAGCTTGCCGGCTATGGCAACGCAACACCGGCTGCCATTCGTGCAACCCTCAACACGCTCGGTATGCGCGCGATCTCCGCTCACATCAGCTTCGATCGCTTCGCCGCCGAGCGTGATCAGGTGCTGGATGAATTGCGGCTCCTCGGCTGCGAGTATGTCGTCATCCCTTGGCTGGCGCCGGAGCGACGGCAACCCTCCGCGCTGCCCGACGTGACCGCGCGCTTCAACGAATGGGGACAAGCGTGTCGCGACGCCGGCGTGCGGTTCGGATACCACAATCATGATTTCGAATTCGAGGCAGTCGCGCCGAACCTCACCCTCTTTGATGCGCTCGCTCGGGACACGGACCCGGCCCTGGTGCATCTCGAAATTGATGTTTACTGGGCAGCGGTTGCCGGGGTCGATCCGGAAGCGCTCGTGCGGCAGCACGCGGGTCGCGTTCCTCTGCTTCACTGCAAGGACCGCGCGACGGGGGAAGAGCGGCGCGATGCGCCTGTTGGCGAGGGGACGCTCGACTGGCCGCGCATCCTTGCAGCGGCGCGGGACGCGGGAACTCAGTGGCTCATTGTCGAGCAGGATGATCCCCGCGACCCGCTCGCCGACGTGGAGCGAAGCTTGCGCAACCTGGAGCGAATGGTGGGGTAGGCTGGTGGCGCGCGGCAGGCACAGGATGCGCGGTGACGGCAAGGCATTGGCCCTCTGTCCACACCAGAGGGCGTAGCCGCATCACGACTCGCGCTGTGCGCCTGCCGCCGCGTAGGCGGCCATCGCGCGCTCGCGAAGCTGAACCAGAGCCGCAGAGCGTTCAACCGGGTATTCTGGCGCGTTGGTCAACGCTTTGTACTGCTCTGGCAGCTCCGCGAGCGCGGCCGCCGCTCGTTGCTTGATTTCTAGCAACGGCGCGAGCATGCCCGGCACGATCTCGCCGTCACGGATCGCCGGCTGCAGGAGTGGACGGCCATGTGCGGGCACGGGTTCATCGTCAAGCTGAATGATGTCGCGCTCGAACGTTCCGATGCGCACCACTTGCTTCTTGCCTGGCCAGGTGCTCTTTTCACCGGCTAGCTTGATGCGGGCATCGAGGGAGCCCGACCCGCTCAAGTTCACGAGCTTGTAGACCGAGCCAAGCGCCCCACCGCTGACGCCGTGCTTGACCGATCCCGCTCCCGTGGACAGACTCGTGCCCACGCCAAAGGCGTCGATCGGCGCATTGGCAGACACCAACTCGTCAATGCGGTATTCATCCAGATCGCCGCTGGCGAAGATGCGCACCTCGTGCAAGCCCGCCTCGTCCAGTACCGCGCGGCAGTACCGGCTGTCGGCCAGGAGATCGCCGCTGTCAAGGCGGACTGCGTACAACTGGTGCCCAAGGCGTTGCTTCACATCCAGCGCGATGCGGACGGCGGTATGGATGGCACGGTGAACGTCGTACGTGTCCAAGAGAAACGTGTAGCGCTCAAGCGATTCTGCCACGGCCCGGAACGCATCTTCTTCCGTGGGGAAAAGCTGGACCAGCGCGTGCGGAATCGTGCCGCTGGTTGGAACCTTGAACGCATGGGCCGCTGAGAGGAACGAGGTACTCGCGCAGCCGCCGATGATCGCGGAGCGTGCGGCCAGGTACGGCTCCTGAGCGCGGCGGTAGCCAAACTCCGCGACAGGTCGTCCACGCGCGGCATGGACGACGCGGGCTGCCTTCGTGGCAATGAGCGTCGAAACGCCGACCGTGTGCAGGAGCCCCGATTCCAACAGCAACGCCTCCCGAAACGGGGCGGTGACGCGCAGCAGCGGCTCGTTGGCAAACGCAACCTCCCCTTCAGGGATCGCCAGGATTTCCCCGGTGAAGCGGAGGCGGCGTAACTCCTCCAGGAATCCCTCGTCATACGGCCGCAACGTCCGCAGGTAGGCGATTTCCTCCTCAGTGTAATGAAAATGGGTGGCGAAGGTAAGCGCGACTTCAAGGCCAGCGGTCAGCAGGTAGGCGCTGCCGAATGGCGCATGGCGCGTATACAGATCGAACGTCGCGGGAGTATTGAGACCCGCGCGCCAGCTTACATATGCTGCATCGACGTGATAGAAATCAGTGAGTAGCCCGCTGGATAGTTCAGACTTGCGCCACATGAAACACCCTTCGGTTGCGACAGAACCATTGCTGTCACATCACGACGTCATGAGCTACCGTGACCGCTCCCGTGCCCGAAGCGCAACGGCACCGCCGTATCGTACCTGCCTCGCGCATGATCGTGCCGCTGGAGTGCTAGCGCCACCCATGCGGACGACGTGCTGCCGCGCCGACCCGTCACCGGATTCGTGGCGGCTGACGGCCAACGTGGCGCGGCTTGCCGAACGCCGCGTTGATCCAGAACGTCAGCACAACTCTCTCACCACGCGGATTCCGTTCAACGCCATGTGATACAGGAACACCTGGTGGAAAAAATCGCCTGGGTGTGCCATTGCGCCGATGCGGGCGGCTTCCTCCGGTGGCAAGTCGTAGGTCTCCACGGCGTTCGCTGGGACGATCACCTCAAATGGAGAACGATTGAGCGCGTTGGCCCGCAAGCGGAGATGCATCGCCATGTTGTAGACGCACAGATCGGTGCAGTTTCCTACGACCATGGCATGAGTGAGATCAGCGTTCTGGTCGAGCCAGGCATCAAAATTCGTGCCGTAGCCAGGGTCAAGCGAGTTCTTTTCGATGATCGTGAATAGCGAGCGGAAGGGCAGAGAGGTAAGCTCAGGGATAGTCTGGCTCTCCTCGCTGCCGCGGACACAATGGACGGGCCAGGCTTGAAACTCTGGTGTAGCCGGATCGTGCGTGTCCTGGGCAAGGACGAAGCGCCGCACACCATGCTCGTAGGCGCGAACGAACAGGTCGCGCACGGGCTGGGCGAGGGCGCCGACGCGGTCGGAGGCGAGGGCGCCGCGTGAGCAGAAGCCCACGATCATATCGGCCGAGAAGATCGCCGCGTGCTCCGGCTGGGGGATCATCTCAGCGAGGGGACGCGGCTGCAATGCCGCGAACCAGTCAGTGATAAAGGCTGGTATGGCAATCGTTGAGGTAGGTGTTGTCGTGACCATCAGTCACCTCCGGCGCTGAGACGAAAGCAACGGTGCAAGCACATCGGCCCAACGGCGTTGCGCCATGTACTCATGGTACCAATATCCTGGGCAATCCTCACGGCTGGCAGAACGTTTTGCCAGTGCGCCCTCCACGTGCGACAGTACAAGCGAACACCGGGCACGGAGATAGGCAAGGAGGAGGAGATGGGCGATCAGCAAGGGCAACGGATTCTGCTTGCTGGTGAGTCGTGGGTGATGCACACCATTCATCAGAAGGGGTTCGATCACTTCACCACAACAGCCTACGGCGAAGGCCACCAATGGCTGTCAGCGGCGCTCACCGCGGGTGGGTTCGCGGTGGAGCATCTGCCAAACCACCTTGCCAACGAGCGGTTCCCGATGACGGTGGCGGACCTGCAACAATTTGACGCGGTGTTGCTCAGCGATATCGGCGCGAACACGCTGTTGCTTCATCCAGACACCTTCGCCAAGTCCGTGTCCTTGCCGAATCGGCTGACCGTTATCCGGGACTATGTGCGCGAGGGCGGCGGCCTAGTGATGATCGGTGGGTATCTCACCTTCCAGGGCATTGAGGGGAAAGCCCGCTACGCGGGCACTGCGGTGGAGGAAGCGCTTCCCGTCCGGATGCTGACGCACGATGACCGCGTGGAAATGCCGGAAGGCTGCGCCGCCCATGTCACGGCGCCGGATCATCCCATCGTCGCCGGTCTACCCGGGGACTGGCCTCCCCTGCTCGGCTACAACCGCTTGCTCCTCAAGAACGAAGCGACGGTGATCGCCACCGTTGGCAGAGATCCCCTTCTTGTTGCCTGGGATTATGGGCAGGGCAGGTCGGTTGCGTTCGCCTCAGATTGCGGTCCGCACTGGGCGCCGCCGGTGTTCGTGGAGTGGGATGGGTATGCCCGGCTCTGGCAGCAACTCGTTGAATGGGTGATCAAGCGGCGATGACGACGTGACCTCAGCTAGTCGCCTCACATGATCGAGCCGCGGGCCTGGATTCTGGCCAGAGCACGAGCCGGAGATCGGGCATGGCGAAGTCGCGCCCGGCACCGAGCATAAGGTCGCGCCGGTCCCAGTGGTTGCGATGAGCGATATCTGGCGAGCGTGGGCGGCCGGGTTGGTTGCCCGGAGGAGTGCCGAGCGATTCGGATTCGCCGTCCTGGTCAGGACGCATCGCAGGAGCGGAGCGGCGGCGGCGCGGCGCTGGGCGCGTGGCGATGGAGACGGCAGCGACAGCCATCAGCAGCAGGATCCCGAGCCAGAACGGTGACATGTTTCCTTCCCTCCTAACGCGGTGGATCGGATCGTCGCACTGCTCCCGCTGCCAGCTTACCGACTGACAACGGCGCAGTTGCTTACCCCGTGTTGCGAAACGTTTCGCATCTGCCCGTGGTTTCGTCGCGCGGGCGACCATTGGGGCAAGAGTGCACGGGGCCGCCCTCGCCGGGCGGCCCCGTTGTGCCCTCTCAGTCTTTGAATTCCAGTGCAATACGATGATCTCTCCGCAGATGCGTAGCCAAAGTACGAGACCCGCTTCCTCAACCTATGGATGCCTATCCGCTCCAGGATGCCTTCGTAACCCGTGACGCAGAGATTGAGGTTTGCCTGACAGTCATTGCGAGTCGCGGAAAAGAGAGCTAGCTCGCCTCCTGCAGACTGCCGAATCACGTGCCAGCTCCCTCCGCGCACGTCCGCCATAGGGCGCGGCACCGTTCCTGGCACCCGTGGCGTTGCCGATTGCTGGCGAGGCGTGGCTTTGAGGGGTCGGCAAGATTGCCTACACGGACGTGTCGAACGAGAGCATATCCAGCCGGTGCATGGTGGCGCTGACGAGTCGATCTGCCTGGAGAGTGGCATCGAAGGCGGCTGGCACCGCGGCCACACAGAGATCGGCTGCCAGCAGCGCGGACACGGCCGCGGCGAGCCCTACGGGGGCAACGTGCGCAATCGCGTTATGGAGGTGAGGAATGGCGGCGACCTCGCCCACGACGATGACCGGGCACCCGGCAGCAAGCGGTAAGAGGGCTCGGGCTGCCGCGTGCGGCGATGCGCCGGCGCCGGTCACCACGGCCAAGCGCGAGGCTCGGTAGTGAGCCTGGAGTTCGACCTCGGGCACGAAGGGCCAGTTTGGGGGATGGGCGAGTCCAGTGGCTGCGAGGGTCAGTGGCACGGTCTCCTGGCTGAGCGCGGCGCGCGCGTACACAGCCGCGTGATCATCGTCGTAGCTGACGAGCAACATGCCAGCGCGGTTGGCCGCCGGATCAGGTACCGGGAGCACCGCCGGGCCAAATGGGAGGACCGAGCGCTCGCTGCTACTTCCCACCGGGGCGATGACAAGATCAGGGTCTGGCAGCAGCGTCCCCTGGGCTGTCATGTGGGAAATGCGCACTAGGTGACGCGCGGGGCGTCCAGACAGCAGCGCGCAGATCGGAGGCGGCGTCCCTTCCAGAAGGATCACCGCGTCCACCGTGGCAAGCTCGCGGCTCAGCCACAGGGTGAGCTCGGCGCCCGCGGGCAATTGGTAGGTCCGGTAGCGAAGGTCAGGTGCATGAGTGGCAAAGGCGCGCAGGGGTGCTGCCCCACGGTCCCGCAGGAGCGCCAGCGTTGGCTGGTTGCGGCGCTCCTCAAGGAAAGTGACCTCGTGACCACGCGCCATCAGCGCACGCATGATCGCTCGCACGGTTGTTGCGAGCGGATTGCCATAATCAGAAACCACCGAAGTCCCGAAGATGGCAAAGCGTAGCGTGCGGGCCGGATTGCCGTTGGGTTGGAATGTGGCGGCCAAATGCTGGTGGCTCATTGGCGCCCAGCTAGTATCCCAGCGCCACGCCGTCTGCCCGGGGATCGGCCCCACCCCGGAGAAGGCCGGTTTCGGGATCACGCAGGATCATTTGCGCGTGACCGAAGTGGACATCCCAGTGGGCGGTCCGAACGACCGCATGGCCGCGGCGAGCGAGATCGGCAAAGGTGGCATCGGGGAACCGGCCTTCGAGGGCGACGAGTCTTGGATCCGAGCTCGGCCCGCCGCCCGCAACCCAGCGCGGTGCTTCGATGGCTGCCTGCGGATCTAGCCCGAAATCGATGAGGTTGGTAATCAGTTGCAGATGCACCTGCGCTTGGGCATCTCCGCCCTGGGTCCCGATCGGGCCGAGCAACTGGCTGTCGCGCAGCAGCATCCCGGGCATCAAGGTGTGAAGCGTCCTCTTTCCGCCTTCCAGGCGATTCGGATGATCCTCTTCCAGCGAGAAGTACGCGCCGCGGCATTGCAACACGATACCCGTGCCATCGGCAACAACGCCCGAGCCAAACGCGAGGTAGACGCTTTGGATCAGTGAGGCGGCATTCCCATCCTGGTCGACCGCGCAGAGGTAGACGGTGTCCCCAGCGAGGGCAAGCTGACCCGTGCCCGCGCGCAACGGATCATACGCGGCCCACAGATCCCGAGCGAACGCCTTCGACGTCAGCCGGACGGTGTCGATCTGCCGAAAGTCCGGGTCGGTGAGCTCCGCGTCACGCACGGCGAATGCCAGCTTCTTGGCCTCGATCAACGGATGCAGGTGATCGGCGCTGCCCCACGGGCCGAGATTTGCCTGCTCCACGAGATTGAGCTCGATCAGGGCGGTGAGTCCTTGCGAATTGGGAGGGAACTCAACAACGGTCACGCCGCGGTAGTCAGTGGTCAGCGGTTCAACCCACTCGGCCTGGTGGTGCGCAAGGTCATCGGCCGAGAGCGCGCCGCCGAGCCGCCGCGAGGTGGCGACGATCCGCTCCGCGATAGCGCCGGTGTAGAAGGCGTCGCGCCCTTCCCGCGCGATGAGCTCCAGCGAACTTGCCAGGTCAGGCAGGCGGAGGCGGCTGCCCGGCCGGGGCGGTGCGCCACCGGGGAGGTACGTACGTAGGAAGGCATCGTCCCAACCGCCGGTACGGGCCGCCCAGGCGAGGCTGTCAGCCAAATTGGCTGTCACCGGGAAGCCGTCGCGGGCATAACGAATGGCGGGTTGCAACAGGCGGTCGAGCCCGAGCTTGCCAAAGCGTTCGCTTGCACGCGCCCAAGCATCAATGGTACCGGGAACCGTCACCGTGTGAATGGCGCGCTTCGGCATCGTGCCAAATCGCGCTCGGAGTGCATGGCGGTCGACGCCGGCCGGAGCGCGACCGGAGCCATTGAGGCCGATCACCTGATTGCGGCTGGCGTCGAACACGAGCAGGAAGCAATCCCCGCCGATCGAGGTTTGATCGGGATAGACCACGGTCAGGACGGCGTTGGCAGCGATGACGGCATCGACCGCCGTTCCACCAGCCTGGAGGGCTTCCAAGCCGGCAGCAGTAGCGAGCCCGTGCGGTGTTGCCACCATGCCATTGAATGCCAAGGCTGCCGGTCGTCCGGTGCGGAACACGTGCTTTCCTCCGTCTTGTGTTGCGGGCCGATCGCATTCGGTCTGAGCGCCGGATCGGAACGACGTCGCGGCATCCGGCGAGCACGCCAGCATGATACCGCGAGCGGCACCGCGATAGACCGGCATCGTTCACGGACCTGCTCCCGGCAGCCGAGCCGGCAATTCTGGCTACCGCACGGTTGCGCACCGGGCGCAGAGCGGCAAATAGCAGACGCTTCCAGTGCCTGTCCCTGGTCATCCCAAGCGGCGCGAGGGATCTCTCTTCGCGTGCGCTCCCCTCGTGCGTGAATCACAAGACCAGCTCCATCGCTCCGCTCGGGAATGGTTTCGTCGCGGGAGCCGGCTTGCCACGGGTCCATGAGCAACGTTGATCACCTCAGGCGAGGAGCGTTAACCCTCAGCGCGATGGTGCGAGCCGCTCTTGCAGGCCTACCTAGCGTCGGCGAAATACTCCTTGGATTACCGTGATGCGATGCTCCTCCAGATTGCGCGCGACGTTCTGAAACATGGTGCTGAAGTTGTCGCCGAGCACCTGGTGCAGGCCAAGGCTCGCAGGCTCTGCCGTGGCAGCCGCGGCAGCCCGCTGGCGGAAAAACTCCAGTGATGATTCCCTTAAATCAATCCAAGCCACCTCGTCGAATCCTGTTTGCGCAATCAGCGAGCGCACAGCAGCTGGTGAGCGTAGAAAGCTGATGGATCGATCGCTTGCCCAAGGCACGGGGAAGTGGATAGGCTGGACTGGCCCAGCCAGGATTTCGTGCATCGCATACAGCCCGTCTGGGCGGACCACGCGGGCGATCTCGGAAAATAGCCGTTCCTTATCAGCGATATTCATGGAGCTGTGCTGGGTCCAGACCACATCGAAGGTGTGGTCTGGAAAGGGAAGGGCAAGAGCATCGCCGTGCCAAAAGCTGACCCGATCACTCAAGCCAGTGCGCTCGGTCAGCATGGCGCCGACGCGGCAGAACTCCTCGGTCAGGTCGAGCACTGCCACATCGCAGCCAAACTCGCTGGCCAGCGTCCGCGCCGGACCACCGATCCCACCGCCAACATCCAGCACGCGCAATCCGGCGCGCAGCTCGGCCAAGTGTGCGAGCTGCCGCGTGGCTTCTTGACCCCCCGTGTGGAATTCACTGACTGGTGCCAGATCGCCGGGGGTAAGGAGGTCCGGGTCCTTGCCCGCAGCGCGGACCGCCGCGAGGATGGCTTCACCCAAATCGCGGCGGCCATAGTGCTGAGCCACGGCTGTCGCATCTGACATTGTTGGTGCTCCCATCGTGCTGTCATCGTCTTGCTGGCGCGAAAAACGGTGGCAGGCACATCAACGCGAAGGGAACTCTCGATCACTCGGCTCCCAGCCTACCGCACGGCGGGTGATTTGCATAGTCCGGTGGACGTGGAACGGACCCGGTGAACGTTTTCCGAACGGCGTGGAAGTCCTTACGGAGCTGTGAACGCTACGACTGTTGCGACCGCAGGCCCACTCGTGCGGTCGCTCCGCTACGTGACTCACTCCAGCAGTGCCCCGTCGCAGAGGAGCGTTGCTCCCTGGTGGGCGAACGTCCCGCGCCAGCCTCCCCTAAGTAGCCCGAGCCCAGCATAGTCATTCGGAACGCAGCGCGGAATCTCTCCCGTTGCTGTCACATCCCCGGCGAGCGCCGAGTGCGAGCACGAGACGCGCTGCCCCGAGACGAAGCAAGGAATCTCTTGTGAAGCGCTGTCAGCCATCAGGTATCGGTACTCCGCCGTATCCACACATCCTGACGGCGGAACGCTGCGTCCTGAGCGCTTGCGAAGCGAGGAATCTCTGACGTCGATGCCGAGCCACTGCGGGCGAGCACCGGGTGCGCGTGTGTCGCGCATTGAAGAGTGATCACCAGGCCGCACCAATCACCGGATGGTGCACGATGCTGTTCACGATGCAATGACGATGAACACGACACGAATCAGCCGGTCACGCGGGCACTCACCCTCACGGTGTGGAATGCGGTAGCATCTCCGTACAGCGGCCGGCCGGGTCGCTGGCTATCAATTGCATCTGAACTGAGGAGGTCCGCGATGCCGGCCCGCCGCGTGCTGTTGATTGTGACGTTGGTGCTCGGTCTGTCTGGTCTGGCGTTGACGTTCGCTGCGCGTGGCCGCGCGGAGGGGGCAACGCCAGAGGCAAGGCCATTGGCCTCGCCCGCGGCCTCACCCGAAGCTTCACCGGAAGCGAGCCCGCAAGCAACCCCGGAAGCGACGCCGGTCGCGATCGGCGGAGGACGTCTCGATTTGGCTGCCATGGCGCTGGCCAGTGAGGACCTGCCTCCCGAAGTGACGTTAGCGTATGAGCAGTACGTCACCGCCGACGACGTTGCTCGCGCCGTCTCTGACGAAACGATGCCGCCGGAAAAGCTCCTGGCGACCGGCTTGCGATGGTTCTATGAAAGTCAATACGCGTCGGCGGACCAGACGATTCGCATTCGGTCGTATGTTGAGGAGTACACAACCGAGCAAGGAGCGAGTGCCGGGTTCGATATCCTCGAAGACGAAACGCGGCTCGTCAGCACTGACGCCGCGTTCATTGACCGTCCCGTGCCAGGAGATCTAGGAGAGGAACCCAGGGAGATCACGGTTGGCACATTTCTGGATCCTAGCGGCGCGGGCCGGCTTGAGGTGATCGAAATCACCTTCCGCGTGGGGCGCGTCATCGGGGGTGTTTCGATCGAGACGGTTGAAGGCGTGCGGCCCGACCGGCAGCTAGCGCTCGCGCTGGCTGAGCGGCTGGAGGAGCGCATCCACGCCGTGCTTAATGGCCAATCGCTGCCGGGCATTGATCCGTCTTTGCCCGAGCGCCTGCTGCCTGCCGCCTCGGGGACGCTGGGCTTTCAGGAGGGGTATATCGCGGTTGGCGAGGCATACGGTGCTGAAGCCGCTGCAGCGATCGGCTCCGAGTACCGCAGCGGGTACTCGCGCACCGACGTCTATGACTACCAGCGCGGCGAGGCATTGCCTTTGCCGCTTATCTCAATCACAGTCACAACGTTTATCTCTGAAGCGGCGCCGCTGGCTATCCTCACGAATGCCGACCTTGTCACACCGCCGTACACGAATTTGGAGCGGGTGCGTCTTGAGCGAATTCCTGGCACTGCAGCGCTGGTGGGCTTCCGCTATACGAATCCCTACGCCGAGAGCGCCGACGCCCCAGTTGACAGCTTCCGCATCCTGATGATCGTCCAGGACAGCGTGGTCATCATTGATGTGCAGGGAGCCGCCTCGGCTGAGGCAGCCCAACAGGCCGCGGTGCTGATTGCAAACCGCCAAGCGGCGTGCCTGCGCTCAGCCGAGCCATGCACCGCCGAGCCGGTGCCTGCGGAAGTGCTGGCGCCGGCAGACGCGTGACCCCGGCGGATCGTCAGTCGAGCGAACAGGGAGAAGCCGGGACGCCGGGCCTCTCCCCGTTGTACAGGCTGTGCAGGCTAGATCAGCCACAACGCTTGCTGCAGGGGGCACGAGAAACTCGCAGCCGGTCTCCGTGACCACGACGTCCTCTTCGAGGCTGATGGGCGCAACGCATGGCTCAAGCGTGAAGACCATGCCGGCTGCGATCGTCCCACGGGCGCGTTCGCGATAGCGAGGAGTATCGGGGCCGAGCACCATGCCCCCATCGTGCGCAAGGCGGCCAAGCTGGTGACCGAGCGCATGCGTGAAGGAGAATCCACGCTCGGCCATGTAGTGCCGGACTGGCTGGTCCACCTCGATGCCGGTTCGCCCTGGCCGAATGATCTCGGCAGCCATGAGGATGGCAGACCGCACCGTCTCAAATGCGTGCTGAATGCTGGCTGGTGCCTGGTGCTCACCTGGCTTCCGAACATACCAGGTGCGCTGCAGGTCGGAGCAGTACCCTTCGTAGACGACACCGAGATCCACGCGCAGCGTATCTCCCGGCTCGATCCGTGTTGTCCCCGGTGGGTTATGGCCCATTCGCGTGCGAGATGTCGCCACGGTCGGGCAATAGGCCGCGTCCCAGGCGGGACCGACCTGATACGTCTGCATGCGCTCGACCGTCAGGTCATACACATCCGCCTCGGTCATCCCTGGGCGCACCATGGCGGTCAGGTCCTCGAAGATGCGCAGGGTGATCTCGCACGCCCGGCGGATACGCTCTACCTCTGCTGGCGACTTTTGGGCGCGCAAGGGAGCGGCAACTGGCTCAGCGGATACGAAGCGATCATGCAGCCCAAGAGGAGCCAGCGCGTCGCCGAGGGCTAGGTACAGGCCGTGCGTGAGCCCATCAATGCCATGATCGTGCGGCGAAAAATTGAGCGCGATCTTTGCTGGGTTGCGGGCGGCGAGCGCTGTCTGGAGTGGCTCCCGCCAGTCGAGCGAGTACGAGACGACCTGATCAAAAACGCCCTCGACGTTGCCGGTATCGTAATCAGCGATGATGGCGATGCTCGGGCCGTCCGCGAACAGCATCAAGGCCGACATGCCGACGAGCGAGCTTGTTCCGGTCACGAAGGGGAGGAGGAGATCGCTCCCTTCTCGCGTGAAGATGAGCCAGCAGTCGATGCCGTGCTCCCGCAGCAGGCGGCGGGCCTGCTCGTGCTTCTCGGACACCAGGGCGCGCGTCAAGCGCTCCCGCTCAGTCAGCGCTGGTGTCTCCGAGAGGTGACTGGTCATGAAATGACCTCCTCAAACACACTGCGGCGCCGCTGCGACGCCCCAGGTCGTGCATGCGCCAGTTGGCCGCCTATCGCCGCCGGCGCTGAGACCGGCGCGATCGGGAAGGACCGGCCGTCTCAGCGTAGCCCTCGCTTTCGACAACGGCGCGAGGACGCTCCGGCTCAATCCGCTCAGGTGGTGCGCCCGCGGGCGTGCCAGCCAGGAGCACATCGTTATAGATCACCGCGGCAAGGACCGCGCCGGCAATTGGCCCGATGATCCAGATCCAGAAATCGCTGAAATCGCCCTGGACGACAGCGGGACCAAACCACCGGGCGGGATTCATCGCCGCGCCGCTGACGGCGCCCCCGGCGAAGATATCCATCGTAATCGTCAGGCCGATGGCAAGTCCGGCGATCGCCCGGCCGCCGGTGCGGCTATCAATTGCGACGCCGAAGACAACGAACATCAAGAAGAAGGTCAGAATAATCTCCATGGCCAGCGCATTGCCGGCACTGAGCGCATGGTCGACGGTCAGCGCCCGGCCTACCGCCGGAACGCCAAGGTTAACGCCTGGGCGGTTCCGGTCAACATCGAGATACACCAGGGTGAGCGCTGCCGCACCGGCCAAGCCGCCCAGCAGTTGGGCGACGATGTAGACGAGCGCCCGGCTTCGTTCGATGCGCCGCGCTGCCCACAAGCCGATCGTCAGCGCGGGATTGTAGACGCCGCCGGAGATATGGCCAGCGGCGGCCACCATTAGCCCAATGGCGAGGCCATGCGCAAGGGCGATTGCGACGATGTTCTGCCCTTGCGTCATGATGATCGAGCCGGCACCAGCGAAGACCAGCGTAAATGGCCCAAGAAATTCGACAATTGCAAGCTTCGCCCAGTCGCGGTTGTCCACCGCTGTTCCTCCCTCCTCCAGGTTCCCTGAATCCTGATGCTGCCCCGTGATCCTGGCCACCTACGCGCGGCTGGCGCCATCGGCGGGCCGGGGGATGCCGGCAGTGTAGGAGGAACGCTAGAGTGCGCGCAATACCATGGTTCGGGCTACCGGGCCGGGGTTAGCCGATGCGAAAAACGAGCGAATTGAGGCGAATGTCATCGACATAAATGAACACGGCGTAGGTGCCCGGCGGCAATGTTCCATCGAGCGTCCAAGGTAGCGCAATCCACTGGCGGTCGGCATCAGCCGCAACGGTCTGCGCGGAGCGCCCAATCTCGGCGCCATTGGCATTCACCCAGACCGCGACGACGGTCTGACCAGCGCGCAGGTGGGAGATCTCCGCGGCCGCGTAGATCGTCCCACTCGCGTAGGCGGGGACCGACCGGATCTCATCGAGAGGCGAGCCATCCGCGCTGACTGACCGGGCGAGGACTAAATTCGCCAGTGCCGGCTGGATGGCCAACGTTGGCGCTGGCGTCGGCGTGGGCAGCGCGAACCGGGTGGTGATGACCGTTGCTTCCACTTCGGCCACGACCGCGCCGCGGGTCGCCTCACGCGTGCTCGCTAGTCGCTGATCCTGCGCTTGTTCGGACACACACCCGGCGAGTGCCGCCAGGATGAGAACCGGCGCCATTGCCGCCACAATCCAGTTCCGTGCAGGGCCAGGCAAAAGACAGGCTGACTGGTTACGATGGCGTTCCGGAGCGAGGCGGGCGATAAGGTCCAAACGCGTCCTGGTATTCCTCTGCCACGTCGAGCGCCGTCTTATGCACGTAGATGCGCGTCGTCTGCGGAGAAGCATGGCCCAGGATCGTTTGCACGGTTGATTCCCGCACCCGGCGGCGCACCATCTCTGTTGCCAGGCCATGCCGGAATGAATGGGGTGTGACTTCACTCTCGATTCCCAACGCCTCGCACAATTGGGCGACGATGTGCTCGACCGTGCGAGGGCTGATCGCCCGGCCAGCCTCACCGAGTTTATCGCGCCCGCTGAACGCCGGGAGCGCGCCGGCTCCGCGCACCGCGTCTCCTCGCGCCGCCCAATAGACGGTCAGCGCCTCGGCAGTCTCAGCATCGAAGTGCACCGTCCGGCTCTTGCCACCTTTGGCGCGGTAGATGCTAGCTGTCCCGTTCGTCAGATCAATATCGCGGCGGCGCAGCGCACAAAGCTCAGAGACGCGCACTCCTGTTCGAAAAAGGAACAGAATCATCGCCCGGATCTTTAAGCGCCGCAACTCCGCTTGGGGTTTCTCTTGCCGGGGCATTGAGCGAACGTAGTCAACGATCCGCTGCAGGTCGCTGAGCTTGACATCAGGCGGCGGCGGCGTGAAGCGGGGCATCATCGCCGCGATCCGCACGCGGAGCCGGTCGGTTGGGAGCGACGGGTGCAGGTCATAGGCCGCCAAGTAGGCGCAAAACTTGCGGACCGCGGCCAGATTGTTCTGCGCGGTGCGCATCCGCGACACCTCTTCCGGCGTTCGCACGTCTGGGGGCACGAGGACTGCCGCGAAAGAGGTCACGTGGTCCGGATGGATCGCGGTCACTGGGGCAACCTCCGGATCAATGCCTTCGTGCTCGGCAAGGTGGCGGAGAAACTTGGCGATTCCGTGGCGGTACGTCTTTTTCGAGCGAGGGGCGAGCCGGAGATCGCCAAAGAACAGATCAACTGCCGCGGCGATACTGACCGTGGAGGGTGACTCGTCATCGCCATGCGGCTGCTCGGGTGGCGGTTGGCGAACGGTACGATCGGACACGGGCGATTCTTGGCCGTGAGAAGCTGACCATTCCTCGGCAACGGGCGATGGTCGCACTGATGTCGCAGCGGTTCGCACCCGCCGTCCTCCTTTGCGCTGCTCACGCGGGCGGTCGTCCACCATACCGAACGCGGGACGTTCGGAACACATGTGTACGTACACTCTAGATGCTTGCAGC
>JBHOQQ010000183.1:0-8568 GCA_042408955.1 Thermomicrobiales bacterium
TTGTCAACTTCCGCCACCTGATCCTCGATCGAGAGATTCCGGTGGATGACACCCAATCCCCCTTCTCGCGCGAGCGCAATCGCCATCCTCGCTTCGGTTACAGTATCCATTGCCGCCGACAGTATGGGGATGTTGAGATAAATATCGGCGGCGATGCGCGTCCGCGTGCTGACTTGCGCTGGCAAGACCTCGGATGCAGCCGGCACCAGCAAAACGTCGTCAAAGGTCAGCCCCAAGCCGAGGAACTTGTCCGGCCGCAGCGCGCCATCGAGCTCGACTGCCGGCTGCAATGCAAGCTCCTCGCCGTCATGATCTGCCCCGCGCGCGGCAACCGTCCGACTCAGGGCCTCGTCTACCACGCTCATCTTTCGTTCCTCCCGGCCAAGATCGCCGCGCCTCTCATACGTTCCAATGCAGTGTTCTTAAACCAGTCTCAAGCTCCAACAATTGCCGATTCAGCAACGCGCGGAGCGCCCAGCCGGAGCCGGGCGATGAGCTCCTCGGCCACCTGCTGGTATGCCTGCGCCCCGCGCGATTCCGCGTCATATTCCGCGATCGCCTGGCCATAGCTAGGAGCTTCCGCCAGGCGGATGGAGCGCGGAATGATCGTCTGAAAGATCCGGTGTGGAAAGTAACGACGCACTTCCTCGACCACTTGGGCGGATAGGCGTGTCCGCGCGTCATACATTGTCATCAAGACACCGATCACATCGAGCGGAGGATTCAAGCGCCGCTTGACGAGATCAATCGTGCTGATGAGCTGCCCCAGGCCCTCCAGCGCCAGGAATTCGCACTGAATCGGGACGATGACATAGCGTGCCGCGGCCAGCGCATTGACCGTGAGCAGACCAAGCGACGGCGGGCAATCAATCACTACGAGGTCGTAACGATTCATCACCTCGCGCAACGCGCTGATGAGCCGGCGCTCGCGCTCGGGCAATTCAACCAGCTCCACCTCGGCGCCAGCGAGCATCGGCGTGGAAGGCAGCACATCCAAGCGCGGCCGAACGGCAGGCAGCACCGCTTGCGCGATCGGCGTCTCACCGACAAGCACCTCGTAGACGGTCCGCGCCAGCGATCGCTTGTCGATGCCGAGCGAGGACGTCGCATTGCCTTGCGGATCGATATCAACGAGGAGCACGCGGTAGCCACGGCGCGCCAGCAAAACCGCAACATTGATTGCGGTCGTCGTCTTGCCCACGCCCCCCTTCTGGTTCGCGAGCGCGATCGTCGTCGCACCGACCGCTGCTGCCGCGGGTGCAGGTTGATCTGGAATCAAGGTTTTTTCATTCCCCACCCTGCCTTGAAGCAGGGTGCAACCCGCGCCGGACTACCGTTCGCCACGTCGCCCACTTGGGGTTACACACCCCCAGTTAGGCAGAAATCGTAGCATGCCGGCGAGGCGGGAGACAACTGAGTAGTCGCCGCGCCGGACGTATTTACCCGATATGTTGTGCTAGCTCTTCTGAGCAGCCGCTACATGTTGGTTTGCCGCGTCTCCGGCGCATAACGATCTTTTGCTACGGTGACATGCTGACATCACCCGTCCCCTATCATCCTGGAGGAAACTCCAGAAGGTCTAACGGCCATCTCTCAGTCAATGGTGCTGCGCGACGGCTGGCTTGAATGATCATCTGACTCCACCGTCCGTCAGCATCGGTGCCGCGGTCGCACCTAGCCGGAACAAGGGCCAGCAACCTGGCGCATTCCACCGCTGACGCGACCCTCAAGACCCGCGCCATTCGAGAACATATCGCCCTGCACCCAGCCCGTCGAAGGGCGCCGTCGTGCTCGGCGAAGCATGGACACCCCCGCCTACGGCACCAAAACCCACGCTCACTCGTGCACCCAAACCATCGTGCCGAGTGGCGCCCAGCCATAGAGGAAGTGTGCCATGTCGAGCGGCAAGTTGATGCAGCCGTGGCTCATGGGATAGCCAAAATTGTTGTGCCAGTAGGTGCCATGCAACGCCTCAGCATCGGCGTTGATGTACATGACATCAGGTACATCTTTGACGACATACTGCTCACCACCTTGCGCTTCGGGGCCGACGGCGATCACTTCGCCATTTGGACCGGTTGTTCCCTGCATGTCGGTCACCGGCACTTTGTACCGGACGTGGAACACTCCCAGTTCGGTCGTGTTTGGCGCAAGCCCGGTGCTGACCAGTGTTTGGGTAATCAGCGTGTCACCTTGATAGGCGTAGAGCGTCTGCTGGGAGACATTGACCTCGATCCATTTTCGGCCAGGCGCATACGGATCGCCGAGCGGGTTCGGATTATCCATGGTCCAAAACAAAAGCTCGTCGTAGACCGGCAGGTCACCACGCGCAACCGGCTCCGTATCGATGCCAAGCTCGCTGGCCATCTCCCGTGCCAGCGGCGCGAGGCGGACGCTGCCGTCGCTCAGACGCATGAGCAAGGCGCCCTCGAAATACTGCACGACGACACCGCGCTCGCCAACGGGCTGACTGATCGGATTCCCGAGATACGCCCAGCCCTCATGGCGATCGTACCAATCGGCAAATGCACCGCGGATCGTGTGGCCCGTCTCCGCGACGTACCGTCCGCCTTCCGCGACCGCCCGTGCAGCAGCCTTGCTGTCTGGCGGAATCCAGCTCCAGACGTCATACCGCCGGTCTCCACCTCCGCCACCACGCCGGCCATCCGGCCGCATCTGATCCAAGCGTGCCCGCATCGCCGGCCAGCCGATCGGCATCAATTTGATGGATGGCAGATCGGTCCAGACCAGTTCCGGATAAAACTGGAAGATCCCGTTCTCGAATGCCTGGCTATACCGCCCGTCCTTCGAGGGAAATGGCTCGGATATTGGATTGCCAAAGACCGACGCGGCGCCATTCGCTCGCCAGTAGTCCAGCATGTATCCCCGAACAGAATGCTTGGTCTTCGGGACGTAGACCGCGAAGCCTACCTGCCCAAGATCGCCGGGCAATTCCACGCCCGCAAAATCCGCCGGATTGAAGGTTGCGGGCTTGAGAGGGGTGCGGGCTGCCGCCGCTGGCGTCAGGGTGCCACCGAGCAATCCCACGATGAGCGCAGCCGCCCAGACTATGCGCCGAATCATGTGATGGCCGTATCCCTGGCCTCCGCACCGCCTACCGAGCATTCGATGCCTCCACCGCCCTTTCCTCACCGATTCCTTGCATCGTAGCGTAGCACGCTGCCCGCTTCCCAATCCCCATGCTCGCGTACGAGAGCGTGCCCCAACCTACGCCCACCGGCAGAGGCTCCACGTTATCGTGTGATTCAGCTTACAATGCGCGCGGGCCTGCCACGCACAGCATTGATCTCGTCGCGCAGGCGCTGGGCGGCATGGCGAATGTGCTCGGCAAAGTCAGGGTGATCGCCGCCTGCATAGAGAATTCCCCGCGATGAAGAGACCAGCAAGCCTTCGCCGCAGGCAGTCACGCCAGCGGAGACAGCCGCCGCAACGTCACCACCCTGCGCACCAACTCCGGGGAGCAAAATCGGGAGATCGGGACACGCCTCCCGGACTTGGGCGAGTTGGCTCGGATACGTCGCGCCAACAACGAGCCCGACCGTGGCTGGATAGCGTTGAGCCCACGCGCTGGCCCGTGCCGCCACGCCGAGAAATAGCGGGCGCGGTCCCTCATCGTCAGCAAGCAGCCGGTCCTGCAGATCTCCGCTGCCCGGATTACTCGTGCGAGCGAGCACGATCACGCCGCGATCTCCACGCTGGAGCAGCGGCGCCAATCCCTCTTCACCAAGGTATGGATTGGCGGTCACCGCGTCGAAATCCCACTCGTCGAAGAAGCCCTGGGCGTACGCCGCGACCGTATTTCCGGTATCGCCGACCTTGCAATCGAGGATGACCGGAATCTCCCGCGGGATGAGCCGCCGCGTCTCCACGAGCGCCTCGATTCCGGCAAGGCCATAGGCAGCATAAAAGCCAAGGTTGGGCTTGAACGCACACACCAGATCCGCCGTTGCCTCAATAACGATCGCATTGAACTCGAGGATCACCTGCCGGGGATCACCAGCCGATCGCAGCGGGGCCGGGACCTTGGCAAGATCCGGGTCTAGTCCAACACACAGCAGGCTTGCGTTGCGGCGCATGGCTGCGGTGAGACGCTCTGCAAAGATCTTCTCTCCGGTGGCCGCGCAACTTCCCATTCTGCCCCATCCTTCTCGAGCCACGGCGCCGGCTCAGCGTACGTACAGGGGTGCAACCGGTTTACCTCGCCTTGGTGTGCGCAATACCGAAGCATTTCGATGATGTTGTTGCTCGCGACATCACTTCCTCGGTGTCTGCGTGGCACCGCACCGTAGCGGACACCGCGAGTGAACGAATACATTTTCGTCGAGAATCCCCCAACATTTTCAAGTGCAGCGGCAGCGCTGCCCGGTCTCACCTTGGCAAAACTTGGACAATGAGTCCACCAAATTTCCACGATTTCATGCTACACTGAATGCTGCTACCCCGAGGCCCGGTTTGGTACGGCTTGCCTTCCGGGCTGATGGGCGGAGCCGGGGCTCCCGTGAAGATCTCCGGCACATCTCTCCGCCGCCCAGCCCGCAAGCAATACCGTCCGCAGGGCTCCGGGGGCGTCTCCCGCGCGCTCCCGCCTGGAATGTGGTCCTCGTGGTATTTGCCCTTCCGGCGGGCGAAGCCCTACGGCGCGAGGTGCTGACCGGCAGGCGAGTATCCCGAGACAGGCAGGGTGCTGGGGAACAAGCAGGCATGGACACGTGGCGAACGAGAAGCGCGGGTAGGAGCGAGCTGCCAGCGAGGAGGGGGATACCAATCGTTGGGAAGGGCTGGCGCCAAAACGCTCTGCGCAGAGGCAGGGTGGGGGCGAAACCGTGACACGACTCCTAGAATGGCTTGGCATCCGCGGCCGGCACCAAGGCAGCGCTGATATCTTGATCCAAATCGCCCGTGAAGTCGTCGAGCGCCGTCGTTCGGTCCAAGGCGCGCTGAATGAAGTGCGCCATCCTGCTGTGCTGGACGCCCTTGCTGATGAAGATTTCGCCATTCTCGATGAAGCGATTGCTGAAAGCGCGGCTGATTATCGCGAGTATGCTATTGTGCTGGCTCGCCTAACGCATGCTGCTGCCCGGGCGAAAGGGTTTGACCGGCAGATCGTCGATGCGGCGCTCCGCCTCGACGCCCTGTTGCCCAGGGATGATCCGAGCCGAGAGCGCGATCAGCTTCTGCGCGATGCCTACGTGATAGCCCAGCGGGCTGGGTATGTCCGTGGTGGCAGGCTCACGCTCGCCCGGCTCGGCCAGCGCGCCGCCGAAGCGGATGATTTCGATCGCGCCCGCACGATTCTGCAGCAACAGCTCGATATTGCCGATGAGAGCACCGACACCGTCGCCGAGGTCGATTCCGCGATTCTGCTGGGCGACATTCTGCGACGCGAAGGAGACATCGCAGGAGCGCAATCGTTGTACCGGCGGGCCGCGCGCTCAGGCGCCCGGCTGGATCATTACCGCGGCGTTGCCGAGGCCCTCGTTCGCCAGATCGAGCTGCTGGACAGCGACACCGGCCTGGATACGATTGCCGCGCTCCAGCGACAAGCGCTCGATGCTGCCGAGCGCACCGACGATCTCGGCTTGCAGTGCCGCATCGTGCTGGCACTGGCTGAGACGCTGGCTCGTGCCGGACGGATCGAAGAGGTCATCGAGCAGCTTGAAACCGGTGTGGATATCGCCCGCCACATCGGTGATCTCTCGGTCGAGAGCCGCTGTTTGACAGCCCTGGTCGAGGCCGAGCGCCGTCTCGGCAATCTTGAAGGCGTCGCGGCCTACCAAGACGAGCTGATGCACCTGGAGGAGCGTCTCGGCAACCGCCCCGCTGCCGCCAAGTGGGCGTTCCGTCTTGGCACGACGTACCTTGATTTGGGCCGGCCCAACCGCGCAGCGGAAGCCTTCGCGCGCGCCCATCAGATCGCAACTGCCCTGCGCGATGTCACGCTCGAACAGCGCGCCCTTGGCGGCCTTGGCTTAGCCTACACCGCGATGCGGCGGCCTTCGGATGCGCTCGAATCTCTTATGCAGGCGCTCGATTTGGCACGCGCGACGAACGACCTGGCGCATGAGGCGCAATGGTTGGCATCGATTGGTCAGGCACTGTGGCAATTCCACATGCCCGACGACGCGATTCGCGCGATCAACGAAGGGCTTGGCATTGCCCGCCGCATTGATGATGTGGCGCTGCAAGCGGCGCTGGTGGCGCTGCTCGGGCAGATCCACGCCAGCTTGGGCCAGATTCCGCGAGCGCGCGAATATTATCACCGCGCCCTGGACCTGAACCGCCGCCTGGGCCAGACTCAGGAGCAAGTTCACCTCCTCTCCGCGCTGGCCGGGCTTGCCGTGGAAACCCATCAGTTTGGCCATGCCACCGCACTCTACGAACAGGCACTCCAGATTGCGATCGCTGCTGGCGATCGTGCCACGGCGATTCGTCTCCACGGGCGCTTGGGCAGAATCGCGCAGCAGCAGCGGGACGATCATGCCGCAATCGAGCACTACCGGCGCGCTCTCGATCTCGCTGAGACGATCGAGCAGCCGGAGCTCCTCGGCAACGCCCTGCTGCATTTGGCCACTGCCCAGCATGCCGTCGGCGACCCCGGCGCAATCAGCACCTATCGCCGTGCCCTTACCATCGCGCAGCAGCGCGGCGACGTGCGCCGCGAGTCGCTCATCCGGCTTAATCTTGGGCTGCTCCTGAGCACGAACGGTCATCGCAACGAAGGATTGGATCACCTGTACTACGCGGCGGAGCTTGTTGAACGCTTGGGAGAAAGCGGCACCGACCTGGCCGAACAAATCGCTGAAGCGATCGTCCGCTCAGGCGGCACCGTGAGCGAGCGAGACCGCTGGCCAAGCTTAGCCACGGATGCTCGACCTTCTGATGTTGCACGCGACAACCGGCGACGTGGCGACGACGAGCTCTTCTCAGAGATGACGCTTCCCCCACAGTAGATCGTGGCAAGCAACTACGGCGCCAGGAGGCTCCCAGCACCCTCGGCGCCAGCAATCTTTAAAATCCCTGCAAATCCATCTAGACGTACGTACGGTCGGTTGCTATACTCATCGCACCAATTGAGCATCCTGCTTTGGTCTCACGGCTCGCCACAAGCGGCTCTGAGGCAGTTCAGGACATCGCGTATGAGGGTGGGGGCGCGGTGTAGTCTGGCCTGCCTAAATCCGCCAACCAAAGGCGCAAGAGAGCGATGAGTACCCCGAGAGAACTCCGGCCGTCCCCATCCTGCTCTTCGTGCGGTTCACGGGAACCAACCGAACCTTCCAACAATCAGGACGAACTCTTGCTGCGTATCCACGACCGGTATGGGCATCAGGTCATCGCCGCTGCCGAGCCGGTCGATCCATCGCGCCGGGCCGAGCGGGTGGCCGCTGGCGCACTCGCCGCCTTCAAACACGGCTTTCTGGAGGTAAGCCCAGGGGGGATCGAATCCGCGCTCAAGGAGGCGTTTATCGCTGCGGACCAGTTCGTCCGTGAGGCCAATCACTGGCGCGAGCGGGGCGACCGCCGCCCGGTCCGCGTCGGCCTGGCCGTGGTCTCGCTTGCCGGTAGCGATCTCCTCGTCGCGCTGGCGCCTCCCGGTCAGATCGTGATCGCGCAGGAGCGCCGGCTGTGTGCCTTCCCGGCGCTGCGCACCTGGGACCCGCGCTACGACCTCGATGATGCGGCGCTGCCGGCCGAGCCGCTGGGCGGGCAGGAGCCCGTTCGCCCGTTCCTCACGAGCGCCGTCGTCGCGCCGGAGGATGTCATCGTCGTCGGCCCGAGTCTCCTGGGGAGGGCGCTTGCCGCCGCGACGGCAGTCCGGCCAGCGCAGGCACGGGCGGCAACGCTGGCGGATCGCATCCACTCCTTATTGGTTGCCACTGGGTATGACGGTATCAACGTGCTGACCCTGACAGTTCCCCCGGTCTCTCCAGAGACCGTACCGGTTCCGGCCGCCGACCCCGGCTTGGCCCCGGCCACGGAACGGCCGCGCCCCGGCCTCGTCGAGCGCCTGTACGGCGGCTTGGCCGATGCCGTCGCAGCGGTAACGGCGTCGCCACAGCCCGCGCTCCAGGACGGGTTCTCCGCTGATCGTCAGACGGATCGTCGTAGCTTGCGCTCTGGCATCGCTGTCCGCCCAGCGCGCATCTGACCGCGGCACGCCGCGATTATCGAGCGGGCCCGGAAGGAAGCGCACCGTTCAGCCAATGGAGCGGAGAGCCGGACGGGTTCCTGTTCGTCAGCCGATCGTGCGCAACGAGAACGGCAGTGGGGAAATCACCCACTGCCGTTGTCGTTGCATCGTGCCGGATCGCGTCCGGCGCTCGCCTGCGTCCCTACTTGTTGGCGTAATAGTCCCGGTTCTTGGCGATGAACGAGACCCATTGCTCGGGGACATCGTCCTCAAAGAAGATCGCTTCAACCGGGCACACCTCGGCGCAGACGCCGCAGTCGATGCATTCATCGGGATTGATGAAGTATTGGTCCGCGGTGTCATCCGAGTGGATGCAGTCCACCGGACAGACTTCAACGCACGACGCATCCTTCGTCCCG
>JBHOQQ010000185.1:0-40340 GCA_042408955.1 Thermomicrobiales bacterium
CCCGACCCCTGACTCCTGACCACTACCCCTGCTCCAGCGCCTCAAGCACCGGCGCCATCGCCTCGATCGCCTCAGGTGTGATGGGGTCGAGTACCAGTTGCACGTGTTGCACACCCACCCGAGCGAAGCAGCGAAGCTCCTCCGCGATCTGCTCAGGCGTGCCCCGGATCGGTGCCGCGCGGTCGTCGGCAGGGTCAACACTCCACCGCCCGGTCCCACCCGGTAGCGCGATCAAGACCGCAACGCTCCGCTGAAGCGACGCGGGGTCACGGCCGGCGGCCCGGCACGCGCGGTCCAAACGCTCCAAGATGGCCGGCAGTTTCCGCCAGTCATTGCCATAATCGGCGTACCACGCATTCCACATCTGCACATGCGGCAAGGTGATGCGCAGCATCCGCTCCCCTAGGGAGCCCACCATCAGGGGTGGTCCCTCCGGTCGCGGCCCCCTTGGCACCAAAACACAATCACGCGCCGCGTAGTAGCGGCCAGCGAAGTCGATCTCTCCCTCTCGCAACAGCGTCCGAATTATGGTAAATGCCTCCTCAAACCGCGAGACGCGATGGTCGAAGGGAACGCCGTAAGCCGTAAATTCTGGCTCGTGCCACCCGGCGCCAAGACCGAGAATCAGCCGCCCGCCGCTAATTTCGTCGATCGTCGCCGCTTTCTTCGCCAGGATTGCCGGATTGTGAAAGAGCGCGCAGGCGACGAACGGGCCAAGCGCCACGCGCGTGGTCACTGCGGCCAGCGCCGCGAGCAACGACCACGCTTCCCACGGCCCGCGAGGCTCCTCGCCCGGTCCGCGATACATCAAATGATCGCCAATCCACAGCGAATCAAAGCCGACATCTTCTGCCAGCCTCGCCATCGCTGCCATTTCTTGCCAGGGCACCACCCGCTCCGCTTCAGGCAACTGTATGCCGACGTTCAGCGGGCGCTGCTTCGTCCCGCCGTGTGCCCCTTGGTCATCCGTCATGTCTTGTGCTCCATCGCTCCTTGTGGCTCAAATGCGCGTTGCCGATAGCGTATCCCCGCTACCCCGTCGCCTGACAGCCGCTCCACGCGTTACCATAAGCTCCTGTGCAGAACTGGGCATCGCCGAAATTGTCGCACCACCGCGCTCGGTTTGCCCTGAAGGCTGAGGAAGGGTTCGCAGACCGCGCGATGTGCCGCGCGGATGATGGCAAGACGGGATGGCGCCTTCTCATGAGACGACGGCCGTGGATGTTCTCAGTAGTTTGCCTGGTCAGCCTCGCCCTAGCTGGCACGCTTCCGTATCTCAACGCGCAACCGGCGGGGCAGGTCCTCGCCCAAAATACCGGCGGTGTGCCGGTTGCGGTCTATTTTCTGCGCGACGGCAAGGTTGCCCCGGCAACACGCGTGGAAAAGCCGCTGAGTGAAACCATTTTCGATGTAACGCTGAAAGCGCTGCTGGCCGGACCGCAACCGGACGAAACCGCCTTCGGTCTTACCACGGCGATCCGCGCCGATACGCGGCTGCGCGGTCCGGTCCAAGTTGACCCAACCACCCGCACGGCAACGGTCGATTTTCTGCGAGGCTTTCGCTCTCAGGACGCCACGCTGCAAGCCCGGCGCATGGCTCAGGTCGTCTTCACCCTCACCCAGTTCCCCGCCATCACTCGCGTGAAGTTCCTCGTCAATGGGAAGCCACTCGAAGCGCTCAATGCGCGTGGCCGCGTGATTGACGGTCCTGCCACCCGTGACGACTACGCATCGTTCACGCCAACGCTTCTGGTCGAATCACCGGGTATTTGGGCTGCGGTCCGGAGTCCCATCCAGGTAAGCGGCACCATGCCCTCCGACACGACGTCCATCGGCTTCCGCCTGTACGACCGCGATGATGTGCTGCTGGTCGAGGGCTCCGTCGGCTTTCGCCGCAGCCGAAACCCTCGGCGGCCATTCCAACTTGCCGTTCCCTATGACCTTCAAACCGCGCAGCGCGGCACGTTGGTGATTTTCCGTGTCACGGCCGATGGCGAGGAACAGGACGCGGTCGCGATCCCGCTCGATCTTGCGAGCACGGCCCCACCACCAACGCCGACGCCAACGCCCACGAACACGCCGACGCCTAGTCCAACGGCCACGGCGACACCGACCGCGACACCGACCCCGACGGCCACGGCCACGCCGACTATCACGCCTACCCCCACGGCGACGGCGACGCCTTCTGCCACGCCGACGCCGACACCTGAGCCGACCAGCACGCCCACGCCTGAACCCACTGGCTCGATCACGTTCCGCGTCTTGGTCTGCCCGGTCGGGATGACGGAGGATGACCTGGACCCTGAGCGCTGCCGACCCGTGACACAAGGATTTACTGTTCGCCTGACCGGCCGGGAATTGGCGTCCTCGCTGACACTTGAGGATGCCCAGGCGCTCAGCCAGCAGCGCTTCCGGTGGACCGATCTCCCCTATGGCCGGTACCGGTTGCGCCTCACCGAGCTGCCGCGCGGAGCAGACACCTATTTCATCCGGGAAAGCGACGCGGTGCAAGGCTCGCCAGAGGATGGATACGTCATCACCATCGGCAGCGGTGATCCTGATGTGCAATTCCGGATCTATGCGCTTCGCGTCCCCGTCGGCTAGCTGGATTCGGGGCTACTGCGCCTAGCCGCATCGCGCGGTCCCGTTGGCACACCCGATGGGAGGGAATGCCAGCGATTCAGCGCCGCTGCCCAAAGCTCGGCGCGGACATCCGGATGCGCGATCGAGATCAGCAACTCAGCCCGCCGGCGCAGTGGCTGGCCCTCAAGGTTTACCACCCCGTATTCGGTCGCCACGTATTGCACGTGCCCGCGCGTCGTTACCACGCCTGCGCCAGGCTGAATGCGTGGCACGATGCGAGAGACTGTGCCGCCTTTCGCCGTCGAAGGCAACGCGATGATCGCCTTGCCGTCCCGGGCAAGCCGGGCGCCACGCACGAAATCCATCTGCCCGCCGATCCCGCTGTAGATCCGCTCGCCGATCGAGTCGGCAACGACTTGGCCGGTGAGATCGATCTCGATCGCCGAGTTGATGGACACCATCCCCGCGATCCGGCGGATCTCACGGGTGTCATTGACGATATCTGAGGGATGGAACTCGACAAAGGGATTGTTGTCAACGAACCGAAGGAGCCGCTCGCTGCCCAGCGCGAACGAGGCGACAACCCTCCCGCGCCACGTCGTCTTGAAGCGGTTGGTGATCACCCCAGCCTCTGCGAGGGTGACCAGCCCATCACTGAACATCTCCGTGTGCACGCCGAGATCCTCGCGATCCTTGAGGCACAAGAGCACGGCGTCCGGGATAGCCCCAATACCGGTTTGCAGCGTCGCGCGGTCGGGAATGAGGGCAGCGATGTGCTCACCGATTTGGCGCTCAACCTCGCCGATCGCCGGCGGGGCAACCGTCAGCAACGGACGGTCAATTTCCACGAGCGCCGCAAACCGGCTGATGTGCACAGCCGAGTTGCCCATGGTCAACGGCACCTGGGGGTTGACCAAGCCGATGACCGTTTGGGCGCAGTCGGCGGCGGCGCGGGCGCACGCGATGGAGGTGCCAAGGCGGCAGAAGCCATGCCGGTCCGGTGGCGAGACCTGGAGGAAGGCGACATCTAGCCGTAACACTCCGCTGGCAAAGAGCGCGGGAACCTCCGACAAAAAGACCGGAGTGTAGTCGGCTCGCCCGTCATTGACTGCATCTCGGACATTCGCGCCGACAAACAAGGCGTTATGCCGGATATGACCGGCAAGCTCCGGCGCCACATGAGGGGCAGGCCCTTCGAGATGCAGGGAGATCGTCTCGACATTATAGAGAGGCGCGGAGAGCGCTCGCCGTGCCAGCGCTTCGAGAAGCTCGACCGGCGTCATCGCGACTTCATGAATGTAGACCCGGTCTCCCGATTTCACCAGCTTCACCGCCTCGTCGGCGCTCATCACTGGTGGCCAGCGCTTGCTACTCGCTTCGACCACGACGTCTTCGCCTCCTCACGCACCGCACCATGTTGCCGCTTGCTGATTCTGAGACATTCGAGGACATCCCGTCGATAGCGAGATCCTCAGAGAGCACCAGCGTGGTGGATCGCTGGCCAGAGGCTCTGATCAATCGCCTCGGTAGCCACGAGGCAAAAGTCAACGAGCCAATGATGTTCGCCCTGGCCTCGATCACGTTCGTGAGGATTTTCGCGATTCTGTAACACTCCGCCGGGCACGGCGCATATCCCTGAGATGAGCCTCGCTCGATGATGACACCGTTGGTATTCGAGGGGGAGGCGGCCCTGCGCTGGGACATGCGCCCTCCACAGATAAGGAGTGTCACAATGGGTTCATTACTGTCAAACGCGGTCAACCGGCGCCGGTTGCTCGGGACGCTCGGCATCGCTGGAGCGGGGGCAGCAGTGACTGCCGCTGCGCCCGTTGCTGTCCGCGTTGAGACAGGCACTGCTCGCGCTGCAAGCGCAAGCCACGAGCATGGCTCCGCCGCGGTTCCAGCGGCAAAGGCTCAGGAGATGACGCCTGATGAGATGGACGCCATGCACGAGGCAGGCGTCAAGGCATTTCCGGCACCCACCGAGGGATTGGGTGGTCAGCCACTCGCCTTCGAAATGGATGGCGACGTAAAAGTGTTCCGGCTGACCTGCCAGGTCGTCAATTGGGAATATGCCCCGGGCCAGCGTGCCGAAGCCTGGACGTACAACGGTGTCGTGCCTGGCCCTGAGATTCGCGTCACCGAGGGAGACAAGGTGCGCGTTCTTGTTACCAACGAGCTTCCCGAGAGCACCGCGGTGCACTGGCACGGCCTTGTTGTCCCCAATGCCATGGACGGAGTCCCCTTCATTACCCAGCCGCCGATCAAGCCAGGCGAGACGTTCACCTACGAATTTCAAGTGCGCGAGGGCAACGCCGGGTCGCACATGTACCAGTCCCACCACAATTCCGCTGTCCAAGTCACCAAGGGACTGCTGGGCGCGTTCATCGTCGAGCCGAAAGACCCCTCGACCCGGCCAGCCTATGACATCGAGTACACGATGATCCTCAACGATGGGCCGATCGGTGGATACACCCTCAACGGCAAGAGCTTCCCGGCCACGCAGCCACTCGTCGCCAAGAAGGGGCAAAAGGTGCTCGTCCGTTACATGAATGAGGGGCTAATGATCCATCCGATGCACTTACACGGCATGCCGATGAAGGTCATCGCTCAGGATGGGTATGTGCTTCCGCAGCCGTACATGTGCGATACGCTCAACATTGCTCCTGGCCAGCGGTGGGATGTCATCATTGAGGCAACGGAGCCTGGCGTTTGGGCCTTCCATTGCCACGTGCTTACCCACGCCGAAGGCCCGACGGGTATGTTCGGCATGGTGACCGCGCTCATCGTCGAGGAATAGGCGCACGACCTCTGCTTTGGGCTCATGCCAGGTGCTGCGGGGACGGCACGCCCCCTCGGCATGAGCCCGCATGCACGGCGACTGAAGTTAGACGTTGCATCAAGCTAGCCGTGCGCGGTTTGCCATGCGATCCTTGAAGTATCGCGAGCGGAGTCACGAGCAACGGATCGGAGCGCAATGGATTCACGAACCGAGGCTCGCTATCGCGAGAATCTTCAGGCAGAGATTGATGGCACCGCCCTCTATCAAGCGCTTGCCCAGATCGAGCAAAATCCGGCGCTTGCCGAAGTGTATGCGCGGCTCGCCGCTGCCGAGGAACAACATGCGGATCTGTGGCGATCCAAGCTCCGGGAAGCCGGTGTGGCTGAGCTACCCACCCGGCCCTCGTGGCGCACACGCGTGCTGATCTGGCTCGCCCGGCGCTTCGGGCCAGCGTTTGTCCTGCCCACCATCAGCGCGCGCGAACAAGCCGATGCCAGCAGGTACCGTGGACAGGCTGATGCCAGCGCGGAAGGTCTTCCAAGCGACGAATGGTCGCACGCCCGGCTCTTCCAGGCAATCGGCGCGACGCGTTCTGGACTCGCGGGAAGCGTCATCGCTCAAATCGAAGGGCGGCACCGAGCCACGGGTGGTAATGCCCTGCGCGCGGCGGTGCTTGGCGCGAACGACGGACTCGTCTCGAACGCAAGCCTTGTCATGGGAGTTGCTGGCGCGGATCTCTCCGGGCGCAGCATTCTCATTACCGGGCTGGCTGGGTTGCTTGCCGGGTCGCTGTCGATGGCGCTTGGCGAGTGGCTCTCCGTCCAGAGCGCTCGCGAGTTGTACGCGCATCAGATCCGGATCGAGCGTGAAGAGCTCATGATGGTGCCAGGGGAAGAAGCGGAAGAACTCGCCCTGATCTACCAAGCGAAAGGCATTCCTCCCGAGCGGGCGCGCGAGCTTGCCACGCGCATCATTCAGGACGAGGTGGCAGCCTTGGACACGATGGCGCGCGAAGAGCTTGGGGTTGACCCCAGAGAGCTGGGCGGATCTGCCTGGGTCGCGGCTATCACGTCCTTCCTCTTGTTTTCTGCCGGAGCCATTGTGCCAGTTATCCCATTTATCTTTGGCAGCAGCACCTGGGCAGTGACACTGAGCATCGCCTTCAGCATCGTCGCACTGTTCATGATTGGTGCCGGTATCACGGTGATAACCGGTCGCAATGCCTTGTACTCTGGCGTGCGCCAGGTCCTTATTGGTCTCGCCGCAGCTGCGATCACCTTCGGGATTGGTAAGGCGATCGGCACGACCATTGGAGGATGAGTGCATGGACGCCACGACCTCGCCGGACACCGGCGAGATTGCCTTGCTTGATGGCACGCGCGTGCGCTTTCGCCCCATTCAGCCCGACGACGCTCCCGCGCTCCAGCGCTTCCATTCGCGACTCTCCGAGCGGTCCATCTATCAACGCTTTTTTGGTGTCATGCCAGTCCTCAGCGATGCCCAAGCACACCGCTTCGCCAACGTCGACGGAGTGAATCGCGTCGCCCTGGTCGCCCTCGACCCGAGCAATCCGAGCGAGCTCATCGCCGTGGCGCGGTTCGACCGCGATGCAAATTCGGACCAGGCAGAGTATGCTGCCGTCGTCGCCGACGCCTGGCAAGGCCGCGGGTTGGGGCTCGCTTTGACCCGGCGGCTTGTCGACGCCGCCCGGCGTCGCGGCATCCGTCATTTGTACGCGCTTGTCCTGCCGGAGAATATCCGCATGCTCAACTTGCTGCGCGATCTGGGCTTGCCAGAGCGCATCCGGTTCCAGGACGGTTTCGAGCGTGTCGAGCTTGACTTAGGTTCCGAGACGCTGCCTGCTCCCATGGCAGCTCCCGAGGAGTAAGCGATGCCGACGATCAAGCGCCTTGCTGTCCTCACGAGTGGCGGTGATGCGCCTGGGATGAATGCCGCGATCCGCGCCGTGACGCGGAAGGCTTCCGCCGCGAGCGTCGAGACAGTCGGCGTGCGCAACGGCTATCGCGGATTGATGGCAGGCGATTTTCTGCCCCTCGATAACCGAGCGGTGGGCGGGATTTTGACGCGTGGCGGTACGGTGCTCGGCAGCTCACGCGCGCCGGAGTTTCGCACGCCCGAGGGCCAAGCACGTGCGCTGGACCAGCTCCGAGCGCGCCAGATCGATGGTCTGGTCGTCATCGGCGGCAACGGCTCACAAAGCGGCGCGCTGGCGCTGCACCAGGCCGGGTTCCCTACCGTTGGCGTCGCTTCGACCATTGACAATGACGTGAATGGCGTGGACACGACTATCGGAGTGGACACGGCGCTCAACACGGCGCTGGAGATGATCGACCGGCTGCGCGACACAGCGTCGTCCCATCACCGGGCGTTCGTCGTCGAGGTGATGGGACGGCAAAGCGGGTATCTCGCTCTCATGACCGGTCTCGCGAGCGGCGCCGAGGTGATCTTGACACCAGAAGTGCCATATCCGCTGGAGCGGATTCCCCAGGCTGTTCAGGCAGCCTATGCCCGCGGGAAATCGCACTTTATTGTGGTTGTCGCTGAAGGAAGCCCGACCAAGGCGACGGACGTCGTCGAGCGGCTGAACCAGGAGCCAGGGGGATACGAGGCGCGGCTTTCGGTCCTTGGTCACGTGCAGCGCGGAGGCTCTCCCCTCGTGTTTGACCGGTTGCTGGCAACGCGCTCCGCGGCGGCCGCGGTCGACGCGCTCGTTGCTGGGGAGAGCGGCGTCGTCGCCGGGCTGGCCCGAGGGCGGATCAGCCTCGTGCCGATGACGGAGGCGATCCAACCCTGCATGAAAGTGCCCACGGAGCTCTTGCAGCTCGCGGAGGTGTTGGCGCAATGATGACTACCACGTCGCCATCTCGCTGATCTCCAAGATGGCACGTGTTCTGCAGCGAGCAATGTTGCGCAGTTGCAACACGATGTGACTGTCTGACATGGCTCTGTAGACACTGATTTGCCATCCTATGTGTATGTGGGGCCGTTACGGGCGTTGGTGGAGCACGATGGGGGGCGGAGTCATGTTTGGCACGATTCTGGTTCCGCTCGACGGCACCGCGGAAGCGGAGGCTGCTGTGCCGTACGCGGCCGAAGAAGCCCTCCGGCACGGTTGTCCACTCGTCCTGGTTCGTGTCATCCCCCGGCCAGAGCCACCGCCGGGTCATCCGAGCCATGGTGGTCCAGCCTTGCCACCACCTGCGTGGTCACCGGCCGAGCTTGCGCAAGCGCAACACGATGCCAGAGCCTATTTGGAAAGCGTGGTGCGCAAGCATGGACTTCCGCCCACCACGGAGCTTGTCACGGTCGTCGGTGATCCGCTGACGCGACTCCTAGCAGAGATTCAACGGCGGCCAGCACCGCTTGTGGTGCTTGGTGTCGCACCCCATCGGCCATTCGGAGAGACTGGTCGCCGGCTGCTCCTTTCTGGCGCCGCGCCGGTCTTGCGCGTCTCAGCGGTGCCCTCCGGTCCCAGCCCCACGCCTGCCGAGCAGAGGGTGCCACCATTCGTGGCGCCACCGCCCTCGTCTGTCACGGTTGAATCGGTGCTGTAGCGAGGTAGACAGCGTCAGAAGACAAGGATCGGGGAGCCAGGGGTCAGGCAATTTCCGAGCTTCAATCTCGGCGCGCTGAGCTTTCAGCCACCAGGTCTCCGCCATCAGGTGTCAGCCGAATGCTGATAGACAAGCGCGCGGCATCGTGTTCATCCTGATGGCTGAGAGGGGATTGATACGGCGGTCTGCCCCTACAATCCCGACTCCTGGTGTCTTCCCCTGTTCTTTTCAATGTTCGGGAAGCCGGGCCTCAATGACCCCTGTCTTGGCCAAGCCGGCGAAGAGGCCATCGAGCCGGCTTGGATCGTCTCGCGTGGTATCGACGTGAAACACCAGCGCACCTTCCGGAACCGCTGGAGGATGCGCTGCCAGCCGCTGCCGCTGTGCCTGGTAGATCGCAAGTGTCGCGTCGGAGATCGCTCCAGCTTCGGCTGCACGACGAGTGATCCGCTCGACGACCACATCCTCGTCACACCGCGTTTCCACGATCACCAATGGCACGCCGGACTCGCGAGCGACCTGCGCGGCTAGGTGTCGGTACTCGCTTTCGAGAAAGGTGGCGTCCAGGATGACCGGCTGTCTTGTCGCCAAAGTCCCGCGCGCGAGTTCCATGAGCCGCTGGTAGGTGCGCTCGGTCCACGCACGTTGATAGATGCCCTCTTCCCAGGCCGCTGGTGCGTGCCCGCGAACACCCGCTAGCTCTTTGCGCACCGCGTCTGATGCAAAGAGCGCCGCGCCCAAGGCATCGGCTAACGCGCGCGCGACCACCGACTTTCCGGTTCCACTGAGACCCGTCATGATGAGCAGCACAGGGTGAACTGTTAGCGCCGCTTGCGTCGCGATGTTGAGAAATCTGGCAATCTCTCCGGGCAAATCCGGGTGCGGCTGGTGCTGACTGACCAGGGTGAGGCAGGAGATTTTCACCCGTACGAGAGCCCGGTGCGCCCGGTAGAGCCGAATAAGGTGCGGTGGCAGATCCACACCACCGGCGCGATAAGCTGCCAGGAGCTCCTGGGCGACGAATCCAGCCCCCAGCCGGTCCAGATCCACGAGCAGAAACGCGAGGTCACTCGCCACGTCGGCGCAGCGGATCGCCGGGCTGAACTCCACGCAATCAATGATCTGGATCACTCCCGGCTCCTCGACGCAAATGTGCTCTGCCCGGAGATCGCCATGACCATCCCGAATCCAGCCATCGCGCACCCGGCGCTCCAGAAGTGCTGCCTGCTCCGTGAGAAAGCGGCGCATCGCCTCGGCAATCAGACGTTCCTGCTCCCGGCCGAAAAATCGTCCTGCGAAAGGCTCAAGCTCGGCCAAGTTGTCGGTGAGCACCGCAGCGAGCGCGCTCGCCCGGCCATAGGGCTCGTTGCCGCAATTCCCTGCCATTTCCCGGTGAAACGGCACGAGGCGGCGCGCCAGCCATTCCGCCAGTTCCTCGTGCCGCTCGCCACGCTTGAGGAGCACATCGAGCATCCGGTCGTTAGGAAGGCGGCGCATGAGGGTAGCCCATTCCACGGGCTGACCTTTGCCATCCACAGCGTAACCGGCCTCGGTCTCCACAATGGAGACGACGCCCAGATAGACGCCCGAGCTCAGGCGCCGGTTCAGCCGGACCTCCTCCTCACAGGAATGCCGGCGCCGGTCCACCGTCGTGTGGTCAACGAACGGGAAGCGAACGGGACGCTTGACCTTCACGACGCGGTCGCCAGCGAGAAAGACCCAGGAGATGTGCGTCTCGATCAACTCGACGCGGTCCGGCCGCCAAGGATACGCTTCAGGCTTGAGCAGCGATGCCACCAAGGGTGGGTGACTCAATGCCGCAGGCTCGACCATGCTGAGTACCTCCGTGCACGCCAAGCATCGAGGAGCAATCGCACTGTACTAGCGGCGCCGCACCAAGGAGGTACCACAAGCTGGCAGGTTGTTACAGGCACGCAACACGATCTAGTTTCACCGGGAGAGCACGGTGAGACTCCCTTGCAATACTGGCAATCTCTCCGTCATGCGCTCGTTACGGCGCGCTTTCAGGAATGCGCAGGGGGTGATGGTGGCTCGTGCAAGAGCCGTGGAGGATGCAAATGTTTCACCGGATTGTTGTGCCGCTTGATGGCTCAAGGCTTGCAGAGGCTGCGCTGCCCGCGGCCGAAGAGCTGGCTCGCCTGGCTCATGCACCGATCGTGCTGCTTCGCGTGGTGGACTTCACCAGGCTCGAGCACTACGGACCGTATGGTCTCGCACTGGAATATGCTTCTGTCGAACCAGTACTGGCTGCGGAGCACGCGGAAGCGGCGACGTATCTGGACGAGACTTGCGACCAGCTCTGCGCGAAGGGCGTGAGCGTTGCCTACGCCGTCCGATCAGGGCTGGTCGCGCGGGAGATTGTGGCAGCGACGCAGCCGGGGGATGTCATTGTCATGGCCTCACACGGTCGGGGAGGCCTCTCTCGGTGGCTGCTCGGTAGTGTCGCGGAAGACGTGGTGCGGCATGCGCTGGTTCCGGTCATGATCGTTCGGGCCGATACCATGGCGGGGACAGGGGACCACCCATCAGCTGGTGGTGCCTCCCGGCTTCGCTGACGTTTGGCGTGCACCTGGGGCATGGGGCCCCTATCGTGGACGTGGTATCCTGATCCACAAACGAGCCGGCTCGTGCAGCCAGGGATGCGCGGTGACATCAACACTCGATACGCAATCGCGGGGACCAGCTCTCAACTTGAACGATGAAGCCGCCCGTCTGCGCCGGGAGCGAGCGTTTGCCGCGTACGTGGCGGCCCTCGCGGTGGCGTCGGAGGTCGATCTTCCCGCAGTGCTGCAACGCATTGTGGATCTGGCACGGGAGGTGGTGCCCGCGAAGTACGCTGCGCTGGGAGTGGCCGATAGCACGGGCCGCATTGTCGAATTCATCACGTCTGGTATTACTCCCGAGGAGCGCGCAGCGATTGGCCCACCGCCACAAGGTCACGGGCTTCTCAAGGTCCTGATCGAGAAAGGCGAGCCGCTGCTCGTCCCCGATATCGAGGCAGATCCCCGCTCGGTTGGCTTCCCGCCGAACCATCCGAAGATGAAAACCTTGATTGGTGTGCCAATCAAGCAAGGGCAGCGAACGCTCGGCGATCTGTACCTCACCGAGCGCTTGGACGGGCACCCATTCGATGAAGAAGATCTGGAAGTGCTCCAGATTCTCGCTGGCCACGCGGCAACAGCGATCGATCGGGCCTATCTCTATCGCCAGTTAGAAATTAGCCGGCTCCAAGCCGAAGAGCAACGCGATCAAATCCGCGCTATCCTCGATAGCCTCCCATCGGCCGTCCTCATTCAGTCTCTGCCCGATGCCACGTGTGAGCTCGCGAACAATTCCGCCATGCAGATGCTCCTGGGACCGGCTGCCCCGATCAGCACGATCCCCATCCATGGCCGGCATTACCGGTTGCTACAAGGTGATGGCACGCCCCTGCACAACGACAGTCGCCCAGGGATGCGCGCCCTGCGCGGGGAGACTATTCGCAACCGGCAGCTTATCGTCGAGCGGTGGGATGGGCGCCGGTTCCCGGTCTTGGTTCAGGCAAATCCTCTCCGTGATGCGCGGGGCGAGATCGTGCGGGCGGTCGTCGTGCTGCAAGATATCACCCGTCTCCGCGAGGCCGAGCAACTGAAAGATGACTTTATCTCATTGGTGTCGCACGAACTGAGGACGCCGGTAACGACAATCTACGGCGGGGCGCATCTCTTGGCGAACGAGGGCGAGCACCTCGATCCTGATACGAGAAGCGCGATTCTGGCGGATATTGTTGCGGAGAGCGAGCGGCTCGACCAGATGCTGTCTAATCTGCTCAGTTTGGCCTCGATCCAAGCTGGGCGGCTGGAACCCAACACCGAGCCTGTTCTCATCAAGCCCGTGGCTGCGCGCGTCGCCGCCGAGGTCGGCCGGCGCACCACTCGCCACACTATCGTCGTCGATTTGCCGGCAGATCTGCCGCCAGTTGAAGCCGATCCCAATCTCCTCAGTCAGGTGCTGCGGAATCTTCTTGAAAACGCCGTAAAATACTCACCGGATGGAGGCGAGATTCGCATCACCGCCTCGGTGGAACATCCTATCGTGGCGATCCATGTTACTGATAAGGGTGTGGGCATCGCCTCCGACCTTGTTGGGCAAGTATTTGAGCGGTTCCGCCGCCCAGGGGCGCCACCGACGATCCGCGGCATGGGGCTCGGTCTGTATCTTAGCAAGCATTTGATGGAAGCCCAAGGAGGATCGATTTCGGCGAGTTCCGCCGGTCCCGGCCAGGGCGCTACCTTTACTATCAAACTTCCGATCGCTCGCGATTGGGAGGAAAACTAAGCTCGTATGGCGTGGCGGAAGCGTGCATCCTGCCATGCCGGTCGTTGATGCTCGACGCCAGCATGATGACGATCTCTACAACCCTGAAGATGGAATGAGAGGAGCGAGACCGGAGTTTCCGGAGGTTCTATGCGCAAACATTTGATTCTCGTTGTTGATGATGAGCCAGCCATCGTGCGGCTCGTGCGTACGAAGCTGCAAGCCGATGGCTACGCGGTGATCACGGCTAGCCGGGGCGAGGAAGCTCTAGAGATCCTGGAAGACGAGCGCCCCGATTTGATCATTCTCGATCTGATGATGCCCGGGATCGATGGATTTGAAACCCTGAGACGGATTCGAGCAGAAAGCCAGGTGCCGGTCATTATGCTGACTGCCCGCGCAAGCGACGCTGATCGGCTGAAGGGATTTCACAGCGGCGCCGACGATTACATCACGAAACCGTTCAATCCCGATGAGCTCTCGGCCAGGGTGGCCGCCGTACTCCGGCGAACGGCTGGCGCGGCGCCGATTAGCGGCAGGGCCACGCTGAAGTATCCGGGCGTAGAGATCGACCTTGAGCGCCGGCGCGTGCTCGTCGGCGGCGAAGAGGTGCGCCTCAGCCGGACGGAGTGGGAGCTCCTCTCTCAGCTCGCCGGCAACGTCGGCAAGGTTATGCTTCACGCCGAGCTGCTCACCCGCATCTGGGGACCGGAGTTTCGCGACGAGGCCCACTATCTGCGCACGTGGGTCAGCCGCTTGCGCGCCAAGCTCGAAGCCGATCCGAGCACACCGCAGCTCATCACGACGTTCCCAGGTCTTGGGTACCGGCTAGAAGCCCCTCCCGCCGAGTAGGAGGCGGACTGCTTCGCGACAAGGAGCCCACCGTCGCCGGTCCTGAGAGGGCGTTCCCGGAGGGATCGCTCCCTGCGCCCAAAATACAGCAGGAAGTGCACCGCAAGTTGGCAGTGTGGCTCACGTTCGGCTGGATGGACAACGATCCTCAGAGAAGAGGTGAGCGCCGCTCGGCTGGCGAGCGGCGCTCTGGCAGGGGGGATCGGAGAGCGGAGGGGAGGGAAGGGGGATCTGCCTCCGCTCTCTACATAACTATACGTCTGATGTTATCCGCAAGATTCATCGCCGGACAAAAACGACGCCTAACGGCCTACCCAACGCTGGCGCTCAGGTAGGCTCGGCGTCACAACTGCTGGTGAAAACGTCCTCGGCGTGGCCGTTACCGGGCTACGCCGTGGCTACGCCGCGCGCGCCTCCAGTCGTGGCTCCGGAGAGGCCACCGCTGGCTGGCGGACACCGGTCACAATCCAGTCGACGATCACCGCAACCAGGGATCCGACCGCCGCCGCAACCAGGTGAATGCCGCCAAAGGTCGGGTCACTCTCGTACACCTTGGGCAGCAGTGCCTCGGCCGTGAAGATCCCAAGGAACGGATAAGCCGCAACTCGCCATGCGCGCTCTGGGAGCCGCCCCGGAAGGAGGTCATACCACAGGACGCCAGCGGCGTAGGCAAGGCCAAGCATCAGGAGAAAGGTTCCAATCTCCATCGCTGCATACCTCCCTTGCTCATCTGCCTCGTGCGTGGGCACCAACGCCACGCACGAGGGTTACCTCACCACATGCATCGAGCAGAGCCCACATGCCACAGCCTTGCGCCGAGGCGGTCTAGGCCGCAACGCTCGCGCCAGCGCCGACCGCCTTCGGCTGCTCGCCGCTCGTGATCGCGATCTTGCGCGGCTTCGCGGAGGCAGCCTTCGGCAGCGTCACGCGAACGACGCCGTGCTCAAACGTCGCCTCGGCATGATCAGCATCGACCGGGAACGGCAGCGTCACCGCGCGCCGGAACGTACCAGTCGGAATCTCCCGCAGATACCAGACCGCATCCGCTGGAACATCCGCGCCAGCGATCGTGCCGGACAGCGTCACCGTGTTCTCGTAGACGGAGATCGACAGGTCCTCCGGCTTGATCCCAGGCAACGCCGCCCGAATCACCACCGCATCGTCCGTCGCGTAGACATCCAGCGGCATACCGATCCAACTGCGAGACCAGATCGTCCGGATCGGCGCGCTCGCGAAGACCTCGTCCATGAACCGGTCCATCGTCTGGCGCAACGTCTCAAACTCAGTCAGTGGCATGAGCTTCGTCATCACCCATCACCTCCTTCGCTCAAGACGTGATCACCATGCGGAGACCGACAGGGCAATCCGCTGTCTCCCTGTTGTCCATGCTGTTCTACGACAAGGATGACATGTTGGATTCATGAGAGTTGAGTAGTATGTATCAGAGTAGTGCGGAGGGCCGCTGAACCCGGATGATGAGCGGAGCTTGGGACAGGGATCAGCCCATGCGCGTGGGGCCTGGAGCAACGAGCTACGAGCTACGAGTGGTGAGCTATCAGCCGTCAGGGGTCAGATGGGGGCTGGGGGTTAGGGGCTGGGGAGAGGTGAGCTACGAGCTTTGAGCTTTGGACTACGAGCGAACAGCCGTCAGGGATCGTAGGGGCGCGATGCAGCGCGCCGACCCTTTATGCGCCGGGACGCGCGGATGCCCGACGCCGGACGGGCGATGCTGGCCATCGCGCGAGGCTGAGCCGAGGCAACGTCTTCCCCACAGGCTCGGGTGGCGCTTAGCCCTGTCGCGCGGGGTCTTTAGCCCCGCGCTGAGAGCACAAAGCCGGCGAAAGCCGGATCGTTCTCCGGACACGATATCCGATAGTCCCTTCAGGGGGCTTGGTCTGCGTGGTGAGCCGTGTCCCGAGCAACGCGAGAGAGGAGACGGTCGCCCCGCGCGAGGCCGGAGGTGCGTTGCGCTCCCTGTCTCCGTGCCGACGATCGTCTGCAAGGTAGTGAGCTTGCTGCCGCAGGGATTCAAACCCGCGCAACGGGCGCAATGACCGAAGATGCCACGAGACGTGATAGGCGCGTCCGGCCGGCGCAGCAGGCTAGTGCCGCGTGAGGCGTTCTGCCAGGCTCTTTCCGCTCGGCGGCTGTCCAGTCCGCTCCGCTTGCTCATCCAACTTGAGAAAGGCGCGCTGCACGTAGCGCACGCCAAGGAAGCGAAATGGCTCCGGCTCCCAATTGCGCGAGTGGTGATTCACCCACGGCAACTGCGTGACCTCGGAATCAACCCCGGTGATCAGATCGGCAAGGATGCGCCCGCCGAGGTTGGCCGTGGCCACGCCATTGCCGGTATACCCGCGGCTCGTCGCGAGGTTGAGGCGGGGATCGTAGCCAATCGTAGGCATGAAGTCACGCGGCCAGCCGAGTGGGCCACCCCACGTATGGGTGAAGCGCACATCCTTGAGGCAGGGGAACCATGTCCGGACATGATGCTGCAACATGTGATGCGTGGGACCATGCCGGTCAAACTCATCGCGGATAGCTGAGCCGAAGTGATACGGTGCTCCGCGGCCGCCGAAGAGGATGCGGCCATCGAGCGTCTTGGAGAGGTAGTCCACGGTCAGACGGCAGGAATCGATACACTCCCGACCCTCCCACCCAATCTCCCGCCAATCGGCCTCGGAGAGCGGCTCCGTGAGTGTGATCAGCGAGTAGATGGGGATGAGTTGCCGGCGCAGCGGTGGCAGTTGCGAGAGATACGCCTCGCCGCACAGCACGATCGTCCTGGCCCGAACGTGTCCACGATCCGTGTGCAGCACCGGATAGGCGCCAGTGGTGTATCCCGTCACCGGTGTCTGCTCGTAGATCGTCGCTCCCATGCGCTCAACTACGCGCGCCAGCCCGCGCACTAGCCGTCCGGGATGAATGGTCGCCGTGTCGCGCATGAGCAAGGCACCAACGGTGTGCGTGATGCGGACGCGCTCATCAGTCTGGGCTTTGTCGAGCAATGCCACACGGTCTCCGAGCCCGAGGCGCTCGAATGTGCGTACTGTGGCCTCGATGACTGGCCGTTGATGCGCTCCGCGGGCGACCATCAGCGCGCCGCCCTTCGTCCAGTGGATGTCCAATCCCTCAGCGGCCGCGACCCTGCCGACCTCATCGACTGCGCCTGCCATGGCGCGATACGTGGCAACCGCGGCATCTCGCCCGTATCGCTCGGCCAGCCGCCCAAGGCTTGTCGGGAAACCAGACGTGCACCAAGCGCCGTTCCGCCCCGAAGCGCCAAAGCCGGCAATCTCCCGCTCGACAATCACGACGCGCAGCGACGGCTGGCGCTTCAACAAGTAATACGCGGTCCATAATCCCGAATACCCTGCTCCGAGGATGGCAATGTCGGCATCCACGGTTCCGGGAAGTGGCGGACGTGGTGTGAGATCATCGTCGCAGGTCTCCAGCCAGTAACTGTAACGCCGGTAATCCTTCATCACCATTCCGTTTCTCCATAGCTCCTGTAGCCAACCGTCGTGATTGTACGGCTCTTCGATCATCTCAACAGCCATGCATGTTTCAATGGTTCAGGCTCCAGCGGTTTGCCTGAGCGCCGGGAGCGGTGTAGCCTAGGCGTACCACGTGGCTCGGGGGTCGAGACGGCTCTGCCGGACATCATCCCGCAGGCGCTCTCCCCTCATTGTGTGACGTGGGGAGCAAAGAGAGGGAAGGGGCCGTGAACAAGCACCAGCACGACGTGGCATCGTGCCGCCAAGCTTCGTGGCGGGTCAGCCGACGAGTGATCGTCAAGGCAGCAGCGAGTGTTGCAGCACTCGCCGCCACCGGAGGATTCGGTCAGCAGCGCATTCTTCGGGCCATCGCGCAGGATGAGCCAGCGCCAGCCGGGGAGACACTGGCCTATGACTGGTATGAATCCAGCGAAACCGGGGGAATTTCCGCGGCAGAAGCAGGAGCACCGCGGCTCGTTGAGGCACAGTTTCCGTTCTATGCCATCGGCGCGCATTGGGACGAGGCCGCTGGAATCACGCCGCTTGTCGAGCTTAGCTTCAGCAGCGATGGCCGCACGTTCAGCAGCCCAATCGTCGTCGGCGCCGCCCTCGAAGACATCGGGCGGCCAACCCGGAACAACCGGATCTTCACCAACCTCATTTTCACCGGTGGATCGCGCTTTGTTCGCTACCGTACCCTTGACGCCGCCGGAAACCCGATCATCGTTCCCGGCTTTGCCCTGACGTATATCGATGCCACGGCTGGGCCGACGGCCGGTGATGCCGTGACGGCGGCTGCTTTGCCAACGCTTCAAAAGCCCGCGATCGTCTCCCGGGCTGGCTGGGGCGCGGACGAATCTTACCGGTTCGATCAATACGGCGAGGTCTGGCCACGGGAATACCAGCGCGTCGAGCACATCATCGTTCACCACTCGGGAACGGCGTCGCATAATGGCGCGGAGCCGTTTTCCGTCGTGCGTTCGATCTACTACTACCATGCGATCACGCTGGGTTGGGGCGATATTGGATATAACTATCTGGTCAGTGCCTGGGGGCATATTTTCGAGGGCCGGTATGGCGGCGAGAATGTCGTCGGCGGCCATGCCTACCAGTACGCGTGGGGCTCGTCGGGAATCTGCGCCATCGGCGATTACAGCTTCTCTAGATTCTCGGAAGACGGGCAAGCTGCGCTGATCGCCATCATTGCCTGGGTTGGCCGCAATCTTGACCCGCTCGGGCGGTCAACCTTCCACGAGGCATACAATCTGCCGACCATCGCCGGTCATCGCGATGTAAACCAGTCAACGTGCCCAGGCGACGGCGTATGGAACTCCCTCCCCACCATTCGCAACGCGGTCGCGGAGGTGCTCAACTCGACAGACAGCCCGCCAGATTCGGAGGTGCCGCCACCACCGAATGTCCGGTATGGCATTGGTGACAACGTTATTACCGACCGGCAGTTGTACCTTCGCAGCGCGCCGAGTCCAACGGCCTCATCCTATGCCCGGCTGCCCGCTGGCACCCTCTGCGCAATCACGGGTGCGCCGCGGATCGTTGATGGCGAGGAGTGGTATTACGTCCTGACGTACACCAGCCAAAATTACGAAGGCTACTTCAACGGTCGGTACTTGGATCCGGCGCCAGTAGGCAATCCGCCCGAGGCCCGCTTCCGCACCGGCGATCAAGTCCGCTTCATGCAGGGGTCCGATCTTCGTCGCAGCCCTGGGCTCCCCCAACGCGTCATCGGCTATGTTCCAGCCGGGGCCGTCATGACAGTCAGCGCCGAGACTGTCGCAGCCACTGGCCAGCGCTGGGTGCCCGTCTACAGCACCACGTACGCGGGTGGATGGGTCGATCAAGAAGTCCTGACGCTTGAGCGCCCAGCGCCGGATCCAGCAGAGATCGCGCTGTCACGCTACCGCGGCTCGGTTGCCACGTCATTCACGGTCTTTCTCAGCCATTTCCCGCCAAATGCCTCTGTTGCCATTCAATGGGACGGCACGAAGCGTGCCACCATCGTCACCGATGGCTCGGGCCAGGGGAGCGGTGATGTCCAGATTCCTCCATCGGTCAAGGGCATGCACACCGTGCGCGCCGTTGCCGGCTCTGTCTCCGCGGAGACCCAATTCGAGGTGATCCCACGGGTGCATTTGTCTCCGCGCGAGGGGCAGATCGGCAGCCGGGTCACCGTCACTGCCCGCGGCTACGGCGCGAATGAGACGATCGAGATTCAATGGCCGCAAGGTGAGGACTGGGTCACGATCAAGACGCGGGACACGGGCAGCACTGGCAGCATGCGCACGTTGATCACCGTGCCGGATTTTGCCGTGCCTGGCAAGGCCTACGTTCGCGGTCTCAGCCCGACCGGCGACCATAAGGCGCCGTTCACCGTTCTGGCATCGAGTACTTCGGAAGTTCAGACGCCGACACCGGAGCCCACGCCGGAAGCCACGTCGACTCCCGAACCCTCGGCCACGACGCAGCCGACCGAGGAGCCGACCGCGACGCCGACCGAGACGCCGGTGACTGAGCCTACCCAGACACCAGCGCCGGAGTTGACGGAGACGCCAGTGATCGAAGAGCCAACGGCGGAGCCCTCACCGACGGTGGAGCCGGCCGCAACGGAAACACCGTAGCCGCGCACACGCACGTCCGGTCCATGGTCACAGCGGAGGCGCGATAGCCGGGTGTCTCGGCCGTCTCGATCTCCGCTGTGAGATGTAACGGCCGGATGCACTGCCGAAGAGACCCTGCTCACGAATCGCGGGCCGATCCCTCTTGCATCTGCCACTCCTTGGCGTGTACGTTCTTCCTGTCACAGGCTCGGGATCCTGCTCATACACGGGGGGTGCAGTCGCCGGGAGGGGAACCGTGAAGGCAGCCACGGGAGATCAGCACAGCGTTGTGCATCGGATGGCGCGCGCTCTTGTCGAAATGCTCGTCCTTTCGACGAAAGGGCGCCGGTCAACGCTGGCGCTTTTCGTCATCCTGATCTACCTGCTCTTGGGGGAGTTGCTCGCGCCAGGATTCACCAATTACTGGGGATTTCACGTCGCTCAAATTGGGGTCATCTTGGTGACGGTGCTGACGCTGGAAACGGCCTTCCATCGCGACGGTGGCCTCTCCTGGCCGACCCACCTTCTGATCGCGGTGATTGCGGCTGCCGATGTGCTTGGCACATCCGAGGACCTCTACCACACGTTCGATCTCTACGATAAGCTCATCCACTTTGCGAGTGGCGCCACGGCCGCTGCCGTCACCTATGACATTCTCGGCGTGCTCCACCGCCGCCAGAAAATCACGCTCAGCAGCGGGAGGCGCTTGGCCGCGGCGGTCATGATCAGCTTCCTCGTTGCAGGGTTGGGCTGGGAAGCGTACGAGCATTATGGCGACGTGCTCTTCGGCACCAATCGTGTGCAGAGCCGCCTAGACACCATCCACGACCTGATCTCCAACACCTGTGGATCGATGCTGGCGGCCTCGGTGTTATGGGTCCGTGAGAGCTTCGGCCGGGTGGCGCATCGCCCGGCTCCGATCAGCAATCAGCGTTACGAGCCGCCGGACCGCTGATGATCGCTGATGAACGGTCCGGCTTGATCCTTTGGGCGGGTTGAGAAGACGGCCGTCACGCCGGGGCTGCTCGATAGCCGCCCCGGCGTCGGTGCATCGCGTTCTTAGCGGACCGATGATCGCCGCCGGAGCACCGTTCCCCCGGCAAGTGCCGCGCCAGCAAGCGCCGCCAGGCCGATCCAGAGCGACAGACCGCCCTCGGTGCCAGCGAGCACGCCCACGCCCGTTGTCGGTGGCGTCGTCCCACCGCCAACGCCTTCCTCCTGTGCGCTGGTATCCTCTGCGCCCGCGCTGACAGGCTCTCCGGCGATGTTCCCGCACGCGATATATGTCCCGAGGTTCGTATCCGACTCGTGGAGGTTGATCGCCGTCGGGGTTGCCAGCAAATCATCGAGGGTATACGGCACATCGGTCTCGCTTGTGCCATTCTCGTCAACCGTCGTCAGCGGATAGAGGGGATTCGGGTCGAGATCGTCGCACGTCCCGTTGTGGATGTGCGCCGGGTGGCCGCCCGTGGCTCCCTCGACCTCGATCGCAACTGTGGTCGTGCCATCACCGTTATCCGTGAGCGTGGCCGTGCCGGAGACACCGGAGTCATTGAGCTCGTCCAGGGTGATGACGAGCGTGTCTCCCTCGGCCGCGGCGATAGGTCGCGCCCCAGCCAGCGTCGCTGCTGCCAGCAGCGCCAAGAGCACGAGTGCCCAGCGGGCGAAATCACGGCGTCGTTGATTGCTCATCCTTCACTCCCTCCACGTGAGCCATTGTGGGCTCCAGCCAGCACTGGAGCTCCACCCCGATCACACCTCGCCGTTCGTTGGGCATCAGCCAGCCTCCCCACGATGAGACTGGAAGGTGCCTTGTCGCTGTGTCAACCCCGGCCGGCGAGGCGATACAGCAGCGTACTGTGATCCGCAGTCTGGCGCAAGGCACGACTGTGCCTATCTGTCCTCAGCGCGACACACGCCGGCATCACGAGGAACCCTCGCATCGCGCTTCTCCCACCGCAGAACCGCGTCATGGTGAACATGACAACCGGCCATCTGTGCCCAGGCCGGCCTCAGGGCGCGGGAGAAGCTGGCCGTGGAACCACGCGGAGTTTGTCGGGATTCCTGATCAGACGAATCGCCGCGACTCGGCTCTCGGACATCTCCAAAGCCACCGCAGCAATGGGCTCGCCATCGTTGTCATAGGCAACGAATCCGGGGTCGCCGTTGATCGCCACGCGCGTGATCGTCCAATTGCGTGGCGCTCGCCGCATGAGGGATACCAGGAGACGGGCGACTGCGACCGCGCCACGAATCGGCCGCGGCGGCGCAGCGGCCTTGCCACCAGAGTCAGCGACAAGCTCGACGTCGTCAGTCAAGATTGTCAGAAGACCCGGCAGATCTCCGTCCGTGCAGGCGCGGAGAAACTCGGCTGCTAGACGTTCCCCGATTTCCGCTGAAGTCTGGAACCTTGGACGGTCAAGCCTGATGCGTTCTTTCGCCCGTCGCAGATGCTGGCGACACGCTGCCTCGCTCTTGCCAACGATCCCCGCGATCTCGGCATGAGCGTAGCCGAAAACCTCATGCAGAAGAAAAACTGCGCGCTCGACTGGTGAAAGGCGTTCCAGCATGATGAGGAATGCCATCGAGATCGCCTCTGCCATCTCGACCACCTCGCCCACGTCCTTCCCGGCAGTGCTTACGAGCGGTTCCGGCAGCCACGGGCCGATATACGCCTCCCGCGTGGTTCGCGCGGCGCGTAACTGGTCGATACAGAGCCGCGTGAGAACGGCGATGAGCCAGCCCTCCGGAGCGACGATCACCTCATCCCGTGCCTGGGCCTGCTGCCAGCGCAGGTACGCCTCCTGGACCGCATCCTCAGCGTCAGTAACGCTGCCAAGCATGCGATACGCGATCCCAAAGAGGCGGGGGCGATACTGCTCCACGTCGCGGATCGCTGGCATGGCATCGTGCGCGGCCTGAATCATCGAAGCTTCCTCCCTCGTGCAGTATGCATCCATCTCCAATGTAGACGATCCAACGTCTGGCGCTGTGACAGCGCCGCGCTGTCACGCCCAGTGATCTCCGCTCGTCTCCGTTCGTGGAAGTCGCTCAGTTCAGGAAGGAGGCATGAACCGTGAAGGTCTTCGTCGCCGGTGGGACAGGAGCGATTGGCAGACGCCTCATTCCCTTGCTACGGGAGCGCGGGCACGAGGTTACCGCGACAACCCGCCGGCCTGAGAAGGCAGGTATGCTGGCTGCACTGGGAGCAAAGCCGGTCGTCGTCGATGCTTTGGATGAAGTGGGCATCATGCAGGCAGTCAAGCAGGCAAAGCCAGACGCAATCATCCATCAACTCACAGCCTTGTCACGCTTCCAAAATCTCAAACGCTTCGATGCGGAGTTCGCTGAGACGAACCGGCTTCGCACCGTTGGTCTCGATTACCTGCTCCAGGCAGCGCGCGCTGCCGGGACGCGCCGCGTGCTTGCACAAAGCTTCACCGGATGGCCGAACGTGCGGGAAGGCGGGCCGATCAAGACGGAAGATGATCCGCTCGATCCTCATCCGCCAGCGGCGATGACCGAGACGCTGCGTGCCATCCGCTATGTCGAGCACACGCTAGCCGGTGTGACCGACCTCGACGGTCTTGCGCTGCGCTATGGTTTCCTCTACGGCCCGGGCACGTCACTTGGAGAAGGCGGAGACTACATAACACTGATTCGCCAACGGCGCTTCCCTATCATCGGCAATGGGGCTGGCATCTGGTCGTTCATTCACGTTGACGATGCGGCCTCCGCCACAGTAGCGGCAGTGGAGCATGGGGCGCCAGGCATCTACAACATCGTTGACGATGAGCCGGCGCCCGTTTCCATTTGGCTGCCCTTCTTAGCCGGCGCACTCGGCGCCAAGCCACCGCGCCACCTGCCGACATGGCTCGGACGGATCGCTGTGGGCGAGGCTGGAATTTCGCTGATGACCCAAATCCGCGGATCTTCAAACGCGAAGGCGAAGCAGAAATTGGGATGGCAGCCACGCTTCAAAAGCTGGCGCGAAGGCTTCCGCTTGGGCCTCAGCGACGGGAGACGAAGAGACGATGACCAAAATCAGCCCCGGATTGCATGAGGTGACCGAGAGGAACCCGATCGCAGTGGCCACCGTCTGGTCGAGTTTGGCATCCAGCCGTCACTCAGAGCTGGACCGGGCTAATTCCCAGAACGCTTGGCGATGATGAGCTGCCGGAGTTCCGCCGGCGAAAGGTTCTGGATCGATTGGCCCACGAAGCTCTCGATCGCTGCCTTTTTGTCAAACCCCTGCTCTCGCGCCCAGCGCCAGAATGCCGTCCAGGAGTAGTCCTCGAGAGGCGGCTCCCCTTCACCTGCGTGTGCCGCGGGCTCCTGCCGGCCCGCTGGCGCCGGCATTGGAGCTGGTCGAACGGGAGGGCGGGGCTCGCCTGCTCGCGCCGTGCCAGCCGGAGCGGCCCGTGGCGGCACCGCCGGTTGGCGGTCGCCCGCGCGCCCGGGCTCCGGGGCGCCGCCGCGCGCTGGCTGAGGGAGAGGAGACTCGGCCGTCTCGGCTGGCACCGGGCGCAACGGCGGCTGGCTAAGCCCAGCATTCGCCGCGTCTTCTCCCTCGGCGAACTGGGCGCCGTAGCCCAGGGCATTGAGTGCCCGTCCGAGCGCCTTCGTCTCCGCCTTCTCGATGTAGTCGGGGAAATCTTTGGCGGTCTCGCTGCCGTGACCCGTTGCTTTGCCACCGCTCGGGATTGAGACCGTCGCCCGGAAGATGGCGATGGTATCGTCGATACGAATGTGCTCAGTGATAATCTCAGCGTCGGGGTGCTCCCGCCGGAGCCAGAGCAAGCGGAATTTCACGTCGAGGTAGTCTTGTGCTCCACCCCGCCCGCGCAACTGGCGAACGTAGGGCGTCGGGTCGAAGGCGCGGGGACCGCTTTCCTCTCGCACCTCGTGGACCATGCGGCCACTCTCGCCGTAGCTATTTCCGTACTGCTCATCGTCGCTCATGGAGTCCTCGCCCGCCCATCACGTGAAAGCTGATCCCTACCCGCCTTGCCACTGGCAGTATAGCGAACGAGGGGCATCGTCCTCGCGCACCGCCGGCACTCGTCCGCATGTTCGTCGCTCTCTAGCTCCCGCTACGTCAATCTGCGTAGACCGGTCTCCACCGGCGACCGGGGTGCAAATACGTCGTCCTGTCGATGCGGCAGCCGCGCCACTGCACGATGATACGACCGTGGCCGGTAGGACCGGTCAGGAAGAGGAAGCGGATAAGAGGATGCGGAACCCAGCCGCTGAGATGGGAACCGGGATAAGCGAGGATTCGACGATGTACAACCAATTGTTGCATGAAATGGCAGATGCGATCAACCGCTCCCGGCGTATGGCCGATGCGGCGCTGGCGGGGTCTCTCCCGCGGTCCTATGGAGTTGCTGGCGCTAAGGGACAAACCGGAACGTCTTGGATGGTGAAGGCGCGGGCGTGGCTGGGGCGGCTGCTCATGCGTGATGCCGCCCCCCGCCCGGAACCGGTCATCAATCAGGAGCGGAGGCTGTGGCTAGGCTCTCCAAAGACGAGAGCGAATGCGGACGCGCAGGTCTGGCCCGCAATATGCATCTCACACATGGGCGTTGCATTGCGTTCTTCTCATAGAGGCGGCGAAAGCGCCGTTTCTTTACTCTAAGGAATGATTACCATGATTCCAGCAGTCGATATGCAGCGCGTGCTTCAGCGGACACTCGGTGGCGCGGTTGCCGATGGGCAGGATGCGCGGGCTGCCGGGCGAAAATCGCTCGATAGCCGCGCCGCGCGAAAGCGCCGCTGGTTCTTCCGGCGTGGATAGCGTCACTTCGGCGCCTTTCCAGGCGATCGAATCCATCTTCGTGATGACAAAATCCAACGGCACACGGACACGCCACACCGTCAGACGCCCGTGCCGGGGCGCGTGACGGCCCCTTTTCTCCTCCCTCCCCTCTCCCCTGCCGTCCCTTCCACCAGCCTGGAAGGGACGGACTTTTTCTTGCTCACCATGCATCCAGACGCAGGCGAGGGTAGCGCGGCGTATCCTGGCGCCCCGAGCATTGGAAAGCCGCGCTCGGGTATGATGCGCAGCGATTGGCTGCATCAGGAGGATAGGGAATGGCCGGAGCGCGCACACCCGACGAGTACAACTACGCTGTCTTCGAAGGGACGGATGACTTTCTCGCGTTTCGCACAGCGCTGCCGATCGGCTCGCTGGCACCCAATGGCGACGTCGTGATCGCGGCGACAGGGCAGCGTGCGCGGCTCAGTGAATTCTGGCGCGGGAACGATCTCGTGATTGAATTCGGTTCACTGACTTGACCGTACTGCGCGCTGGCGGCGCCAGCGCTCGATCAGATCGCGGAACGTTACCGGGCACAGAACGTGGCCTCTGTGTTCCTGTACACCCGAGAAGCGCATCCCGGCGAGTATTTTCCGGCGCATCGGACCTTTGAGCAGAAGCTGCAGCATGCGCGGGTGTTTGCCGAGCGCTGGCAAATCCAACGGCCAGTGCTGGTCGATGATCTGAGCGGCACGCTGCACCGGGCCTTCGGCCTGCTGCCAAATATGCTCTATCTCGTCAGCCGGGCGGGCCGTGTCCTTTTCCGCGCGGATTGGACCGACCCCGCGACGGTCGAGGCAGCGATCCGGTACGTCATCGACGCCCGCACGCGCCGCCGGGAGGGTCACCGCCTCAAGCCGTTTTACGCGGAGATGGTGGGATATCGCTGGAGCGATCCGGGCGCATTCCAGCGTGGCCTGGAAATTGCCGGTCCGCAGGCAGTGCGCGATTTTGCCCAGGCGACGGAGCGCTGGGCGACAACAGCACCGCTTAAAGGAGCGCTTTCGATCGACGAGGGCTAGCGATTGTCGGGCTCGATCCGGCTCACCGGCACGGTCAGGGCTGCGCGCGCGCCACACGATTCGCGGACAACGAGTGTGCAGGGCAACCGGATTGTTCCGGCCTCATGGATGCCATCCAGCTTGGCGAGCAAGCGGCGGGCAGCCTCCCGGCCTAGATCGTGGAGATTCATATCGACGGTCGTCAAGGGCGGCCGTGCTTGCTCCGCAAGGATGTCCCAGTTGTCAAACCCGACGATGGCAACATCGTCGGGTACGCGCCGGCCATGATCCCTCAGACCAGCGATGACACCCCGCGCGATGATATCGCTGCCACAGAAGATGGCATCGACGTCCGGCATTTGCCTCAGCAGGCAATTGACTGCCTCAATTCCCCAAAGCTCAGACCACTGCCCACACAGCACCGGCGCCGCCTGCACCGACAAACCATGCTCGGCGATGGCCCGCAAAAATCCAGCCCGGCGAAGCTGTACCGCTTCGCGCTCGGCAGGACCGGTAATGTGGGCGAGGCGGCGGCGGCCGAGACGCAGGAGATGGTCGGCCGCCAGGAAGCCGCCGTGCTCATCGTCAGGAACGAGGCACAATGCCTCCGGATCAGTGACGCGCGAAAAGGCATACACGACCGGGATGCCTGAACGGCCAACGTGAATCGGAGGGCGCGGATCAGTCCGCCGGCCCATGACGATAATTCCGTCAACCTGCTTGGCGAGCAAGGAGTTAACGACCTTGCGCTCGCGGTCGGGATCATCGCGCACGTTGCACAAAAAGACGAGGATCTCCGCTGCGCCGAGCGCGTCTTCGATGCCGGAGATGACAGGCATATTGAACCGGCCAAAATAGTCGGTCGTGATCAGCCCAACGGTATAGGTGCGGCCGCGAATGAGGCTCTTGATAAGATCGTTTGGCCGGAATTCGAGCCGCTCCGCCTCTCGCAACACCCGCTCCCGCGTTTCCGGGCGGAGGTGCCCTCGCCCATTGAGCGCCTTGGAAACCGTCCCAATAGACACACCGGCCGCGGTGGCCACGTCGCGAATGGTTGCGTGTCGCTTGCGCACCTCTGAACCGCCTTGCTCAGGCGACATGAGCGATTCCTTGCTTGCGCCAATTCGTGCGAGATACGCCGGCTCCTGACGCCGCCTCAGACGTCGCCGGAACAGACGCGCTCCTGTGATCCTAGCATACCCGTCGCAGCGGGAGCGATGCCCACAGTCCGCTGCATCGTCTCGGGAGTGGCAGACCGGCGATAGACAGGCTTGACACCTTAAGCCAATCCCGGTAGGATCGGATCGGCTCGGAAAACACTTTTCCGGTAATCTGCGGGCGGCAGTGATCCGCCAGGCTCATGAACGCGGGGCGCTGGCTTCGCAGAGGAGGGAGGCAGGAGACCGGCTCGCGGTAGGTTCATTGGAGAGCGGTGCGTTGGCATGCAGAGCAGGAGGGCAGCATCGTGGAGACTATGCTTACTCGACGACATGTCCTAGCTACGGCTGGCGTAGGCTTGGCCGGAATTCTCTCCGCCCGGCAGGCGCCACACGTGCGCGCGCAGACGAAAATCAGCATCGGTGTCGGCAATTGGGCCGTCGACTCCATGACGCAAGTCTTGCAGCAGCTTGGGTTCACCCAGAAGACCGGCATCGAGGTCGAAGTCAAGACGCGGCCCGGCACCCCCAACGAGTTCATTACCCAGATGGCTGGCGCGATCCAAGCTGGCAACAGCCCCTACGATGTCATTGACTTCGAGGATGAGATCGCCGCGACGTTTTCGCGCGCGGGCTGGCTCCTCGGGCTTGATGACTTGCTTCCCGCTGATTTTTGGGACGATTTCCCGCCATCTATGAAGGAAATGGCGGACGTCTGGGATACGTACCAGGGAGAGACGTTCCGCATTCATCACAACTACGAGGCGAGCTATTGGTGGTACCGAAAGGATCTCTTCGATGCCAAGGGTGTGGCTGTGCCGACCACGTGGGATGAGGTGCGCCCCCTCGGAGCGGTGTTCACCGACGAGGAAGCTGGCGTTTGGGCTTCTGGTGATGGCCTCGCCAAGGGCGCGTTCTTGAATGTCTACGTGGCCTGGGTCACGCGGCAGGCGGGTGGCGACCCGTTCCAGCCCGACGACAAGTATCGCATGGCCCTGGAGTATATCCACGACTTGATGTACAAGGACAAGGTGCTCAATCCAGCGTCGCTTCAGAAAGACTATGATGCGATCAATCAGGATTACACCTCGGATCGCATCGTCTTTATGCGGCAGTGGCCGTACTTCTACGACGTTGCCCGTGCGGCAAAAGATTGGTATCAGGAGGGCAAGGCCGAGATCGCGCTGCCGCCCGCTGGTCCAGGTGGGCCGGCCACGAGCACCTATGCCGCTGGGTGGGGATTCGGCATTCCCAAGACCACAGGCAACATAGACGCCGCCAAAGAACTCGTGAGATTCCTGGTTGACAAGGAAAACGCCGGTGAGATGGCCAAGATCAACACCTGGTACCTCAGCGCACGGCATTCCGTGCTCGCGGCTGTCGGGGATCAAGGCATGGCCAAATATCTGAAAATGTACTCCGATGCGGGCGTGATCGGCACGCGGCCGTTCCATGAGAAGTTTCTCGAAGCGGTTGCCGTCGTTGAGGATGCCGCCTCTTCCTTCCTCAGCAACCAGATTTCCCTGGACGAGGCGGTTGAGCAAACCAAGACGCGCCTTGCAGCGTTGTGATGAGGGTGTAGCCTAGGGCCGGCGGCAGGGTGGACCCACGCTCGCCGCCGGCCGCGGCTAGGCGAGGAGTTTCCCAAGGTGCAGCAGCAACCTGCCACGTTTCCTGCTCAGCCAGCGCAATCCGCCCTTCGTGCCGGTGTGCGCAGGCAGGTTGCTGCGCCTGCCGTGCGCCGCTACGTGACGTTCGCCCTGCTCATTGCCCCGATTGTCATCTTGCGGCTCTCCACCACCGCCTATCCGATCATCCGCACCGCCTATCTCAGCCTGACCAACAACAGTCTGCTGAGCGGCACCAGTGAATTCATTGGACTCGACAATTACCGCACATTAACGAACGACTTCGGCATTCGCAGCGCCATCCGCTTCACGATCATGTTCGTGGTGGGCTCGACCATTCTGCAACTCCTGGTTGGGCTCTTGGTTGCGCTGCTGCTCAACGCCAAGTTCCACGGGCAGAAGTTCGCTCGCTCCATCAATCTCATTCCCTGGGCAATTCCGCCGATCGTCGCCGCATATGCCTTTCGCTGGCTGCTTGACGACCAATTCGGCATGATCCCGCATTGGATCAACCAGATCACCGGTGAGCGCGTTGCTCCCCTGTCCTCGGCAGCGAGCGCTCAGCTATCCCTGATCCTGGTCAATGTTTGGAAAAACGCGCCGTTCATGGCCGTGGTGTTTCTCGCTGGACTTCAGGGAGTGCCAGACGATCTGTACGAAGCGGCGAAAGTCGATGGCGCCAACAGCTTGCAGCGCTTCTGGGCCATCACGCTCCCAATGCTGCTTCCCTTGGTGATCGCTCAGGGCATGTTCTTTTTGGTCTGGCAGCTCGCGGCATTTGATCTCATTTATGGTCTGACCAACGGAGGCCCTGGCGTCGCCACCGTCACACTGTCGCTCCGCATCTTCCAGGAAGGCTTGCTGTTCTTCAAATACGGCTTCGCATCGGCGGTGAGTATGGTGCTGATGGCGCTGGTCGCTGTCGTAGGTCTGATTGGATTGATCCTGTTCCGCCGGAGAGAAATCGTTCTTTAGGAAGGCGAGGACGAGATGGCTCATCACGTCATGGGAACACGGCGGACCATAGCGTCGACACGATTGGGGAATGTGCTGCTGTACGGGACAGTTGGTCTCTTCGCGGCGATCGTTCTTATTCCTTTCTATTGGATGGCGAAATCCGCGGTTTCGAATCAGGAGCAGCTCTTCGATATCCCTCCGGTCTACTTTCCACGGCCGACGCTGGAGAACGTAAGCCGGCTGGCAGAGCAAGTGCCCGCGGGACGGTATTTCGTGAATTCGCTGCTCTTTTCCACGGCAACCACGCTGGCAACGCTGGCAGCTAGCTTCCTAGCAGCCTATGCCATCGCCCGCATTCCAGTGCGTGGCCGGAACATCGTCCTCCTGGCTCTGGTGATTTCGACGGCGCTCCCGGAAATTGTCACCATCATTCCCTTGTACCAGGTGCTACGCAGCTTGCATCTTCTCGACTCGATCATCGGCCTGACGCTGATCATGAGCAGTGTGCTCGCTCCATTCACCGTTTGGGTCCTGGTGGCCTTCATCCGCCAGGTACCGTATGAGATTGAGGAAGCGGCGATTATTGACGGGGCGCGCTTGCCGGAAATCTTGCTGCGCATCGTCCTTCCGATGACGGCTCCGGCGCTGGCCACGATGCTGGTGATCAACTTTGTGAATGCCTGGAACAACCTGCTCTATCCGCTCGCGTTTGCCTCCTCACCGCAGGCCAAGACACTGAGCGTGGCCATCACCGAGGTGTTCCAGGCGCGCTCGCCCTACGGGCGGCCTTGGGAGTTGATCAGCAGTCTCGGCGTGCTGATGATGATCCCCGTGATCCTGCTTTCCGTGACATCGCAGCGAGCAATCGTCCGCGGCCTGACCGCGGGCGCGATCAAGTAGACCGCACGACCTGTGAGGATGATGGTCGTTTTGGGAGGAGAGGCACGCAGATGCCGGTTACGAATCGCCAGCAATCGTTCGTCGTTGATACATCCAAGAGCCCACATGCTCGCTTGCGCCCGGTACCGGTTGGCGCAGTCAGCATCGAGGATATGTTTTGGGCACCGCGCATGCGCGTCAATCGAGAAGCGACGATCCCGTCGCAATATCAACAATTATGGGAGACCGGCCGGTTCCACAATTTTCTTCGGGTGACCGGTCAGTATGATGGCCCCTTTCAGGGCCGGTTTTTCAACGATTCAGACGTGTACAAGTGGCTCGAAGCGGCGTCGTGGGTACTGGCCGCGCACGATGACCCGGCGCTTGCGAAGCAAGTAGACGAAGCCATCACGATCGTTGCCGCGGCGCAGCGGCCGGATGGCTATCTCAACACCTATTTTGCGCTTGAGCGCGCCGATGAGCGCTGGACCGACTTCGACCTTCATGAAATGTATTGCGCGGGCCATCTCTTCCAGGCTGCTGTCGCGCATCATCGCGCGACAGGCTCGACGCGCTTGCTCGATGTCGCCACGCGCTTTGCCGATCACATTGACGACACATTCGGCCCGCCTGAGCAGGGGAAGCGCATTGGCACGGATGGTCATCCCGAAGTCGAGATGGCGCTGGTCGAGCTTGCGAGGGAAACCGGCGAGCAGCGGTACCTGCGCCTTGCCCAGTTCCTCGTGGATGTTCGAGGGCATGGCGTCCTCGGCAACGCTTACGGCCGCTTCGGTACGAAGTATCACCAAGACCATCAGCCCTTCCGGGAGCTTGATGAAATCGTTGGGCACGCGGTCCGCGCGGTCTATCTCAACGCTGGTGTGGCCGACATTGTCGCGGAGACGGGTGAGCCGGCATTGAGGGACGCCCTGCACCGGCTGTGGGACAACATGACCACGCGCAAGATGTACGTTAGCGGTGGCATCGGCTCGCGCTACGAAGGCGAGTCGTTTGGGGAAGACTACGAGCTTCCCAACGCCCTCGCGTACACCGAAACCTGTGCCGCCATCGGCAGCGTGATGTGGAACTGGCGCATGCTGCTCATCGAGGGAGACGCGCGCTACGCTGATGTGATCGAGTTGCAACTCTATAACGCCATGCTGTCGGGCGTTTCACTTGATGGACAAACCTATTTCTACCAGAATCCACTGGCCGATGAGGGACACCACCGGCGGCAGCCCTGGTTCCGCACAGCCTGCTGTCCGCCAAACGTGGCCCGGATGCTCGCCTCACTCCCTGGTTACCTGTACAGCGTTGCCGGCTCGGAGATTTGGGTGCATCTGTACGCGGCGAGCACGGCGCAGATTCGTCTCCCCGATGGCCGGGACTTGACGATTCGCCAGCACACCACCTATCCCTGGGATGGCGTCGTCCGCCTAACGCTCGATGGCGCGGGCGAAGCAACCCTGCGCCTACGCATACCATCCTGGTGCGAGCATGGCGCAACCGTGAGCGTCAATGGCCAGCCCGCGCCGGTTGAGGCGGCTCCAGGGACGTATGCCGAGGTGCGGCGCACGTGGTCCGCTGGGGACGAGGTGTGCTTGGAACTGCCGATACCCGTCCGGCGGGTCTCCTGCCATCCCTACGTTGCCGAAAACGCTGGCCGCGTTGCGCTCATGCGCGGCCCCTTGCTCTACTGCATTGAGCAAGTGGATCACCCGGATAGCGATGTGCGCGATCTCGTGCTTCCAGATACCGCCGTCTTCGAGAGCACGTATGATCCTGACCTGCTCCATGGCGTCACGGTGCTGACCACCACCGCACGGGAATGCCCGCCTGAGGCAGCATGGTCGGCGAGACTCTACCGAGAAGCCGGCGGCGACACGGGCCAGCGCTCATCGCGCCCAGCGCCGCTGACCGCGATTCCCTACTACGCATGGGCGAATCGCGCACCGGGCAGGATGCGCGTTTGGCTGCCGCGTTCCGAGGCTCTATCCGGTTAGGGAGATGGAAGGCTACCTGTGGACCGGCGCTCATCCGGCCCAGAGGCGTGTCTGGGGGAACCCGGCAGCCCAGGAAAACCAGAAGGCAACCACGTGTGGCACGGCCAGGAGGCGCCGGCCCGCCAGAGGCCCAGCAACGCCCTGGCCTGTCACATCCCAGCGAGTGCCGGTTTGCGTGTCCTGAAATTCGTCTGGGCCCCCAATCTCGAAGGTGAACAGGAAATCGCTGAGACGGCGGTCGAAGACGCCGACTTGACCAACGTCGCGCGACGCGGCGATGGTTGCGGCATCGGTCGCCGAACGTGCGCCCGGCGCAATCAGCACCACGATCGGCAATGTGCCAATCGTGTCATGAATCACACGGGCGCTGCTGATGTCGCCCAAGGGGTAGGCAACCGCTTCTCCCTCATGGGTCACACCCACCACGCGCTCCATCGGGCGTAACCGGCCATCAGGCGTCCCATCGAAGAGAAACGGTGAGGAGTCGATATCGTCATATCCGACATAGGGATTCGTGCCATACGGCCGGTTCTGCCCCGTATTGCGGGAGAGCACATCGCCATTCGGGTACGCGTCGGCGAAGGCTTGCCAGCCGAGGATCTGTGCTGGATACGGAGCCAGGCGCTTGCCAGCACGTTCACCGACGATTGCCTCACCCGTCAATTGCTGCCACCAGGATTCGGTCTGGCGGTCCCACATCACGAGGTCGCTAAACCGCAAATTACCAGTGGTGCCGAAATCGTACACCGGTCCAGCGGGCTCCAGGCGGCGGTCGAAGGCGATTGCCGTATTGCACAGCGGGCAAAATGTGACCAGGGTCGGCTCGCCGCCCAGCTCATCGTTCACGATTTCGTGCCAGACCAGGATCTGGAGCGGATACGCACGCGCCTGGCCATTGCGTTCAATGGCGATCACCGGCTCCCGTGACTCCAACCATGTTGCCGCTTCTTCGATGGAGATGGCAACCGGCCGGTCAATCGGGGGGATGCCGTCTTTGCCAGGACCGCCTGGCAAGATCTCCTCCAGGCAAATGGTCGAGCGGGAGAAATCGGTTCGCCAGCCTGCCGTCGAGACACGAAGCTCGTTCGTGCATGGCGCAGCCACGCTTGGTGACGCCCGAAGTCCCCACGCGCTGCCCCAGGTTACGAGCGCCAAGCGCGCGAGCTGCCGCCGAGAAAGCATTTCCTGCAAGGTGGTCATAGGCACCTCCAGCGTCGCTCGGGCATGGTCGTCACGACGCCTCCGCGTATTCCGCGAGACGGCGCATATCAAGCAGCCGGATGCGCCGTGGTTCAATTGCCACGAGACCTTCAGCTCGGAACTTGCCCAGGAGCTGGCTCACGGTCTCGCGATAGGTGCCAAGGCGCTCCGCCAGATCCTGATGGCTGTAGCCCGCCACGGTGCCGTAGGCATCCGCCTCCCGGAGCAACAATGACGCCAGGCGAGCTGGCAGAGGCTGGAACGCGAGCGCCTCTAGCTCCGCCTCGCGCTGTTGCAACCGCTTGCCAAGCTCGTCCAGCAGACGCAGTCCAACGTCAGGATTGCGGCGGATCAGTGCCTGGAGGTCCGAGCGGCTCAGGACACAGATCAAGCAGTCCTCGGCAGCCTCGGCGTAGCAGCCGTACATCCCCTGGCCGATGAGCCCCATTTCCCCAAAGATGGCGTGGGGACCTAGGGTTGCCACCACGAGCTTGCGCCCGTCAGCGGTGAGACGGTAGAGATCGACCTTTCCACGCTTGAGAATGAACACGACCTCACCGGTCTCTTCCGGCGTGTAAAACACGCGGCCTCGCTCGCACGTGAGCATAGTGGTGCTCTCGGCTAGCCAGCGCCACTCCGACTCGGTCAGTGGGGCAAAGATGGCTGTCTCACTGAGATAGCCGATCTTCGCCGCCAAGTCGCCTAATGATTCGCGTCGGGCCACAACCGTGCCGCCTCGCGTCCATCGCTGGCGTGCTCCTCGCGTGAGTTCGGCAAGCTTGCGTTGAATCGTGGGTGATGTGTGCATCGTCATTTCTGCCTCGCAACCTCTCCTTGTGGCGCGTCCAAAGCGAGGCGCGCGATGAGCCAATCTTGATCCGGATTCCCAAGGCTGAGCACGCGCCCGTCAAGAACATACGTCGGCACCGCGAAAACGGCCGGGGGGCGCGCTGCGCCCTGCTCGTCAAGCTGAATGAGCCGCACGTCAAGCTGGGGCAATTCCAGCGAGGCAATCCATGCGACCAACTCCCTGGCGCGTGCACAACCGAAACAGTCAGCCACAACATAGACCTCAAGCACACGGCGCGCCACCCTACCCTCCAACCTCCGCTTCCCCGGCCGTGGGTGTCAGCAGCGGCGCCAAGCACTCCTCCATCTCTGGCGGCGTCAGCACGCCGTAGCGAACCGACTGCACAACACCCTGCGCGTCAATTAGCAAGCTCATGGGCATCGACCGGACCCGGTACGCCCGAGTCACTTCCCGTGTGCTGTCGAGTAGTAAGGGATAATGGACGCCGACCTCCCGGGCGAACGCTTCGACCGTTTCCGGCGGCTCGCCAACGTTGATGCCGATCACCATCACTCGCCCCTGGTGGCGCCTGGCAAACTCATCGAGCGCTGGCATCTCGGTCACGCACAATAGACACCAGGTCGCCCAGAAATTCACCAGCACGGGCCGGCCGCGGAGACCGGCGAGCACGATTTCTTCGCCATCGCTCGTGCGCAGGCGGAAATTCGGGGCGAGTTTGCCAGGCGCTGGCTCTACCGGGAGCGAGCCAGCGCCAGACTCGCTCACTGGCTGATCCACGAGACCATACCCATCCGTCGCCGCACGTTCCTGCCATGGCCGCCTCACGAGCAACGAAAGCGCGATGAGCACGAGCGCCAGGCCAAGCGCCCACCACGGTCGAGATGGGTTGCGCGATGCTTCTGACACCAGTCCTCCCGACGATACACACATCAGCCGTGATTAGGGCCGTGCCTGCCCTGACATTCGGTACACGACCGGTGTCGTCCTCAGGCGGCCGGCGTGGCCGGTGCTTGAAAATCGGCCGGGTCGTAGTCCGGCGGCGCAAGAACCGGCGAAGGGCAATTGACCACAAAGCTCATCGGATCAGTCTCTGGCACGCCTTTATACACCTTTACGTCACCGGCAGTCTCACGCTCCTTGATCTCAGCCTCGCTCCTGAGGACGACCGCGCCGCTCGGGTCGTTCCAGACAACGGTCATGTGTTCCCAGAAGGGGCTCCAGGCTGGATCGCCGGCCGTGCTGTTGAAGACGGACGGCTGAAACCCCATCGGGCCCGGTCCAGGCAAGCCATTGCCAAAAACGTAGATCGGCGCCGTGGCCTTGGCCTCGATAAGCTTTTGGGTTGCGGGTGCGGTTGCCACGCCCATCATCGGCGCCATTGGCGCTGCCGATGTATCGGTCAGGAAGTAGCGGCTGCCCGGATAACATTGGTGAAGCTTGAACGTGACGGTGCCAGCGGCGGTGTCGATCTCCGCGGCAAGTGGACCCTTGCCCAGGTATTCTTTCAGCTCAGTGTCAACGGGGAGGCCGCCGCCGGGCCATTGCACGAGCGGAAAGTTGACGACGATCCCGGTCGCTTCGACGCGTACGGCTCCAGCCGCCTCGGCTTCCTGGATCGCCGCGACGGAGTCAAGCAATTGCGGCTGGCCAGTGAACGAGACGTTGTGCACTTGGAACGCTGGCGTGAAATCGTCTTGGGTCGGAATCGTGCTGATCACTGGCCGCTGTCCATCCGCGCCGTCTCGAAACAGGTAAAGGTGCGCGTAGCTCCCCTCGATCGAGAGCGCATTGCTCAGGAGCGGGACGTGGACAAGACCCTGCTCCTGGGCGTACGCGGCATCCGAGGCGTCCGTGCGAATGAACCAGACGTCGCCGCCATCAAAATAGCCCTGATGCAGCTTCATGGTGACTGAGCCAAAGTGACCCGGCCAGCGCCCGCCGCTGTCAAGCTGGAAGTCGAGCACATCTCCGGCAATGGCCACTCCCTCACCGGCTGCCGGCGTCGCGTCTTGCGCACCGAGAGTCGCTGGTCTGAGTGTCCTCCCGCCCAATGCGGCTACCAGGCCAAGTCCCAACCCGGCCCGCAGCACAGAGCGCCGTTCGATGCGAGTTTCACCCCAGCGATCGGAATTGGTCGCATGATTCATCGTCATCCTCCTCCACGAGCTCTGTACCCCAGTAGAGCCGTCAGGCCTAGCCTACCTGGAAGGAAGGAGTGACGCTGTAAGCAACCTTACACCGGGATGAGCAGCCGGCTGCGATGCCGCGTGGGACAGCACCTGTCCAATATCTGCGTCAGGGGAGGGGAGTCTAATGGGCCACAAGACGCCACCCGTGTTTCGGTGCGTGTCAAAGTCCCGAAAGGAGTATGCTTAGCTGGAGGACCGTCTCGTTCGCTTGCCCGCGCCGCCTGGAAGGCTAAACGAGCTGAGAGCAGCGATGGAGCATCAGACTGAAGAATTGAGCGAACGCGAAGTGGCTACCGAGCACGCCGAGCGGCGGATCGTGCTGCAAGACCTGATTTGGCCGGAAACGGGTTTGCAAACTCGGTCTAGCATTCCGGATCGGCCCACGGACGCGCTGACCGAGGATGACATTATCGAGCTGTCTATCGACTTCGTGACCCTGTCGCTCACGCCGCTTGAATTCATCCAACTCGCCGCGTTCTTGCGGATGAGCATTGACGATCTGTTGGAGCGCCACCCGTCGTTCCAGCGCGCCGTGGTCAACGCGTTCGACATCCGTGAGTAGGGAGCCGGGGCAGATGGGGGGTCAGGAGTCGGGGGTCGGTGTGGGGGCTAGGGGTTAGGGGTTGGGGGCTGGGGAAGCTCCGAGCTTCGAGCTCCGAGCTTCGAGCGATGAGTTGAGAGCTATCAGCCGTCAGCCGTCAGGTGTCAGCAGGTGAAGGGGCGCGATCAATCGCGCCCGTCCAGTCCATATCCGTTAGACGGCATCGCGCGGGGGCAGTGTGCGGCGAAGATCCCGCCTTCGCTTTGCTCGGGACACGGCGTAGCCCCCTCGCGCGGGGTGAAAGACCCCGCGCTGAGATCACAGGGCCGGCTAAAGCCGGCTGTCGGGTCGAGAGAGCGTCCTCGCTGCGCACGCCCGCGCGATCGCGAACGAGATGACCGAAGTGCGGCGGCTGCCTCGGGCTGCCGAGCTGCGCGGCAGCAACGCGAGAGCTTCCTCGCTTCGCACTCCCGCGCTATCGCGAACGGAATGACGATGCCGGCATCACGCTTCCCGACGAGCGTACCAATGGCGTGGTGAGCCCCCTTGAGGGGGCTTTGTCTGCGTGGTGGGCCGTGTCCCGAGCACGGCGAGGGAGCGGGGACATTAGCCCGCGCTCCCACCCCGCGCGATGGCCGCCATCGCCCGACAGCCGTCGGGTATCCGCGAGTTCCGGTACCTAACAGGTGGACGCGATGAATCGCGCCCCTACATGTCCGACGGCTGACGGTGAGGGCCGAGACGAAGGTCTGTCCCTACAGCCTTTCGGCAACCGGCTATCGGCTATCGGCTGAAAGCTGACACCTGACGACTGATAGCTCTCAACTCATCGCTCGAAGCTCGGACCTTCCCCAGCCCCCAGCCCCTAGCCCCTAGCCCCTCTCACCGGTACCGGCGTAATGCCGTCCCCCTCGAGCGCGGCGCGCGCGGCGAGGCCGACCTGCAGCGCCAGCCTGGCTTCGGCGGGTGTGGCCCGGCTCGCTGGCTCACCCCGCTTGATGCACTCGATGAAGTACGCGCATTCCGCCTGGTAGGGATCTCGCTGCTCGACGCTGATTCGCTGTGGCTCGCCGTCGTTGGGATACAGCACCAACTCGTTGACCCCTTGCCCCATCTCAACCGATCGGCCACCGGCCCGAAAGGTGTATTCGAGGGCGCCAGCTTCGCAAAGCACGTGGAGTACCGAGGTGAAGGGATACGACTCCGGCATCATCATGCCCCCGTCGACGAGGCCAGATGCGGTTCCGAAGTCGATCAGGACCTGTACCTGATCCCAGCCGCCGGAGCGCGAGTTGAACCGGCCGCGTGCTGCCACGGCGCGAGGTTGACCGATGATCCAGTTGAGCACATCGTAGTCGTGAATCATCATGTCCACGACGGCGCCGCCGGTCAGCTCGGCGTTGCCGAAGAGCGAGGACCAGGCCGGGAATGGCTGGCGGCGGTAAGCAAGTGCAGAGACTGGCTTGCCGAATTTTCCACTCGTCACGAGCCGTTGCACTTCGACATACTCCGGCCAGAAGCGCAAGACATGCGCGACCATAAAGACGCGATCAGTCTTTTCCGCAAGCGCCACGAGTGCATCAGCGTCTTCCAGCGTCAGCGCGATCGGCTTTTCCAACAAGACGTGCTTGCCGGCTGCGATGGCAGCCTCGGTGGCCGCGCGGTGTTGCGGTCCTGGCAAGCAGATGTCGATGGCATCGACGGTTGGATCGTTGATCAGACGGTCCAGGTCGGTCGTCCAGGATGTTCCTAGCTCATCTGCCAAGGGCCGCGCGCGCTGCTCAGTCTTGCCGCAGATACCGACGATCTCGACATCCGGCATCGCGGCATAGGCGCGGGCATGCGTGCTCCCCATGAACCCGGCCCCGAGTACTCCCACCTTGATCATGCGTTCCTCTCCTCACCACAGCGCTGGCCAGGCGACGAGTCAGGTGA
>JBHOQQ010000186.1:0-23615 GCA_042408955.1 Thermomicrobiales bacterium
CCTGACGGCTGATGGCTGACGGCTGATAGCTCGAAGCTGGTAGCTCGGAGCTCGAAGATTCCCCAGCCCCTAGCCCCCGGTGTGGCTACTCGCTCTCCTCCGGAGCTTGGTAACTCTGGATCTCTTCCGAGATGAGGAAGAGTGCGTCGGCAATCTTCGCGACGGCTGGCACCAGCCGGGCTTGCTCCTCTGGATCTTCCCACGAGGCGCGGAAAGTCTCGAAATCGGGATAGTACGACTCCGTGATGAACCGGTAAGGGGCGGTGGAGGATGCCGGGCGATCTGGCCCAATCATCGGCGTGCCGATCACCCGGTAAAAATCGGAGCGCACTACGCCTGGCCGGGCGATGTTCGCCTGGTGATGCGCCGTCGTCCGCCATCTGAGGAACTCTTCCTCATCGGTGCCGGGAGGCAAGTTGTACAGCACCGTGACTTTGATCATTGCAGTAGTTTCCTCTCTCGCTCTGCTTCCTGATGGCAGTGGTTAGCAATGGAATACCAATCGTTACAGATGCGCGATGATGTCGAGCACGGCCGCCTCATCGCGCGCCGGGTCGTCGCTTGTCACGAGACTGACGACAAGCTCGTCAAGACCGCGGTCGAGGCGGGCGCGTAGCGCATCGGAAATGGCGGACGGCTCTCCGCTGACCACGAGCGCATCAATGAGCGCATCGGTCGGCGTATTGTCGGGATTCAAGGGATACCCAGCGTCGGCAAACATGCGGCGGTAAAAGATAGCGCCGCCGTAGTAGGACAAAAGCTGGCGTGCTTCCCGGCGAACCGCTTCGCGATCGGTGCGTGGTGAGACGAGGACGTGGGCAACGATCGGTGGAGCAGCGCGGCCAGCTTTCTCCGCGCCGCGCAGGAGCGCGGGTTTCCCAACGGAAAGGATGTATTCCACGGGACAAAGCCAAGTGATTGCCCCATCAGTCAATTCGCCCGCAAGCTCAAAGGCGTGGGCGCGCAGCGTGGAGATGAGAACCGGTGTCTTGGGCGCGGCGCCGAATTCGGCCTGGACCCGGTAGTACTCACCGCTGAAGGTGACCGAGCCGGTGTGCAACGCCGGACGAAGCACCTGCACGTATTCGCGCAACTGGGACAAGGGGTGTGAGAACTCTAGGCCATACACGGGGATCATCGTTCGCTGATGGCTGGGTCCGATCCCGAGCCGGAAGCGGCCGGGAGCAAGATCCTCAAGCGTCAACTACTGGGTCACGAGCGCCAGAGGATGGCGGGTGAAGGCAGGCACAATGGCTGTGCCGAGCGTGATGCGGCTGGTCGTCATCGCTGCTGCGGCATAGAGCGTTGGAGTGTCCCGGCCAGTTGCCCGCATCACGACCCACACGGTTTCCACACCAGCCGCCTCGGCTCGCTGGATCGTGGTCAGCGCTGACTTTGCGTCTGCGGGCACGAAGCCGTAGCCAACGCGCGCGCGATAGCCTGCTGCGCCATGATTCGCCATGCCTCTCTCCCTTCGTCTCGAACGTCTGAATGATCGCGCGACTTTGCGCCACTGGCAAGCACACGTCGCAATCCTTCGAGCATTTTGACAAATCGTGACGATTGTCGTACAATTCGAACAAACGTTCGTATTCGGGCGCTCGATGAAAGGAGCCCCACGTGAGCAGAATTACCAATCGAGACGCGGCTAACGTCCTCTTCAACGTTGCAACGATCCTTGAGCTTGCTGAAAATAACCCCTACCGGGTGCGGGCATACCGGCGGGCAGCGCGTCTACTCCTGCGGAATCAGGAGGATGTGCGCCTCAAGCTCACACCAAACAAGGAGCTCGACCTTCCGGGCTTGGGTCCCCGGCTGCGCAAAAAGCTTGGCGAGCTCTTCAGCACCGGTCATTTGCGGTTCTACGTAGAGCTTTGCGCGGATCTCCCTCAGGAAGTCAAGAGCTTGATGGAGATCCCTGGTGTGGGGCCGAAGACCGCCTATCGCCTGCACGAAGAGCTTGGGCTTTCCTCGGCCCGCGACGTTTACCTCGCCGCGCAGCAGGGGAACATCCGGCAGCTCTATGGGTTCGGTGCTAAGCGTGAGCGGCAGTTGCTGGAGGGTGCGGCGCGCGTGCTTGCTGGCCAGCCGAAGGTCACGGCACCCGTTCCTCCGGCAGCAGAGGACGAGTTGCCACCAGCCAATAGGCCGCCGCTGACGATCGTCAAGCCTGGCGCCGGCGTCGATCGGCCCTTGCTGCCCGAGGCCGCGTAGCATGGCCGCCTGGACCGGCGGCAGTCGCGCCCGGCGCCATGCTCACACCGCGCGGGCCCTCCAGGACGATGCGGACCTTGCAGTGCCTTCGCTTGATGAAGGTGCTCCGGGCGAGCCGCTGGCGTTGCTCGACGTTCTCGCTCCGCTGGCTGACGACCCCGGTCTCGCGGCGGCGGATAGTCTGCCCGAGGCGGATCACTCAGCCGCGGTGCGCGATCGCGCTGGCGCCGCACTGACAATTGCCCCAGAGATTCAAGAGCGCTTCGGGATCTCATTTCCTTGCCAGTGTGCCTTGGCTCTGCGCCCGTACCAGGAGGAGGCGATTGCCGCGTGGGAGCGCAACAACGGGCGAGGCATCATCGTCCTGCCGACTGGCGCTGGCAAGACGGTCGTCGCCATCTCCGCTCTGGCCCGTTTAGGGTTGCGAGCATTGATTGTCGTTCCGACGATCGATCTGCTGCACCAGTGGCGCACTGCACTTGCGGAGCATCTGGGCTGCCCGCTGTCCGCAATTGGCATGATTGGTGGCGGGAAGCGAACGTTCCGTGATCTGACCGTGATTACCTACGACTCGGCGGCAACACCACGCCGCCACCTGGATGGCTACGGCCTGCTGATCGTGGATGAGGTGCATCATCTGCCTGCGCCCGCGTATCGCACGATTGCGGCAAAGGTTGATGCCCCGTTCCGGCTCGGGCTCAGCGCGACGCCGGAGCGGTCGGACCGGCGTCACTGGCTGCTGCCCGACCTCGTGGGACCGGTGGTTTATCGCAGGACGGCGGCGGAGCTGGCGCGAGCGGCCTACATTGCTGAGTACGAGGAGAAGCGGATCTTCGTCGATCTCACCGCTGATGAGCGCCTGAGGTACGAGCAGTGCATGGCCAGCTACCGGTTGTATCTGGCGACGCACCGCGCGGCGCTCGGTGGCCGGCCCGACGCGATGTTCCCCGCGTTGATTCAACGCGCTGGGCGTGACCCAGCGGCGCGGGCTGCCCTCCGTGCCCATCATGAGGCGCGCATGATCGCGCTCAATGCCCGGTCCAAGGTAGAGGTGGTCGCCGGTCTGCTGCAGCGTCACCAGCACGATAAGGTGCTGATGTTCGCGGAATTCACGGCGATGGTTGATCTCCTCAGTGAGGAACTTCTGCTCCCCCCGATCACGTACCGCACGTCCCTTGCTGAGCGGCGGCTGATCTTGGAAAGCTACCGGGCGGGTGAGCTGACGAAGCTCGTGACGGGCCGGGTGCTCAATGAGGGCGTGGATGTTCCTGATGCCAACGTCGCGATCGTCGTGAGCGGCTCATCTGCCACGCGAGAGTACATCCAGCGGTTGGGTCGCATCCTCCATCCAAAGACATCGACCGCCACGCTCTATGAGCTGGTTTCGCGCAAGACAACCGAGGGAACGACTTCCCGCAAGCGCCGGCCGAAGGCGTAGGCACCGGCTCCTGGCCGGCTGCTCGGAGGTCCCCGCATGGCTTTTCAGCGTCGTGATATCCCGAAGATGACCCGCGCAGGCGCTGCTGGCGAGCCGCGCCGCTTATTCCCGCGCTATCTCAAGGATCGCCGGCTGTGGCCAAGCATCGAGCGATCGATCGCATACTTGGATTCGATGGTTGGTCACCGGCGCGGCGATCTTGCTGGGGATGCCATCCTTGACCTGATCGGTGATCCGAAACTGGCACATTGCCTGCTTGCCAGTCTGGGAGATAGCTACCGGTTCCAGACCCCGAGCTTCCACGACGTTCTGGGAGACTCGGCGAGCTCTCTGCACGAACATTACATCATGGCGCCGGCTGATCTGCGGGCGAAGGCCTATCAGGCACTCCAGGCACGGAGCCAGGGTGTGCTAGCACCTGCCGAGCGTGAGGCGTTTCTTGAGGAGCTTGCGTCTCCCCTCGGGCTGACGGGAAACGCACTAGAGGAACTGCTGCATCTTGATGCCGAGCGGAACCAGCGCTTGCTGCGGATTGGGCCTCGACCCCGCGTCGAGGATTTTGTTGCTCGCTACAATGCGTTGCTGACACTCTCCGTGCTCCGGCATGCTTCGGTGCTCGACGTTGTGCTGCCAGGACTGTCGCGCCACGCCATCGAGACCATCACGGCACACTGGCAGGTTGCCGCTCGCCGGCTTCGCGGCGATGTTTGGCGGCTTGGAGGGCAGCAGGATGGCCGTGGCTCCTGGGCGCGGTTCGGGGGAAAGCTCGCGCGGTGTGCTGTCCACTTGTTGCTGCTCTGCCCCGGAGAGCCATCTGGCTGCGCTGATGTGCACTTGGATGAGCGACGCACGCGATTAGTTCTTGACCCAAAGGTGATCGGCACGATTCGTCTCAAGCACCATGTGGTGGCTGGACCCGATGCTGTCATTCAAGTTGCTCAGGCGATGTCACCATCTGGGGAGGTCCGGCGCGTGCTGTGCGCGGCAGGGTGGGTTGCGCGAAGGGCGCTGGAGCCGGTCGTGCTCAACGAAACGCTCGTGCTGCCCGAGATCGTGATGACGCGGGCAGAGACATCGGTCGCGGTTGTCCCGGTCGCTGGCGACGCTGAATTGGAAGTCATGGAGACCGTGCAAGCCTGGCGTCCGGTTGTAGGCATCGGTAAGCTTGCTGGCAGCGCCAAAATTCGTGTTGTGGCTGGCGACGATCCAATGGCATTCGAGCGGGCGCTCGAAGAAGCGGTGCGCGGTCATCCCAGGGCGTCTCTGGCGCACCTGGTTCAGGAGGGGCTGCGCGGCACCGGGTGGGTGCGTTGGGGGCGGATCACCGCGGTGCTTGGGTCCAAGGAGCCGGACGTGGTTCGATTGGCCGCCATTGCCGGCACCGACCAAGCTGAGCTTGTGCCGAGCGCTGGCCTCTTCCGGCACGACTGGCTCAGGGCGTGGCACGACCGCTATGCAAGCGGCGCGTTGACTATCTCGGAATTGCGGCGAGCGCTTGCGGACGCTCTTGGTGATGTGACAAGCGCCGACGCCCTGACGCTACACCTGCTCAGCTGCGCGTCCGAAACGGCGCAGCGGCGGGCCGCGTAGCTCAGGAGCATCGCGGCTGGGTGGGACGCCGGCTCGTGCGCATCGTCCGTGTCTTCGAGGTGAGCCCACAAAGCCGGCGCGTCCCTCTGCCCAAGCGTCGTCCTGGGCTGAGGAGTGTCACTGGCTGCCGATCGCGCCGCTGCTGGAGGATTTACTCCGCGAGAACCGCGTGAAGCGCTCGAAGGAACTCTTCTGCCTGCGTCTCGGTCCAGATCATTGGCGGCAAGAGCCGGAACACCACCGGGCTGGCCGGGAGCACGAGCACTCCCTGCTGCTGTAACGCGCGGAGGGTCGGCGTGACGCGCTCCTTAAGCTCGACACCGATCATGAGCCCGCGACCACGCGCCGCGCGGACTTTCGGACTCTTGAGGTCGTGGATGCCTGACAGCACGGCGTCGCCAACTACCCGTGCGCGATCGTAGAGGCCACGATCTCGCAGAGCATTGAGGGTTGTGACAATCGCCCGACAGGCCAAGGGATTACCGCCGAACGTCGAGCCGTGGGCGCCAGCGGGGAGGGCCGCGCTGACCGCTTCGGTCACGAGTGTCAGGCCGACGGGGAAGCCATTAGCAAGCGCTTTGGCGGTGCAGAGGATATCAGGAACGACGCCTGCGTCTGTGATAACGAAGGGCGCTCCCGTCCGGAACGCGGTCTGCACCTCGTCGGCGATGAGTAGGGCGCCATGATCGCGCGTGATGGCGCGCGCTGCTTGCAAGAATTCGCTAGCTGCTGGGTAGATTCCAGCCTCACCTTGGATCGGCTCCAGAATGACTGCCGCGGTATGATCATCGACCGCGGCCTTCAGCGCGTCAGCGTCGTTGAATGGCACATGGACGACCGGGAGTGGCAACGGCTCGAATGGAGCACGGTATTTCGGATCAGCCGTCGCCGACAATGCGCCCAGCGTCCGGCCATGATAGGCGCGCTTCGTGGCGACGATCTTGGGTCGTCCGGTGGCCGCGCGGGCAAACTTTAGCGCCGCTTCGATTGCTTCCGCTCCCGAATTGCTCAAGAACGCGCGCGTCAGACCAGGAGGCGAGATGGTGGCGATCGCGGCCAGCGCGGCGGCGCGCACGTCGTTGTAGAAGCTCTGGTGGCAGGTCGTGAGGCGAGCGAGTTGGTCACTGAGGGCGGCCGAGAACTCAGGATCGGCGTGCCCCAGCACGGCGACGCCATAGTTGCTCATCGCGTCGAGGTAGCGGCGACCTTCGCTGTCGTAGAGATAGGCACCCTCACCCCGGACGAGCGCGATCTCCCGCTTGGCATACAACGGGACTTGGTAATCATGCTCATACTGCTGGATATCAGCGAGCGATAGCTCAAGAGAGACGGGCGACATCACGGCTGCTCCTTCACGTGGGCAGAGAATAGCTGGGCGATCCAAGTTTCGAACGAACACTGGGCAGTGTAGCGTACGACAACTCCATCTGACGGCTGAGGTGGCTCGAATTGCTCGGCAACGCGATCGAACTCCGCGTCCGGGATGGCTGGTCGTTGGGGTGCCTGATGATTGCCTGAGCGGCGCCGGTTGATCTCCGCGAGGGGCAGGTCGAGATGGATGATCGTCATCGTCGCGCCGTTTGCTTGTGCGAGCCGCCGGAGTTGCTCTCGCTGCGCGCGGCGGTGACTGGTGGCATCGAAGATGACGGAGCGTCCCTGGCGAAGGACGAGGGCTGCCCGCCGCAGCGACCGGAGGTAGGCCGCGCGCCAATCTTGCGGGCCGAGCGGCCGTTCTGCCGCGAGAACGCCGCGCTCCCGGTGCACGGCGTCGACTTCGATGTGCTCAAGCTGAAGCTGACGTGCCAGCGCGCGAGCCAGCGTGGTCTTGCCGCTGAAGGGCAAACCGCAGAGCACAAAGAGCCGGAGATTGCTGCCGGAATGCGCCATGGGGGTCACCCGAGTACCGCCGCGCCACGCACCTGGACGACGGTGCCTTCGCCAGCTAGCGCGCGGCGCACCGGCTGCTCCGCCCGGGCGTCGGCAAAGACCACCCGACCGACGCCACGCTCGATCGCCTTCAGCGCGGCCTCGACCTTGACCACCATACGGCCCTGGGCGGCAGCAAGAGCACTGTCAGGATCGGACGCGTCAATGACCCGAATCAACGTGCTTTCGTCGTCCTTGTCGCGGAGCAGTCCGGGCGTGTCGGAGAAGAACAGAAGCGCCTCGGCGCCAAGAGCAATGGCGATCTCCAGAGCGAGCTTGTCGCCATCGACGTTAATGGGTTTCCCTTCGTCCAACGCCAGCGCTGGCGGTGTCAAAACCGGCAGATAGCCGTGCTCAAGCAGAAGGCGAAGCAAGCGGACGTCCACCTCCTCGATCGTCCCGGCGTGGTCATCGCGGAGCACCTTGGGCTTGCCATCTTCGAGCCCGCGCAGTACTGGCTTGCGCCGCCCGGTCGCGGTGCGGCCATCAATGGCGCTTAGACCGACCGCGTTGACTCCCGCTGCTTGCAGCGTTGCAACGAGTCGCTTATTGACCTTGCCCGCATAGGTCATCAGCATGACATCGATGGTCGCGCTGTCGGTGTAGCGCGTCACGCGGCCTTTCTCATTCGTGATCATGCGTGGTGGCAGCCCGAGTGCCTGGCTCAGGCGGCTGAACTCCGCGTTGCCGCCATGCACGATGACCACCGGCTCGTGGATGGTGGCAAGATCGCTCGCAAAATTGGCGTATGCTGCTTCGGTGATCCCTGCACCGCCGCCGATCTTGATGACGTACATAGCTGCTCCCTTGTACTGGCGTCACGAACTCAAATGGGGTGCAGTCCAGGAAATTCCAGCCCGCACGTCTCGTCGAAGCCACATCGGATGTTAAATGCCTGAACCGCCTGGCCGGCCGCTCCCTTCATCAGGTTGTCGAGCGCTGCCATCACGACCAGGCGCTTGCTATGCGGATCGCGCTCGAACCCAACATCGCAGAAATTGGAGCCGGAGAGGATCTTCGGCTCTGGGTAGCGGTGGATGCCGCTCGACTCCTTGACGATGCGCATGAAGGGCTCGTCCTTGTAGGCGGCGCGGTAGATCGCCCAGATGTCTTTCTCGCTGAGCGGCTCCTTGAGATAGACATGCGCGGTGGTGAGTATGCCGCGAACCGCCTCGACCGAGGTAGCTGAAAAGGCGATCTGGGGCGTCACTCCGTTGAAGGTCAGTTCTTGGATAATCTCCGCGGTATGACGGTGACCCGTCGCCTTGAAGGGACGAATGACGCCAGAGCGCTCCGGATGGTGCGATGCGAGGCCCGGCTCACCGCCGGCGCCTGAGGAGCCGGTCTTCGCCTCAATTACCGTCGGGATCGCCATATCGACAATACCCGCCCTGAACAGGGGATACAGGCCCAAAATTGCCGTTGTGGCCATACAACCAGCGCTGGCGATCCGATCGGAGGACCGGATTTCCTCCCGGTGAAGCTCGGGAATCCCGTAGACAAAGCGCTGAAGGAGCTCAGGAGCTGTGTGCTCATGGTCATACCAGGTGGGATAGCCCGCTGGGTCGTTTAGGCGAAAATCGGCGCTGAGATCAATGATGATCTTGGCAAGTCCCTCTAGCGAGCTCATCCGGCCCATCGCGACGCCGTGCGGCAGGGCAACGAAGAGCACATCGCACGGCTCAAGCTTGTCAATGCTGATGAATTTGAGCTGCGTCCGCTTGCGCAAGTTCGGATGAACGGAATAGACGAACTTACCAGCGTTGCGCTCTGAGGTGACCTGACGCAGCGAAGCGCCAGGATGGTTCAGGAGGAGCCGGATGAGCTCCCCGCCAGCATATCCGGAGCCACCGATGATCGCAACATCAAACATGAAGCCTTCCTCCAGCCGGGCCCGGAGCGCCGGGCCGCATGAGCGATGACCACTCGTCTTCAGCCGGCGACGGCGACGACGTCCCGCCGAGCGCGCCGCGTGTGCCCTTCCTCACGCGCCTGCCGGCCAACGGCAATGACATAATCAGCGACTTTCCCAGGGATATTGACGCCAGTGGTGTCGATGCTGTTTCGGAACTCCATCGTGTAGTTGACTTCGTTGACGAGCAGGCCACGCTCGGTCTCAAACACATCTATCGCAACGACGCCGCCGCCGACCGCTCGCGCGGCCGCGCGCGAGATTTCATCGAGCTCTGGGGTGACGGGACAGTTGGACGCTTGGCCTCCTCGGGCGGTATTCGTAATCCAATGCTCCGAGTTGCGATAGATCGCGCAGATCGTCTCATCGCCAACCACAAACGAACGAATATCCCGTCCCGGCTTGTTGACATATTCCTGAATATAAAACGCGCCGTGGTGGAAGGAGCCGAGGGTAACCTTATGCTCCAGCAGTGCCTCGGCGGCATCCCGATCGTTGACGCGGGCGAGAAGACGGCCCCAGGATCCGATGGCTGGCTTCATCACGACGGGATAGCCGATTGCTTCAATCGCTTCCAATGCTGATTCTGGCGTGAATGCCACCATGGTGCGCGGCGTTGGCACGCCGTGGCGCACCAGCGCGGCCGACGTGAGCAGCTTGTCACCACAGGTATTGGCAACGTCGAAGGTGTTCACCGTCGGAATGCCCCAATCGTTGAGAATGCGGAGCGTGTAGAGCGCTCGCAAGTGGTTGATGCAGCGTTCTAGGACGACATCGCAATCGAACGACGGATGCTCCAAATCAAGCGTGATTTCCCGGTCGTCAAACCGGACGATCTCCACGCCGCGCTGCTGAAGCTCGTTCATGAGCAGCTTTTCTTCGACGCGAACGCGAGACATCAGGATGCCAACTTTGAGCGGTGTTCCCATGGTCGCTCTCCGGATGAGGGGATCGTGCAAATCCCAACCGTTCCTGAAAGACACGAAGCCCCCGTCCAAAGGACGGAGGGCCTCGCTCCGTGGTACCACCTTTGTTCGCCGTGGCCCTCGCGGGTCACAGCCTCAGTGGGCGTTGGTATCGCCCGTGCTCGCTAACGGGAGCAACCCGGCCGGTTCTACTCCGCGGCGAGGGACGCGTGTTCGATCGTTCGCTCTTCGAAGTCGGTCAACAGCGCGCCGGCCTCGAAGAGGTGTCGCATCTGGCGCCACTCGTCCTCTGTCGCGTTTCTTCCGACGGCTCGGAGGTCTTGATCGCACTGGCGGCTTACCGCGGAACCTCGCACCAATCGTCCGCTCGCTGTGGCGCCCGTCCAGTGGACCCTGTCCTCGTCATCGCCATTTGCCGGTCAGATTATGGAAATTCGACCCGCGTGTCAATCCTGGGCCATCGCCCGCACGGGCAATGCCGCTTCCCGGCCTGCCTCGCTTGTTTGCTGGCCGGCCAGGCGGATCGCTTCCTCGACGATCTCCGCGGCGATGTCCACGTGCGTCGTTGTCATCAGGCCATGAAATTCCCCCCCGGTATTGACCTCAACGACGGCATAGCCGTCGGGTGTTTCGATAAGATCGACGCCGGCCAGCCGCGCGCCAACAGCGGCGCAGGCACGAAGCGTTGTCTCCTCAATCTCTGGCGTGATCGGGCAGGCGACGCTGGTAGCGCCGCGCGCTGTGTTGGTGATCCAGTGCTCGGCCATGCGGTATGACGCGGCAAGCACCCGGCCGCCGACCACGAAGGCGCGAATGTCGCGGCCGGGTTTCTCTATGTATTGCTGGACATAAAAAATGGCATGATGGAAGGAGCCGAGCTCTTTCTTTTGCTCCAGGATCGTGCGCGCCTGGTGCGGGCCGTTTGCCTTGGCGAGCAGCCGCCCCCAGGAGCCGGTGACGGGCTTGAACACGACGGGATAGCCGATCGCCTCGCAGGCGGCGAGAGCCGATTCAATGGAAAACGCCAGGAACGTCTTTGGTGTTTTGAGTCCGGCAGCCTCAAGCGCGAGACTGCACCGCGCCTTATCGTCGCAGAGGGTCGTTGCTGACGAGCGATTGAGCGTGGGAACGCCCCATCGCTCAAAGATGCGCAACACGTATTCGGCGCGGGAATGGGCAACGCATCGGTCGAGGAGGATATCGATCGCAAAGCCTGCCTCTGCCGCGTTGGGCTGCGAGAGATCGAGCACGAGGTCGCGGTCGAAGATTGGCACCACGTCCAACCCACGCGACCGGGCGGCGGCCAGGATGAGCTTCTCCTCTTGGCGGAGATATGAGACCAGCACGCCGAGGCGAAGTGGGCGGCTGTCCGCATGGGTGCTGGGCGTAGCGAGACTCGTCATAGCGCAACCAGGACGCCGGTCAGAACGCGGACCGCTCGTAGGTAGTCATCGAGCACGATGCGCTCTTCTGGCGTGTGATCGAGCGCGGCATCACCGGGGCCGTAGGCCACGATGGGACAGCGCCAGACTGGGCCAACGACGGTCATATCCGAAGTTCCAAGCTTGCGCGTGAACCGGGGTGTGCCGCCAGCAGCGCGGATGGCGCGCAGAAAAGGGGGAATCAGCGGCGCGCGCTTGTCGGTCTGATAGCCTTCCTGCCGGCCGTGTTCAATGATGGCGGCCGGGTTTGCTAGCTCACAGATGCGGCGCTGAAGGCCCTCCACGTCGATGCCTGGCGGCAGGCGCAGCCCGATGGCAAGGCGTGCTTCATCGTGCAGCCCGTCACTATCGGTCCACATGCCCCGCAAGGAAAGGCCAAGGGCGTTGAACCCGGTCGCATCGCCATTGATGGCCGCGATCTCTGCCGTCAAAGCGTTCCAGAAAGCGATCGCGCACTCGGCGACCGATTCGCCTGGCCCGGCAGTGTGCCGGCACGGCTGGCGAAGACAATAGGTGAGCGAGAGCGTCCCCCGATACCCAAGGCAAACGGCGTCCCAGCCGCTCGGTTCGCCGATGATGCAGTAGTCTGGAGCGGGCCATGTTGCGACCGCTTGTGCGCCGGGTGAGCCAATGGTCTCTTCGCCGACGGCTCCGACCACGGTGATGGTGGCGTCGGCACCGGCGACTGCCGCGGCGTGAGCGGCTGCGACGAATGTAGCAAGTGGCCCTTTGGCATCGACAGCGCCGCGGCCGTGAAGGACTCCATCCTCAATGCGGACAGGAATCGCGCCTGGCACGGTGTCAATGTGGCCGAGGAGCACGATTCGCCGCCTGCCATTGCCGATCGTGCCGATAGCGTTCCCGGCGTCGTCCGTTCTCGTGACAAAGCCCCGCGTCGCCATCTCCTGGCAGAGGTACGCGACCGCGTCAGACTCCTGGCCGCTGACGCTTGGGATGGCGACCAGATTGTGCAGGAGCGCGATGTTCGCCTCCTCCATCGAGGCGTGTGGTCTTGCCTCAGACAGCGAGGGCGACGCCATCGCCTACCTCCTGCCTGAGCGCGGCGGTCATGTCGCGATCGCTGGTGATTGCAGAGATCACTGTGGTTCGCTCGATCAGGCGCATGGCGGCAAGCTCGGCGACTGCCAGCGCGACGGGGCGTGGACCGCAGGGGCTGGCATCACGAAAATCGGGGGCGGGCAGGATGTCCCACACCACCGGGCCGCCTGGCTGAAGCACCACCTCAACGCCAACGATGTCTGCACTCAGCGCACGGGCAGCGGATTCGGCGAGCGCCAGCGCCTGGGGCGGCACGCCGGATTGCCCAACTGGCGCCTGAATGCCCACCGCTTCGCCTGCGACAACGATGACCGTGACATGGGGAGCGCACGCGATCGCTCCAGCCTGGACGAGGCCGACGATGTCGTGCGCACCGCCCAGCATCTGCCGGTGCTCGAAGACGGCTTCCGCGGTATCACGGTCATACAGGGGAACAGGGGCGCTGCTCGCTGTGAGGGGCAGCAAGGTTGCCGGGTAGCCAATGTGCTCAGCGGCGGCCAGGCCGGCTTCTTCGCTGGTTACCAGGTAGGTGGCGGGGCGAGCCACGCCGGCGGCTGCCAAGGCAGAGGCGACCGCAAGGCGGTTCGCCGTCGCGGCCAGCCCGGCGCCCAAGATCATGGCGCCGCTAGCCTTCCAGATCGGCAGGACCGCCGCGGCAACCACCCGATCCTGGCAGCGATCGAGCACGACCGGCAGCGGAGCGCCGAAGGCGCCAGCGACCGGCGGAGCGGGCGGGCACGGCACGACCGGGAGCGGCAGCGCCGATGGCGGCACCGGTATCGCGGGCACGCCGGCATCTGCCAGGCTCTGGATCACCTGCTTTTCTTCCACCCGTTTGCGCTCGCACAACACGCCGATCGCTGCATTCATGGCTTGACCTCAGCTACTCGTTGGCTCGTCGGATTGGCCAGGCACACGATCTCTCTGGCTGGCCACTCCCCTTGGCTCCTATTCGCCCCAGTCTTCACCTTCTTCCGGCGCCAGACCAACCGCGATTGGGTCGACGCTCAGGACCTCGAGTTCCACGTTGCACTCGGGGCAGACCACGATCTCGCCGACCTCGACCTGACCAGCCTCAAACTCTCCGCCGCATTCAGGACAGGTAACCGTCGTTGCAATCGCCATTGTCTCGTTCTCCTTTCGTGTTCCTGTGACTGGCACAACCGGCCAGCCGGCCACCTTTCGTATCCGCCTGTGCGCCCTCTCGGGGCGCTTTCGTCAATCGGTTGAATCGTTAGAATTTCGCTGTGTAAGCTCCTCCTTCCGCTCAAGCGGTCAGCAGAGCAGATGAAGCAGCAGCGCCTTGTGCAGGTGCAGCCGGTTCTCTGCCTGGTCGAAGATGACTGACCGTGGACCGTCCGCGACCTCGGCGTCGACTTCCTCCCCGCGATGCATGGGAAGGCAGTGCATGAAGATCGCGTCGGGCTTGGCCGCGTCCATGATGACTTGGGTGACCTTGTAGGGAGCCAGGGCAACGGCGCGCTGGGCGCCATCGAGCTGACCCATGCTGACATGAACATCCGTGTACACGGCATCCGCGCCAGCGACTGCTTCGAGCGGATCGGCCGTGATGTGGACACGCGCGCCGCTCGCTGCCGCCAGCCAGGTCGCCTGGGTCACGATGTCCGCCGGCGGCTGATATTGAGGTGGGCAAGCAACCGTCACGCTAACGCCAGCCGCCGCACCACACACCAGGAGTGACGAGGCCACGTTGTTGCCGTCACCGAGGTAGGCGAGCTTGACGCCCTTGAGCTCCCCGAACCGCTCGCGCAACGTCAGGAGATCGGCCAGGGCTTGCGTTGGATGGCAGCGGTCGGACAGCCCATTGATGACCGGGATACCGGCGTGCTGGGCAAGTTCCACGACATCTTCGTGGCGCGCCACGCGGGCGACGATGCAATCGACATAGCGGCCAAGAACGCGGGCGGTATCGGCAATCGTTTCACCGCGTTTGAGCTGCAAATCGTTGATGCCGAGGAAAATCGCGGTTCCACCAAGTTGGGCCATACCAGCCTCGAAGGAGACGCGCGTGCGCGTGCTGGGATGCTGGAAGATCATGCCGAGCGTCTTGCCGGGCAGGTAGGTGTGCGGCTCGCCCCGCTTCTGCATGCGCTTCAGGCGGGCAGCGGTTTCAAGCACCTCGAGGATCTCGTCCGGTGTGAGGTCGATATCCTCGACGAGGCTGCGCCCCCGCAGGCGGGTGCCGATCGTAAAGGTCGAGAGCTTAGGCGCCAGCGATCCGCCGAGCGAGAGCGTTCGGGTGAGGCTCGCGCCGTACTCATCCTGGCTGGTTGCCTGCACGGGATGGAGCGCCGGCGTCTCAGCGACGACGCGGTCATCAGAATGGGCCGGCTGATGAGCGACAACAGACGGATCGGACATGGTGGTCCCCCTTCGGCTCACGTCATTCACCTGACGCGCTGCCGCCGCGACACCGTGCCGCGGACCGAAGGGGCGAGGGGCGTCAATCCCCGCGGTACCACCCTCCTTACGCGAAGGCGCATAAACCAGGCTTCGCGTATCTCTCGGCTGTTTCGTGCGTGGGAGCCACCCACCCGATCCTACTTGGACGCTTACTCGTGACGGCGCACCCAGGAGAATGATCCTGCGCTTGCCGCAGCGCGTCCTTTCTTCGGCCGGCCGCTCGGGAGCCCGTTCCGAAGCGAGACGCCGATTCCGGGCTTCCACCGTCCCCGGATCGCTAGGGCGTCTTCGCCCCGTACTCCTCTCCCTCAACGCGGGCTTGGGCGACGATTGTGTCGCCACAAGGTTATGCGTGATCGATTGCGTCAGGAGGCGACCGTTAGCGCACTGCCACCTGGCTGAGCGCCGGTCGCCATCGCGGAGAGCGGGAGAGGCTCTCCGTTCCGATGCAGAACGTCATCGTGTTACCTCCGCTCCCGCCTGATCCAGGACGAGTCGATCCCGCATGGCTGCGACCTTGGTGCCGAGACCAAAGAGCCGGATAAAGCCCTCGGCATCCGCCTGCTGGTAGACGTCGTCGGCGCCAAAGGTCGCCAGATCTTCTCGGTACAGCCCGTACGGTGAGCGTCGCCCCACCGCCTGGCATGTGCCTTTATAGAGTTTCAGGCGAACATCACCGGTCACAACGCGCTGCGTCTCGTCCACGAATGCATCGAGCGCGCGCTTCAGCGGTGAGAACCAGAGCCCATTATAAACCAGATCGGCGTAGGTGATGGCAAGCGTGTCCTTTTGCCGCATCGTGAGCTTGTCGAGCGTGAGCTGCTCCAGCTCCTTGTGCGCCGTCGCCAGAATGGTGCCGCCCGGCGTCTCATACACTCCGCGGCTCTTCATGCCAACAAGGCGGTTTTCCAGCAAGTCGACGCGGCCAACGCCGTGCCGGCCACCGATCTCATTGAGCGTCGTCACGAGCTCCACTGGGCCGAGCCGCTGGCCATTGACCGCCACTGGCCACCCCTCTTCGAACCCAATTTCGACGTACTCAGGGGTATCTGGTGCCTCTTCCGGGGCGACGGTATAGCCGAACGCGTCGGCTGGTGGCTCCTGCCACGGATCTTCAAGTACGCCACCTTCATGCGAGAGGTGCCAGAGATTGCCGTCGATCGAATAAATCTTCGCTTTGGTGGCCTGGACGGGAATGCCATGCGCTTGGGCATATTCCAGTGCATCCTCGCGGGAGCGAATGTGCCAGTGGCGCCACGGCGCAATGACTTTGAGCTGGGGAGCGAGCGCCTGATATGTCAGCTCGAAGCGCACCTGATCGTTGCCCTTACCGGTGCAGCCGTGCGCCAAGGCATCAGCGTTTTCTAGCAGCGCAATCTCTACCTGATGCTTGGCGATGCATGGTCGGGCAAACGACGTGCCGAGCAAGTACTTGCGCTCGTAAACCGCGCCGGCCCGCAGCGTGGGGAAGGCATACTCCTTGAGGAATTCCTCGCGGAGATCCATCACGTACGCTTTGCTGGCCCCGCTGGCCAGGGCTTTGGCCTCGATCCCGCTTAGGTCATCCGGCTGGCCAACGTTGGCGGCGAAGGCGATCACCTCACAGTCGTAGTGCTCCTTCAGCCAGGGAATGATGCACGAGGTATCTAGACCACCGGAATAGGCCAGAACCACTTTGCCGATCGCTTGCTTATCAATCGTTGAGAAACCTGATGATCCCATGAGGAACCTCCTGAGCCGTCACTCGTCTCCGAACTACCGATGCGCCCCCTGAGGGGCAAGGCCGCTACGCCGAACGGGGAACGCCCGTTCGGCAAGTACGTGTACGGAGGAGACGGCTCAGGTGCGGGATCATCACGTGTGCTCGGACCTGTTGCTACTAGCTACGCATGGCTAACCACGATTGTGACACTTGTCACATTCTAGACCTTACCCAGCAGCAGGGCATTTGTCAAGGCCGTTAGGCACTCTCTTTACTGGTTGGCTCGGCGATGGCGTAGACCAGCGTGACTTCGACCGACACGCTCGCTTCGGCTGGCGCGTTCGGATCAAACGCTGGCACGGTCAGTCCCACCGAGCCTGGAGTCCACCAAGAATCGCCGAACGTCGCGTTGTACACCTCGCAGCCGGTGGCATCGCGTGGCCGCTCAGGGCCGGGCTCGCTTGAGACGATGAGTCTTCCCAAGGTGACTCCGAGGATTTGTGCCTGGTCCTCAGCGCGCGCCTTCGCATCAGCGACCGCTAGCTCGCGCGCCTGCCTGGTCAATGCCCGGCAATCGGCGATCGAATAGCCAACTCCCACGTCGTGAAGCACCATTCCTCCGGAGATTGCGGCTTTCCCCGCGGCGTCAACAATCGCGTTCAATTGCTCGATGGTGGGCTTTTCGACCGTCACGTCGATGCGTGCCGACGAACACCGGCTGTAGTTATTGCAAACGCTAATCAACGAGGGGCTAGTGACGATGCTGACCGCTTCTTCAGATACGCCCGCGCTCTCCAAGGCGTCAATGATCGGTGAGAGAGTTGAGCGGTCCCGCGCCGCTGGCGTGGCGCTGGCCGAGGAGCTGGACGCTGTGCCGTCGCTGCCGTAGGGGAGATCGCGGATGACCAGCAATTGGACGGTGGCTCGCTCCGCCGGTGCGGATGCCCGCCCGTAGCCAGTCGCCTCCAGGCTTGGCCCAACGGTCGGGTTGCTTGAGCCGGAAGTGAATTTCGCGAGATACACCGTGCCGCCATCGCTGGCCATGGCCTCGGCAAGTAACGCGAGACCCACCATGGCGAAGCCGACGGCAACGATGCCCAGCAACACCTGCCGGATGGGAAACCGAAATGACCGTGATGTGTGGGGAGTGGTCCGCATGGGGATCTCCTTTGCGGCTGGCATGGGGCATTGACGACCGTGACGGTGCCACCTGTCTTTCAACCGGCACGCTGGAAATGCATCGACGAGCGAGCCGGTCACGACTAAGCTACACGCTGAAATGCATTCGGGCAAGCTGGGGTGGCGCACCGCAGAGTTAATCGCATGTTCAATGCGTCGCCCACATCGCTTTCAGGAAAGCGTGCATGGTTTGGCCAAGGCAGAATGGATCTGCTGGCAGTAACGGACGAGCCGGTGGCTTCCTGGCCTCATGGCCCGTCTTGCGGGCTACCGATGTTGCGCGATCCTTCTTTGCCGGATGTGCAGGACAATGGAACCGGTGACGCCGTGGTAGGGAAAGGCGAAGTGTGATGGCAGATATGCTGCTGATCGCACGCGGTAACCGGGATCTGGGAATCGTTCCCCGGATGGCAAACCGGCATGGATTGATTGCCGGTGCGACCGGAACCGGCAAGACAGTCACGATTCACGCGATGGCTGAACGATTCAGCGATATCGGCGTTCCCGTGTTTCTGGCAGACATCAAAGGTGATTTGGCCGGTATTGCCCTGCCCGGTGGCGATCATCCAAAGGTGATCGAGCGCGTGCAGCACCTTGGACTGACGTCCTACGAGCCTGCCGGCTATCCGGTGATCTTTTGGGATGTCTTTGGCGAGCACGGCCATCCGACCCGGACCACGATCAGTGAGATGGGGCCACTGTTGCTCAGCCGGTTGCTTGGGCTCAACGAGACACAAGCCGGAGTGCTGCAGGTGGCGTTTTCCTACGCGGACGATCAGGGATTGCTGCTGCTGGATTTGCAGGATTTGCGAACGCTTCTGCATTGGGTAGCAGAGGATCGCAAGCGGATAAGCGTGCACTATGGGAATGTTAGCCCGGCCAGTATCGGCGCGATTCAGCGCGGTCTGCTTGCTCTCGAAGAGGCGGGAGGCCACCGCTTCTTTGGAGAACCGGCGCTGAATGTCACGGACCTGATGCGCACTGATCGCGATGGACGCGGGATCATCAATATCCTGGCCGCAGACCGGCTCTATCATCAACCGCTCATCTACGCGAGCTTCCTGCTTTGGCTCCTCTCCGAGCTATTCGAGTCGTTGCCGGAAATTGGCGACCCCGACAAGCCCCGGCTCGTGTTCTTTTTTGACGAGGCCCATCTGCTCTTCACAGATGCTCCGCCCGCATTGCGATCGAGAATCGAGCAGGTGATCCGGCTCATCCGGTCGAAGGGCGTCGGCGTCTATTTTGTCAGCCAGAGCCCGCTGGATATTCCCGATGTCGTGCTGGGGCAATTAGGCAACCGGGTGCAACATGCGCTTCGTGCCTTTACGCCGCGCGATCAGCGGGCGGTGCGGGCGGCAGCGCAAACATTCCGCGCGAATCCGGCGCTCGACGTTGAAAGCGCGATAACGGAACTCAGTGTAGGCGAGGCATTGGTGTCCTTCCTCGATGACTCTGGTGTGCCTGGCGTCGTTGAGCGGGCCCTGATCATTCCTCCGAGGAGTCACATCGGGCCGATTCCTGAGGTACAGCGCCGCAAGCTAATCAACTGGTCGCCCGTGCAGGGCCGGTATGATGAAGCCGTCAATCGTGAATCGGCCCACGAGATGCTGCAAGCGCGCGTTGTTCGCCAGGAGGCTCAGCAAGCTAGTGACCAAATCGACACCGAGGTCCGTGCAGCCGTGGGGCGCTCAAGCCGGAAGGTAGCGAGGAGGGCGGCCCAGGGAGCCGAGGAGGGGATCTCGGATGCTCTTGCCAGCGCCGCAGCAGACGCTGCGCGGGAGTTCGGCTCCGAGGCAGGGCGCGGGTTGGTTCGGGGACTCCTGGGAGCGCTCATCGGCCGGAGACGGTGATCTGGCCCTCCCGGCTCAGCGATTCTGAATGTATCCAGGTGTGCAGACGAGCTTTCGCGTCTGTCTTCGTGGTTACGATAGACTGCCGCGCAAAGCTTACTGACAGCCCTGGCAGCGTGGAGAGGAGGTTGCCACGCCGTGACGTACGACTATCTCATCGTGGGCGCTGGATCGAGTGGTGCGGCGCTCGCAGCGCGGCTTTCGGAAGATCCTGGTGTCTCCGTCCTGTTGCTTGAAGCCGGGCCGGATTACCGGTCGGCCGATGTCCCGCGGGCAATGCAGATTCCCAACCCGTTCGACATCATCGCGAATCCAACATATAGCCAGTTCCGCTACGATCGCCTGATGGCACGCCGCTCAACTGCCCAGGAGCCACGGCTCTATTGGCGTGGACGAGGTATGGGCGGAAGCTCGGCGATCAATGGTCAAATCGCGATTCGCGCGATCCCAGAGGATTTTGCGCTTTGGGCCGAAGAGGGATGCAGCGGTTGGTCATGGCCGGACGTGCTACCCGCGTTCATTCGACTCGAAGACGACCTTAATTTTGGAGATCAACCGTATCACGGGCGGGGTGGTCCGATTCCTATCTACCGCGCGCCGCAGGAGCGGTGGGGTGCGGTCGATCGGGCGCTTGCCGAGGCGGCCGTTGATCTGGGTTATGGTTGGCATGACGACCATAACGCACCCGACTCCTCTGGTGTCTCGCCCTACGCGATCAATAGCCGCGAGGGGATACGCGTTTCGACGAACGATGGCTACCTTGAGCCGGCGCGGGAACGCCCGAATCTCACCATACAAGGCGACACGGTGGTCGATCGCATATGCTTTGACGGGAGCCGGGCCACCGGGGTCGTCGCGATCACGCCGGACGGCGTGCGCGAATTCCAAGCCCGGGAGATCATCATCGCCTGCGGCGCGATTCACTCTCCCGCAGTGCTGATCCGATCGGGCATTGGCCCAGCGGACGACGTGAAGAAACTTGGGATCAAACCGGTGGCCGATCTGCCAGTTGGGCACAACCTAGTTGATCACTCTGCAATCTGGCTGCTGCTGCGCCTGAAGCCTGAAGCGCGGGTGCCGTCGCTCGAGCACCGGCACACGAACTGCTGCGTGCGCTGGTCGTCTGGCCTGGCCGGAGCGGGCCGAAACGATATGTTCTTCGCCTCAATGAACATCACTGGCTACGATGAGGAAGGGAGGAGCAAAGGGCTGGTCGTCGTTGCGACGTACCAGACGTTCTCGCGCGGGCAGGTGCGCGTGACTTCGACCGATCCCCACGCCGATCCCGAGGTGGAAATCCGGATGCTGTCGGACGCGCGTGACATGGTCCGACTGCGCGAGGGATACAAGCGATTGCACGAATTGGTGCATCACCCGGCGATTCAGGCAATCAGCGATGGGGTGGAATCGTACGTCGGCGGTGACGTACCCACATCCCTGCCGTCCGACGCCGAGCTTGAACGGTGGCTGCTGGAGAACTGCCAGGACACCCAGCATCCCGTCGGGACCTGCCGGATGGGCCGTCCGGATGATCCCCGCACCGTTGTTGATCCCGAATGCCGGGTGCTCGGCATCGAAGGGTTGCGCGTCATTGACGCCTCCATCATGCCAGAAAACGTGCGGGCCAATACCCATTTGACGACTGTCATGATCGCTGAACATATGGCTTCAAGGTTGCGCACATCTCCCTTCCGGAGCTGAGTAAACTTGGCTGTCTGAAGGGGCTGCGCTGACTCGCTAACTGTCAACGGGCCATACGTGTTTTATCTTTGCCCATTCGTGATTGAATCAAAAGAAATCGTGGGCAGTTTCTGTCGTGGATGTGAGGACAGAAACGTAATACATCAGTGAAGACAACGGCTGACACCAACCTTGTTACCGTTGCGGAAGCGGCGGCGTTGCTAGGGGTCAATCGCTCGACGAATCGGCGCTGGTTCACCAGCGGTCGGCTGCCGGCGTATCGGGTCGGTAGCCGGTCTTTGCGTATAAGGTTAAATGCCCTTAACTGGATGATCGTGCCTGACTGGGACGATGGTGAAAAAGAAACCCTTGGGATACGGATGGTTGGTTCCGATAATGTAGTACGGCGGCGTCTTACGGCCCGAGAGCGGGAGAGGGTACTTGCGGTGCTGGAGGCGGGCGCCATGATCCGGGAGAAGATGTTAGCAAGGGGAGGCGGTGTGCCCTTTCCCCCGTCATCGGAGCTGATCGAAGAGGCGCGCAATGAGCGCACTGAGTATTTGCCATGATCTGTGTGGATGTTTCCGCAGCGGTCCAATGGTTGTTGCCGGAGGCACACTCGGATCAGGTACATGCGCTCTTTACGACCGTCAGCGCGGCCGGAAAGCAAATCGTGGCGCCGGCTCTCCTGCCGTTCGACGTGGCGAACGTGTTGCGAAAACGAGTCACTCGGGCGGAGTTGACGCAGGATGACGCTGAACTTATGATGGATAAATTCTTTGAACTGCCATTGTAGTTGCTTTTACCGCAGTTTTTCAATCGATAAGTGATCGGTATCGCAAATCGCTACAGATTTACCAGCCGTGTACGATGCCTACTCTGTGGCTCTGGCGCAACGGCTCGGTTGCAATTTGTGGACTGACGATCAGCGGCTCCTGTGAGGTTTGGGCAACTGCCTGCTGTTCGTGCGCTGGATAGGGGCTTTCCCTGTGGGCAAAACGTAAGGGCAGCAGGAGGCAGCCAAGCGCTCTCTTCGATTCTCGAATCTCTCTGTGGTAAAGTTGCGCTGGAATTCGCAGGAGGTCTCCGTTGATTCGCTAACCGCTGGCAACGCACGATCGCTATTGGGAGATGCGCCCAAGCGCGGTCTGGCATGCTTTGGTGGCGAAGGCGGAGGCGGTCACGGTTTTCCCCAACTCCTTGACAACAAGCTCGATGTGTGGCCATTGATGGGCCGACACCTCTCTCCTCGGTAGATCAACCTCTGTCTCGTCCCCAAGCGTCGAACCGGCTTGGGCGAAGAGCGGGAGGTTGGTGCGCGTGGCTGTTTTATCTGCGCAGCAGGTAACAAAACGATTTGCGCATGGCCCGGTGCTGGATGGGGTGTCCTTTGTCCTCAACACCGGCGAAAAGGTCGGATTAGTGGGACCAAATGGCAGCGGAAAGACGACGCTGTTGAAGATCCTAACTGGTGAGATCGTCCCCGATGCTGGAGTCATCTGGCGGGCACCAGGGACGCGAGTGGGGTATCTCGCCCAGTATCCGGAGGATGCGCTGGAACTGACCGTCGAGGAGGTGCTGTGGCGGGCCCAGCCGGAGGTGATGGCAGCGGCTGAGGAGATGGATCGCTTGGTGCGCCTCCTTGCCGACCCTTCGGTTCCTCCCGTCGAGCATGAGCAGGCGCTGACCGCCTATGGAGCAGCCGTTGAGCGTTATGAGTCCCTGGGCGGCTACGACATTGAGTATCGCCGGAAGGCCGTCCTCGCTGGGCTCGGCTTGGACGACTTCCCGCGCGATGTGCGCGTCGCGGAACTCAGCGGAGGGCAAAAGACGCGGCTGGCGCTGGCGGATTTGTTGTTGGAGGAGCCGACGGTACTCTTGCTTGATGAGCCCACCAACTATCTCGATCTGCCGGCGCTGCTCTGGTTAGAGGAGTGGGTGCGATCCTGTTCGCGGGCTATCATTATCGTCTCGCACGATCGTCAGTTTCTCGATGCCACCGTCTCGTCCATCTGGGCGTTGGATCCGCGCACGCGTTCGCTGACGGTCTATCCCGGGACGTACAGCGATTACGCGGAGGCACGCCGGCGCGAGCAGGAGAAGTTGCGTTTGGCCTACCAAGATCAGCAAGAGCGCATCGCCGAGATGGAAGCGGAAATCCGCGACCTCAAACAACATGCCCGGGCAATCGAGCAGCGGACGACGCATTTTCACTATCGGAAAGTTGCCAAGGGAGTGGCGCGGCGGGCGAAGGTCCAGGAGCGGCGGCTCGG
>JBHOQQ010000001.1:0-3347 GCA_042408955.1 Thermomicrobiales bacterium
ACTCTGGATCAGGTAGTTGGGGTTCGAATCCCTGCTCCCCAGCCAGGAAAATTGCCGATATCTCTGCGGAATTCGTGGCCGGGCGGATCAGCCCGGCCACTGTCGTTTCAGGCGCGCTTCCGCCGTTTCCAAGCTACACGCCCACCGCGGTGGGACATTCGCAACACTTCCAAGGCAGGGAGAAGCGGCGCTTCGCTACATGTATATGGGCACGTTCAGCAAATGTTCTGCCCGAGCGGCGTTCAAGTGCTCCCTAAAATCGATGGCGCTCACCGATTGACGACCGACACGCCATCTGGGGCAGCGCGGGCGCTCCCGTATGTACAGTTGACAATTCATCACGGCAGGCTACTGTAGCCCTGGGTTACCAAGATGGATAGCGTGGGTCTCGTCAGTCGAGCGGGAGCGGAGGTCGGGTCAGGTATGGAATACCGGTGCCACGGCCCACCGTTGGTTGAGAACAGAGACGGAGCGCGCGAGGTCCACGCGCGAACGATGACCCCCACGCGCCCCGCGTCTGCCGGGTGTGTCGCCATGAGAGGCTAACCGATCTCCTCACATTGGGGAACACCGGCGCAATGCGCCACCCTCGGTAATCCCTCTCTTCGGGAACCTCGGTTCGATCTACCCAACGGACGAGCTCCTTGCGGCGCTTTCGGCCGCGATTGAGGTGCCGGCGCTCATACCATCGCGTTTCGTCATTGAGGCGAGAGCCTCCGCCGGTAGACGGCGGGCACGCTCGACAGGCGCGATTTCCAACATGAGCGTCGACTGGGTCCAGGGGAGGAAGCAGACCGCCCAAGGAGGGCCCCATCCATGATGAGATCGATCATTGCAGCGAGTCTCAAGTTCCGGCTCGTCGTTCTCGCCGTGGCGATTGCGCTCATGGTCTTCGGCGCCGTGCGTCTCCGCGCTGCGCCAGTGGACACGTTCCCCGAGTTTATGCCGACGACGGTGGAGGTTCAGACGGAGGCACTCGGGTTGTCGGCGGCGGAGGTGGAGCAGCTCATCACTGTGCCGATGGAGCAGGATCTCCTCAACGGTGTCGCGTGGCTTGACGAGATCCGGTCTGAGTCGGTCACCGGTCTATCGCGGATCCAGCTTATCTTCGAGCCTGGCACGGACCCAATGCGGGCACGGCAAGTGGTGCAAGAGCGCCTCAACGAAGCGCACGCGCTACCACAGGTGTCCAAGCCACCTCAAATGCTCCAACCTCTTTCCTCAACCAGCCGGTTCATGATGATTCGGCTTAGCTCGACAAACCTCTCTCCAATCGAGATGTCCGTGATCGCTCACTGGACGATCGTTCCCCGCTTGATGGGCGTTCCCGGCGTGGCGAATGTGTCCGAATGGGGCCATCGGGAGCGTCAATTGCAAGTGCAAGTTGACCTGGACCGGCTCCAGGCGAACGGTGTGTCACTCTTGCAAGTCGTCGAGACGACGGGAAACGCACTTTGGGTGTCGCCCCTCACGTTCTTGGAGGCCTCGACCCCTGGCACTGCCGGGTTCATTGACACGGCAAATCAGCGGATCGCAATTCAGCATTTCTTGCCCATTCGATCGGCGAACGACTTAACGCACGTGCCGATTGAGGGTGACGAGGCGGTGCACCTCGGCGACGTGGCCACTGTGGTGGAGGATCATCAGCCGCTCATCGGCGATGCTGTCTCTGCCGATGGCCAGGGCTTGCTGCTCGTCGTCGAAAAATTCCCAGAGACCAACACCCTCGCGGTCACCCGGGGAGTGGAAGAAGTGCTTCGTGACATGCAGCCTGGTCTCGCTGGCATCGAGATCGACACCACCGTTTTCCGATCGGCGTCGTTCATCGAGGCAGCGATCGATAATCTCACGCTAACATTGTTGCTCGGTGCCCTGTTCTTGATCCCGCTGCTCGTCCTCTTCCTCTTTGACTGGCGCAGCGCGCTTATCGCCGTGGTGGCAATCCCGCTGTCTCTCATCGTGGCGGGGATTATCCTCTATCTCCGGGGAGCGACCTTCAATCTCGTCCTCTTCGCAGGACTGGTTGTCGCCCTCGGGATTATCGTTGACCATGCAATTATCGCTACTGACACCATCGTTCGACGCCTCCGCCAGCGCCGGAAAGAGGGGATCACGAAGTCGATGGAGGCGATCATCCTTGAGGCCTCGCTGGAAGCGCGTAGCCCCATCATCTATGCAACCCTCATTCTCCTGGTGGCCGCGGTGCCATTGCTGTTCCTGAGCGGCCTGACCCGTGAATTTTCACGGCCACTCGTCCTTGCGTACGCGCTGGCGCTTGTTGCTTCCATGGTGGTCGCGCTGACCGTCACGCCTGCCCTGAGCTTGCTTCTGCTGTCGAGGGCGCCGCTCGAGCGCCGCGAATCGCCGCTGGTGCGATGGCTACAGCGCGAATACCACCGCCTGCTGTCGCGGTTCGTCAGCAAGCCACGCTGGGCATACGCGGCCGTCGGAGTCCTCGTGGTGGCCGGGCTTGTGATGGCGGCGGGGCTCGATGCCCTGCCTCAGCGTGGCGGACTACCCACGCTTCGCGACAGAAATCTCTTGGTTCGCTGGGAAGGCCCGCCCGGCACATCCGAGCCGGAAATGAGGAGGATCACAACTCGCATCAGCCAGGAATTGAGATCCATTCCGGGCGTTCGCAACGTTGGCGCACACATTGGGCGGGCCGTTATGGCTGATCAAATCGCCAACGTGAACGCCGGGGGGCTTTGGGTCAGCATCGATTCTGAGGCCGATTATGACCAGACGTTGGCTGCTATTCGCGAGACTGTCGCGGGTTACCCTGGACTCGCCCGTGAGGTGCTGACGTATCCCGAAGAGCGACTCAGACTGGCTGAAACGGGATCAACTAAGGACATCGTGGTGCGGGTCTACGGAGAGAACCTTGACATTCTCCGCGGAAAGGCGGAGGAGGTCAGCCAGATCGTGTCGCAGACATCGGGAGTTATCGACGCGCAGGTGGATCTTCACTCATGGAGCCGCAGATAGAGATCGAGGTTGATCTCGCTGCGGCGGAACGTTACGGCATCAAACCAGGTGATGTCCGGAGAGCGGCAGCGACACTCGTGGCAGGTGAAGAAGTCGGCGACCTCTTCTACGGTGGGAAAGCCTACGACGTGGTCGTGTGGAGCAGCCCTGAGAGGCGCCAGAGCGTTGACGACATCAGTAACCTCCTCATTGACACGGCAGACGGCGGTCAGGTCCGTCTTGGCGATATTGCCAAGGTGCGTATCGCCCCTGCCCCGAATGTCATTCAGCACGATGCCATCAAGCGGTACATCGACGTTCATGCCAACGTTCGCGGGCGCGATCTTGGGGCCGTTGTCCATGACGTCGAGGAAAAGCTT
>JBHOQQ010000002.1:0-5897 GCA_042408955.1 Thermomicrobiales bacterium
GGCAATGCTGGACCGGCCGGGTGTCCGGCTGGCGCAACTCGCCGGGAATCCGTTTCAGGACGCAGTGCGGCGGGTGGCGAAGGCGGCGGGGCTGGCTTGGGTCGCGAACTGCGTGCTCGATGAGGAGATTATTGAATTGGAGTTGACCGACGACGAGCGTACGGCGCTGTACAAGTCGGCAGGCGCCGTGAAGACGCTGGTCGATGCGATGGCAACGCTGTCTGCGTAACACCCTAACGACGGTCACGGTCGCACGTAGCGCAGCGCGAAAGCCAGCCAGTGTTGCAAGCCGAAGGAGTTGCGGACGATGCCGCGATCAACCACTCGATCAGGGAAAGGGGCGCTGGGCGCTATCGGCAGCGTCCGCAACTTCGTCCATGTGCTCAAGGAAATCAGATTCGACGAGATCCGTGACTCGGCCGAGCAGGTACCTAGCCTGCTGGTGCTCGCTCCGCTCCACACCGATGCCGAGGCCGTTGCCCACGTACTCGTTGGCGAAAACCACCGTGCCCAGGTTGAATCGGCGCGGCTTGATGGCAACCCTCGCTTGGTTGGCGGTTATGACGCGGTGGTGATCTTCTCCGCGGACGGTGGCCAGCGCGCCGAGGATTTCGTAACCACGATTTCTACTGCTGGCGCAGACGTCGCCGTCGTCGCGTTCCCCGGCACCGATCCACGCAGCCTCAGAGCGGCACGCGAAACCCGCGAGGCGATCCTTGCCCGAACTCCGGAGCGGGCAGCCGCGTTCGGCCGCCATATTCCCGCGTTTCGCGCGGCTGCCGTCGAGGCGATCATCAACGAGACCTCGCGCGCGAACGCCCAATTTGCCCTGGTCTCCAATATCCCGGCGATGATACCGGTCGTGGGCTCCCTCGCGTCCGCGAGCGCCGATTTTATCGTTCTGACCAAGAATCAAGTGATGATGATGTACAAGATTGCCGCGGCGCACGATCAGGACCTGAGAGATCAGATCAAGATCCTGCGCGAGTTGCTCCCGGTGGTCGGCGCGGGCTTGTTCTGGCGCACCGTCGCGCGTGAGCTCGCATCGTTTCTCCCGTTCGCGGCCGGCACCATCCCGAAGGTCGCAATCGCCTATACCGGCACCATGGTTGCTGGGCGCGCGGCTGATTTTTACTACCGCGCTGGGCGCAAGCCAACACGAGAGCAGATGCGCGCCTATTACCGGCAGGCCACGGAAGCACTCAAGAATCTGCCTTTCCTACCAGGCAATGAAGCCGAGCGGACGAATCAGGACCGCCCAATGGCGTAGGTCTGCCTGCTCAATCGCCTGATCGCGCCCATCCCCGCGCTCGCTCCACCGCTTCCCGCCAGCGCCGGTACGCGCTTTCCCGTTCAGCCTCAGAGCTCCGCGGTTCAAACCGGCGATCAGCGCGCCAAAGCGCCTGGAGCTCCCCAGTCGTTTTCCACATACCTGCGGAGAACCCAGCGAGCAATGCCGCTCCCATCGCCGTGGTCTCCGTGACGACTGGCCGGACGACCGGTACGCCCAGCACATCAGCCTGGATTTGCAGCAGCAGGTCGTTGGTTGCCGCGCCGCCATCAACGCGCAACTCAGTCAGCCGGACGCCGCTGTCAGCGACCATGGCGTCGAGCACATCGCGGGTCTGGAAGGCGATGGACTCCAGCGTCGCCCGCGCGATGTGCGCCGCGGTCGTGCCTCGCGTGATGCCAACGATGGTGCCACGGGCGTCTGGATCCCAGTGAGGAGCGCCCAAGCCGGTTAGTGCGGGAACGAAGACCACGCCCCCGGAATCAGGCACCGAAGCCGCTAGGACTTCGATATCGCGCGCATGGGTCAGAATGCCCAATCCGTCTCGCAGCCATTGGACGGCTGCGCCCGTCACAAAGATCGCTCCCTCCAGGGCGTAGTCCACCCGTCCGTCGAGGCCCCAAGCGATCGTGGTGAGCAGGCGATTCCGCGACGCCACGGCCTCTTCTCCGGTATTCATCAGCAGGAACGAGCCAGTGCCGTAGGTATTTTTCGCTTGCCCTGCCTCGAGGCATACCTGCCCGAAGAGCGCCGCCTGCTGATCGCCAGCAACGCCAGTGACCGGTATGGCAGCCCCGAACCACTCCGGCCGGGCCTCGCAGAACGCCCCAGCGTTTGGCACCGGCTGAGGAAGGATCACCGCGGGAATTGCGAGATCCGCAAGCAATTCCGGCGACCATGCAAGCCGGCGGATATCGAAGAGCATGGTTCGCGATGCGTTCGCGTAGTCGGTAAGATGGACGGCACCGCCAGACAGGCGCCAAAGCAACCAGGTCTCCACCGTCCCAAAAGCGATCTCACCCTCCTCCGCGCGGCGCCGCAAGCCAGAATCACGTTCGAGCAGCCAGGCAATCTTGGTCGCCGAGAAGTAGGCGTCCGGAACAAGCCCGGTGATACGCTGGTAGACCTCAGCCTTTCCCCGGCCGATGATATCCTTGACTAGGTCCGCGCTTTGCCGGCTTTGCCAGACGATCGCGGGAGCGACGGGATTGCCGGTCATCCGGTCCCAGAGAATCGTGGTTTCCCGCTGATTCGTGATGCCGATCGCCGCGATCTGTCCTGGCGAGACATCCGCCGCTGCGATCGCCTCGCGGGCAACGGCGAGCGTGCTCTCCCATAGTTCGTCCGCGTCCTGGTTGACCCAGCCAGGATGGGGATAATACAAAGGAATCTCGCGCTGGCTCAGAGCGCGGATAGCGCCACGCTCGTCAACGAGCATCGCGCGCGTCGAAGACGTTCCTTGGTCGAGCGAAAGCACAAAACGCGTCATCGTTGTTCCCTCACCTCGTGGGGCTGCACCAGGGTACAGTGTACAGAGGAATACGGCGCTCAGCCGGCATGGGAGTGTGACACCGGGCATGGAAAACGTTCAAAGAATCGCGCTCATCGGTTTCAGCGGCACGGGCAAGAGCACGGTCGCCAGACTCCTCGCCGAGCGCCTCTCGTGGACGGCGATTGATCTCGATGATCTCCTGGTCGAGCGGTTCGGCATGAGCATCCCTGAGATCTTCGCCTGCCACGGGGAAGGGGCCTTCCGCGAAGCCGAGCGCTCCCTGCTGGCTGCGGCGCTGGCGCGTGATGGCGTGGTGATCGCCACGGGCGGTGGCGCAGTCGTCGATCCAGCCGCCTGGACACCCGCGTTGCTGAACCGCCCCGGAACGCTGGTAGTTGCACTCGACGCGGAGCCAGAACGAATCCTCGCTCGCCTGAGCCAGCAGCAGGCGAGCGAAGGGGCCACGGTCAGCCGGCCCTTGCTTGCTGGCGACGATCCACTTGCCCGCATCCGGGATCTGAAAGCGAAGCGCCAGTCCGCCTATGACCGGGCGGCGATGACGCTGATCGTCGATGCGGTCACGCCACATCAGGTCGCCGCAGAGATCGCTGATCTCCTCACGCCAGCATCCGAATCTTCGCAACCTCAGGTGCTCCTGGACGCTCCCTCTGGGAGATCCGAGATCTTCATCGGCTCCGGAACGTCCGCCCTGCTCGGATCACGCACGCGCTCCCGATATCCGGCGGCTCCGCGCGCGTGGGTGATTACCGATGAAAATGTTGCGGCCCACCACGCGGCGGCGGTAAGCGCGAGTCTGCAAGCCGCTGGTTTCGACGTGCGCTGCAAGGCGGTACCTCCAGGAGAGGGAAGCAAGAGCCTGGCAACGGCCGGGGCGCTCTATGATTGGCTTCTCGGTAGCGGTGTCGAGCGGGGAGACGTGGTCGTCGCCCTCGGCGGCGGAGTCATTGGTGACCTCGCGGGATATGTCGCCGCCACCGTCTTGCGCGGCATCGGCCTCGTGCAGGTGCCGACGAGCCTGCTCGCGATGGTGGATAGCAGCGTTGGCGGCAAGACCGGCATCAACCATTCGACCGGGAAAAACCTCATCGGCGCCTTCTACCAGCCGCCATTGGTAATCATTGATCCGCGCTTTCTGCATACGCTCCCGCGGCGAGAACTCGTCGCTGGGTGGGCGGAAGTCATCAAGCATGCGGTGATTCAGCCGTCCACGCCGGGCGGAGAGCGGGCAGACCTGCTGCGGTATCTCGAGCGAAACGTGGCCAGGCTCACGGCGCTCGAAGAGCCCGCGACAACGTACGCAATCCGGCGTAACGTCGCTCTGAAGGCCGCGGTCGTCCAAGCCGATGAGCGTGAGTCTGGCATCCGGTCGTATCTGAACTTTGGGCACACGCTTGGCCATGCGATCGAAGCTGCCGGCTATCACCTGCTCCACGGTGAAGCAGTGGCGCTCGGCATGCGTGCCGCGATGCGGATCGGTCAGGCGCTCGGCACCACCGGCGACGAGATGGTTCGACGGGTCGACGCCTTGATCCGGGCGTTTGGCTTGCCGCTTGAAGCCCCGTTCGATGAGGACAGCGTGCTTCAGATTATCACGCGTGATAAGAAGCGCATCGCCGGCACGCAGCGGTGGGTCCTTCCGATACCGGAAGGTGGGGTGTGCATCCGCACGGATGTCAGCCAGGACGTGGTCCGAGCAGCGATGCGCGTCATTCAGGCAACCTGACACAAGATCGCTCGGATTCTCATGCCGATCCCCATTGACGATCGCCACGCTCTGACGGATACTCACTGCGATCGCTCGGCAATGGACACAAACGCGAAGGCCCAGGGGATGTCCTCTGTGAGGCCGGGTGCGTGGAGCGAGCCGCCGGCGGGGTAGTTCGGGTGCCGACGGGCGGCGCAGTCCGTCGGCTTGCGAGAGGTGAGGATGTCATGGCAGACAACCGCATTTCCGATCTCGTTGAACGGCTGTCTCGGGGCGAGCTGAGTCGCCGTGACTTCATCAAACGGGCAGTAGCCGCGGGTTTCTCGGCAGGAGCGATCGCCTCTGCCCTTGCGGCGACGGCCAAGGCCGCTCCAGCGGGCACGAGCGGTGGCCGGAAGGTGCGAGCCGTCGAAGATCCAACAACCCTGGTGATCGCGGACGATATTTCACCGACCCGCGGGGCGTGGCTGACGGCCGATCCCGGCTGGTTCTACGAGATCAATCCAGCCGCCATGATGAACTTGGTCTACGAGCCACTCTACTACCTTCCAGACTCGACCAAGCCCGACCAATTCGAGCCGCTGCTGGCCGAGAGCATGCCGGAGATCTCCCCGGACAATACCACGGTGACCATCCGATTGCGCAAGGGAGTCAAATTCCATAACACTGGCAATGAGCTGACGGCTGACGATGTCATCTTCTCGTGGAACCGCCTGACGAATCTGAAATACCAAGGCTCGTTCCTCACCGGCGAGATCTGCGACAGCTTCGAGAAAGTTGATGACTACACCATCAAGTTGAATTGGACCATCCCCCGCGCCCAGCTTATGCCCGCCATCGCGACGATCCCGCTCTCGATTGTCGATAGCAAGCTCGTCAAGGAAAAAGGCGGGACCGACGCGGCCGACGCCGACCAGACCGACACCGCCAAGGAATTCCTGGATGGCACGTCGGCGGGCACGGGTCCGTACCGGCTGGTCAAATGGGATCTGAATAGTGAGGTCGTTGTCGAGCGCAACCCGGACTATTGGGGCGAGCAGCCCAAGTTGGAGCGCATCATTTGGCGCCTGGCCAGCCAGCCCTCCGCCCAAGTGCAGCTCGTTCAAACCGGCGAGGTGGACATGGCCTATCATCTCGATCCCGACAAGGCCGAATCGGTGCGCAACGACCCGAATCTTCAGCTCATTACTGGACCGACGCTCGCCATCGAATATCTTGGCTTGAAGGTCGCCGACGATGAGACGCCTGAGCGTGGCTGCACCTGCGCCGGTCCCCTCGTCAACAAGCAAGTCCGGCAAGCGATTGGGTACGCGATCGATTACGACGGGATCATTCAGGGATTGCTCGGTGGGGCGGGACTCAAGCCAGCCACGGTCGTCCCCGAGCCA
>JBHOQQ010000004.1:0-18613 GCA_042408955.1 Thermomicrobiales bacterium
CGGCTCAGCGGCTTGACCACCACCCGGTCACCCAGCGGGCGCAGCTTCGTCGCAACCGCACTGGCACCATTCGTCTGCGTTGTCATCGTCAACGCACCTCCTTGGTCATGGCGGGCAGACCAGCCCTGTGCCGCCCTGGCACGTGGCTGCCATCGGGCGGCGTCCATCAAACATCCGTCGCGGAATCGCATTATAGCGAGCCGATTAGCACTCTGCAAGAGAGAGTGCTAAGCAACGCGGCTGGCACCGCCCCAGCGCGTCTCTCAGCCGCTAGCAGGTCGAGGATTCGGGCTTGCATCCCGTCCCTGCGCAGTACTTGTATCCCGGTGGGCACGTACATGTTCCAGCGATACAGGGTACGCCGGTGGGACAGACATTGCCGCACGCGCCGCAATTCGCCGCGTCGTTGACGATATCAATACATACGCCACCGCAATATCCTTGGCCAGGCGAGCAGCGGTTCACGCACTGGCATGTCGCCCCGTCGAAAAGCTGATATGGCTGGCATGAGGTCGACACGCACATCCCATTGCAGAGCGTTTCCCCGGCGCCGCAGCTTGTTTGCGCTGTGCACTGGCAGGAGGCATCGAAATATTGTCCGGAAGGGCACGAGGGGGTGCAGACCTCGTTGCAGGGCTCGGTGCCAGGCGGGCACGAGCAGGAGCCGCTGCCTGGATCGGTGCAGATAGCGCCGCCAAAACAGCAGATATCTCCGCACCGGTCGTACGGTGGTGGACAATCGCACGTGCAGGTTGCTGGATTGAGGACAAAGGTCGGGCCGCAGTCCTGCGGTGGACACGGGGTTGGCGTTGGTCCGCCGCTTCCGCCACCCGTGCCACCGCTATCGCTACCCCCACCGGCAGTTCCGCCACTCTCCCCGCCGGTGCCCGCTCCGGACGTTGGGGTCGGGGTCGCCTGGCGACGGCGGCGGACCGCGGTCCAAGTACCGAGGTCGCCCACTTCCGGACCACCGAATGTCCCGCTGATGCTGCCCCGGCACAGAACGATGTCTTGCTGTCCTGTGCCGGTCAGTGCCAGGACCTGCCCATCACCCACCGTAATCCGCAGGTTGAGCGCCCGGCCAATCGCTTGCCCGACGAGGTCGTAGGTATCGCCTGCCTCGGTAACGAGGGTGCCCTGGTCGATCGCTCCCTCAGGATCGATCTCCAAGGTCAGCTCTCCGGCGTAGATGGTGCGCCTATTTGGGCCAATTGCTACCGTCGCCTCAAGCTCTAGCCGGCACGTGCGAATCTCGTCCTCTTGTGCCCGGGCGGCGCGGAACCCCAGCGCGCTGAGCACACCCCCAGCAACTCCACCTGCTCCCAGGCGCCTGATCGCCTGGCGCCGCGAGGAACGCTCAGCAAGCGAGCGCGAAAGCCGATCAAAGCGATCTCCGTCCATCGAACCCTCCTCCATGGGGCTTGACCGTTCGAAGACCGCTGCCGGGTAGCAGCGGCGACCAGTGTGAGTACCCGCCTGGGAACGCCGGGAGCACTCCGCCGATGACCGGAACAGGATGCACCATGGTCCACCATGGCCGCTTCACATCGAGAAGTGAACGACTCGCGCTTAAGCTGGCCACGTTGATCCACGATCTCACACCGGCTCGCGGAAGACTCCTTGCATGCCAGCATAGGCGCTCTTTGGTGATCCCGCAAGCAGCGCATTGCAGATCGGGTGCAAGGAACTGAGCAGTATCAGGCCAACGGCATGGTCATGAGAGATGGCCGCTTTCTGCCATTGCAAGTAAAGAAGTGTCCATCTTCGGTAACGACCACGACCATCTTCTCGACATAAACATACGACCATTTGTAAAAGAATACGCAATCACAAGCAATAATATGATTCTTGCCGAGTGATCATTGTCACGATATCTGCCTGATCAGTATGATTGCTGTACCAGATGCGAGGGTGATCGCATGACGATGTGGCAACTTAGTGGGCAGCAATCTTGGCGGGTTGTGGGCGCTCTGGCGGTTGGCGCTTTCGTCACCATCCTGAACCTCACCTTGCTCAGCCCGCTGCTGACGGCCATTTCAGCGACATTCGATGTGAGCGAGGCCGCGGCAGGCCAGCTCGGCACGGCGACATCGGTAGTTGCTACCCTGGTCGCGTTCGGCATCACCTCGCTCATGGACCGGCTCGATCACCGGACCTGGCTGCGACTCCAAGCAGGCGTGCTGCTTGTTGCCACGCTCATCAGCGCGCTCGCTCCTAGCTTTCCCTGGCTGATTGCCGGCCGGCTGCTGGCGGGAGCCGGCAGCGCCGTCGTTCTCGCGAATTGCCTGGCCATCGCCGCAGATGCGTTCCCCGATCAGGCGGCCCGCGACCGGGCTGTCGGACTCATCGTCTCGGCGACCACCATCGCGGTGCTGGCTGGACTCCCAGTTGTTGCCCAAATCTCTGCCTTTGCAAGCTGGCGCTGGGCAATCGCCTCCCTGACCATCCCGCTGGTGGTGCTCTTGGCCGGTACTCGCTTGCTTCCACGGCAGGATCGCCCGCGCTCTGATTCAGGCCATGAGCCAGCGGGCTATCGCGTCATTCTGGGACATCGCCAGACGTTCAATCTGCTGGCCAAGCTGCTCCTCTTTGGCCTGGTGTATGTTGGCTGGCTGACCTACTTTGGCGCGTATGTTGAGCAGGATTTCGGCAAAGGGGCCAACGCGCTTAGCGCACTCTTCCTCGTCGCTGGAGTCGCGGAGCTGGTGGCGAATAGTCTCGCACCCTGGCTGCTGCACCGGGTCGCTGCTAGGAATCTCATCGTGACACTCACCGGCGTGTTTGCCATTCCCCTCGTTCTGGCGAATTTCACTGTGTTCGCCCACCCGTGGGGTCTATTCCTAACCGCGAGCCTGGTGAGTGCTGCTGCCGCGATGCTGTACATCATCTGCAATGCCCTGCTGCTCGACGCCCGGCCTGAGGCGCGCGGTCGCGTGATGGCACTGGCCTCGGCGTTTGGCGGCTGCGGTGCCGCGCTCGGCGCGCTGGTTGGCGGACTCATGCTCGATCTCCTCGGCAGTTACGCGGCGATGTACCGAACGTTAGGGTTGCTGCTTCCCCTGGGCATGCTCGCGCTGGAGCTTGTGCCCATGCCCGGCCACCGGTCCATGACCGCCGACACCCTCCGCGTTCCGGGGGTCGAGGCGGCACAGCACCAGTGAGCACATTCGGTAAACTCTACGTTGCGAGGGCACACGGCTGCCCACGCGCCACCGGTCGCACGAGGGCAGTTGGTAGCCTTCCACGCCGGCTGGCTGGGCACCGGGAGGGTGTGCATGCGTCGCCAGTGGCACGTTGCCCGCACCGGGGTCATCCTGCTCTTCCTCGTCGCGGTTGCCGCCCTCAACGCACGACCGTTGGTCAGTGCTGGAGCGCCGAAGCACCAGGAGCCAGTGCTGACGATCTCCTCCGTGCGGAATGGCCGCATTGTCTGGGTCAGTTATTCACGATATCAAGCCGAGATCGAGGCGGCGATCGCCGCCTGGGAGGCGATCGGTCCAATCGACTTCGTGAATCAGGCGCAAGCGCCTGGTGAGCCGGTTGATCTGATCTATCGCGACGCGTTTGTCCCTGGCGCGTATTTTTCCGGGTATTGGACCTATCACCCGGACGCTCCAGACACGATCACGTTTTCGACGAACTATATGAATGCGCGGCCCGATGGCGATCCCGCGCGCTTCAGCGTAGCCGCGCATGAGACTGGTCATGCGCTCGGCTTGGCCGATCTTCCCGAAGAGTACCGTAACTCGGCACTGATGTACCACGCCAATGCAGGCATTACCGCTCCGCAAGATGAGGATATCGTCAACTATTGCCGGCTGTGGGGCGGTCCGCGCTGCACGAGCCTAGGCGCCAGCACACCTGCACCCGCGCTCACGCCGGTGCCGCCCCCGACGCCAGCCTTACCACCGCCAGCCGGACCTGTGGCGCCAGTGGCGGTTGCCGTCATCAATTGCACGATCACACCGGCACCCGGAGAGATTGAGGTCGGTAAGGCCATCGCTGGCGATCTTCCCCGCTCCTGCCGGCCGGTCCCTCCGGGCGTCGTTTTTGACGTTGCGGTGACCGATCGCGCGCAGCAAACATCGCGGGTTGCGCTGACAAATCCGGCGGGGCTGGTCGTGCTCGATGTTCCCGTCGGCGGCCAAGTGACGATCGCAATCCGGCCCACGAGCAATCTGCTCTATCTTCCTCTCCAGCCAGCAATGACGATCCAGGAAGTTGATGCGGATGGGGCCTTGATGGTCTATGTCAACGTTGCTGAGCGTCCGGTTGATGTCATCAAGCTCGTGTGCGCTCGCGACCCCGGACCGGTCGATGCGAACGCGATCTTTGGCGGGATGCTCCCGGATGGCTGCCAGGTGTCGCCAGCAGGTGCCACGTTTGCCGTCAAGGATGCGTTTTACGGCTTGCCGAGACCCGTTCCGAATTACGCGGAAGGTCGTGAAGTCTTCACCACGGGAGATAATGGGCGATTTACCGTGTATGTGCCGGTGACGGATGCAACGGGCCAACCTACGGTTTTGGAGCTTGCCGAGCAGCAACCGGAGGGACACCCGGCGTGGCCAGCCGCGAACCCTGCGGTGATTCACCTCCGCCCGCCGTACAATGTGGTGGTGATCGGCGCCAAGCGGCGAGTGGGCCACAGTGACCAAATCGCTAGCGTGCCGGCCGGTGACCGGCTGGCCAGCGCGGCACTCATCACGCCTGCGCATGATACCCGCTCTGTGGCCCACGCGATGAGTCTGGCCAAGCCCCTTCTGATGCAGCGTGGCATGGGGCCATGGCAACACGAGCAAAGCGACCAGAGCGGCGATTGGCTACCGCAACGCACGCGCGGGTCCGTGCGTCTCAGAATATGGAAAACCCTGCGAAGGAGCGGGCGACCTGGGCTTGGCGGACGGCTCACCCTAGTGGTGGCCGCCGGTCGCCCGCGAAGGAGGCACCGATGATGTCAAAGAGGTCCCGGCCGCGATGGATACACGCCGTTGCGGCTCTGCTGATCGCGTTCCTCATGGCCGGGACGCTGATGGCGAGTTCGACCGCCCGCTCGGCTTCCGACGCCACTTACGACTATGTCCGCTTTGCGGGGACGGTCTACGCGGCTGTTGAGCGGCCGCTCGGGCGCTCCCTCAACGAGGATGACCTGGGGAAAGAGGTCGCCCAAGTTGAAGCGCTCGACGAGAGCGGGATTGACCCATGCTATCGCTCGTTCGACAACAACGCGGGAGAGCTTACGCCCGGCACGACCGTGTACGAGGTCAACGGGTACGACCCAGCATTCCGTCTTTCTGTCGTGACGGAGGACGGCCGCATCGTGCTCTACGAGGCGACGTGCAGCTTCTCGGCCCAGCAGGGAGGAGACGTGCTTGATCTGCGGGGGAGGGTACGATGCATCGCGGCGCTTGCGCCCGAGCGTGGCTTGCCAGAGCTTGGCGCGATTCGGGACGAAGCGGAGATTGAGCGCCTTGTCGATCTGGTGCTGAATGCGCCGGTGCACTTTGATCCAGAGCTCGTTGGCGACCCCTCGCGGCCGGAGCCGCGCTATTGGATCGTGTTTTATCTCAATGACGCGACCGCGACCGCTCCTCGCGCCTTTTGGCCGGAGGACGGGGAGCTTGCTTACGGAATTATGGTACCTGAAGAATTTGCCCAGGCGATTGCCGCGGCCATTGACCAGCGGGCCGCGGCTCCGGACGAGGCTCCGACCTGCAAACGAGGGGGCAATTAGTCAATCGAGCTAGCTGCCCCGCCCCATCTTCACCCTTGGATGGGACTGAGCGACGTCAGGCAACGCGAGCATTGTCGATGGCGTCGCGATCCCAGGCAATGCCCAGCCCGGGTTCCGTCGGAGCGACAGCGTATCCATCGACAATCTCCAGGTCTCTTGTTGTGAGCCGGCGCAATTGCGGAATGTGCTCAACATACAGCGCGTTCGGTACAGCACACGCGAGGCTGACGTGAAGCTCCATTAGGAAGTGAGGCGCCACTTTCACATTGAACGATTCGGCAAGATGAGCAGTTTTCAGCCATGGCGTTATACCGCCAATCCGCGCGACATCAACCTGAACAATTCCGCACGCTCCGGCTGCTAGATACTCCCGGAAATGGCTCACCGAATAGAGACTTTCCCCAACGGCTATTGGGAGGCTGGTTCCAGCGGCGAGGTGGACATGTCCGGTGAGATCCTCAGCAGGCAATGGCTCCTCGAACCAAAAGAGATCAAACGGCTCGAATAATCTCGCTCGTCGCTTTGCCTCAGGGTAGGTTAGCGACTGATTCGCGTCAACCATGAGGTCGATGTGGGGACCAATCGCCTCACGCACTGCTTGTAAGCGCTCGACATCCTCAAAGGCATCCGGCTTCCCGACCTTGATCTTGATGCCACGCCACCCCTTTGCCACCGATGCCTTCGCTCCGGCGACGATCTCCTCGATGGATAGTTGCAGCCATCCGCCCTCGGTGTCATACAGCGGGATGCGCGGCCGGGCACCACCAGCAAGCATCCACAGCGGTTGTCCGGCAGCCTGGCACCGTAGATCCCAGAGTGCGGTGTCCACCGCCGCCAGCGCCAGGCTCGTGATGGCCCCGACAACCGTTCCGTGCGTCGCCCAGAAGAGTTTTTGCCAGAGTGCCTCGACGTGACGGGCATCTTCTCCCACGAGACGATGGAGCAGGTCTTCGCGCAGCATCGCGAGCACGGCGCGACCGCCTGTCCCGATCGTGTAGGAATAGCCCAAGCCAGTGAGCCCCTCGTCCGTAGTGAGCTCAACGAAGATCGTCTCCTGTTTCACAAACGCCTGGATGGCATCTTGACGCGGTGTTTCCGGCTCGAGATCGACCAGAAACGCCTCGGCTCGCGTAATCTTCACGGTTCCCTCCAGGAGCCCGGCCGCCGGCACCGAGCGCCGGCTAACTCCAGATGGTGCTGGAGATCCCACCTCGCTTCCGTACTGGCGGCTGGGTGCATACTGCTAGGAGCAAACGAGATACATGTCCTGGAAGCCGCTCTGAATCTCCTTTGTCAGAGTCTTCAGATCTTCTTTGTAGGTGTCGACCTTGCTGGCATCAATGAGGAAGGTGCCCGAGTCGATCAGGTATGGCGCATCGGGCTTCATTTGGCAGTTGTGGCGAAGCCGATCCAATGCGTAGGCGGCAATATATGCCTGTCCGTACGGATTTTGCGCCATCGTGCCGACAACGAATCCATCCCGGATCGCATCCAGCACGATCTTATCATCATCGATGCCAACCATTTTGATCCGCTTGTCACCGAGATTGCGCAGCGCTGTTGCCGCCACGACAGACGGGACATAGGCTGTCGTGATGATCCCGTCGATCTCATCCTTCGATGCAGCCAGAAGCGCGTTGATCTTGTTGTCGGCCTCTTCCTGGCTGTCAACATCGGCGAGATGCTGGAGCAGTTTCACCTTGCCGCCAGTTTCGGCGACAGCTCGCTCGACGGCATCCATGCGCAGCTTGGTATTGGGATCGACCAGGAAACCCGTGAAATGGACGATCGTGCCCTCGCCCCCGATCGCTTCAATCAGCGCCTTTGTGCCGAGATAGGCGGAATTGGCGACATCTGTGGCAATGCAAAACTGCGCCATGGTCGGTTGCGTGGTGCACCCCCCAACCAGCGCGGTCGGAATCCCCTCATCCATCAGTTCTTCGATCGTGCCGTTTGAGCCGTTGGCATCGCCCGGAAAGATCGCAAAGGCGTTGTACCCCTGGGCTACAAGTGTTTCAATGAGCTCGTTTTGGGCGTTGAGATCCCATTTTTCGGGAGCCTTGAATACACTGTCACCCAGCCCGAAATCCCGCTGGGCATCCGCGATCGCTTCCTCCATTGGCGCGAAATACGGGTGCGGTCCACCGGGAACAACGGCAACTCTGGTTGGCGTGTCAGCATGGGGAACTTCTGGTGGAGGCTGAAGGCGGGCGCCTGGTCCGGGTGTCGCGTCCTGCGCGACGGCACTCATGGTGATGCCAAGCACCATCATGAATGCCAAGAGCACACTACGAACGTGTGAACTGGTCATGACGCTGTTCCTCCTTCTGCCGCACCTGCGGCCCGAGACAACCGTGGCCTCACACCCGGTCCGCGCATAGCTCGAACCGGTAGGGAACCCCACCTGACCGTTGCTGGGATTGGGATTCAATAGCCTCCTCCCATTCGCATTGACGACATTTCGTATATTGTGTACCGTATACAAAGTGCACGCGAGATGCAAGAGCCTGCGCCATGAAGACAGGGCCACGAGTGACACCGCTCCGAGAACTCGATCGCTTCCGCATGGGCGATGAATTGCACGCCCGGTTTGCGCTACCAAGCACCGAGCCCTTTCCTAGCTTGGCTGACGCGCTCTACGACTTGCTGTGGAAGCGCATTGTCAACTTAGAGTTTCCCCCCGGCGCTCGCCTCTCTGAAGAAGCTCTGGCCCGTGAGCTTGGCGTCAGCCGAACACCAGTGCGAGAAGCGTTGCTGCGATTGGGCCAGGTGGGACTTGTGCGGGTAAGTGCCCGGCGTGGAATGTCGATTCCAACGATCACTCGCCAGGATATCGTCGAATTGTACGATTTGCGATCCGCAATCGAATCGTACGCGGCGCGCCGTGCAGTTTTCTCTATCAGTGAAGAAGAAATCGCTACACTGCGAGAGCGTCAACGCTTGGCACACGAGCGAGCAACGAGTGATTCAGCGGCCGCCGCGGAGGCGTTCTTTCATGCGGATCTCGCTTTGCACGAAATCCTACAGAAGCGCGGAGGGAATCGACGCAGCGTCCGGCTCCTCGCAGATGTGATGGGACAACTGAGCTTGCTCAGCCTGCGGGCTGCCTTGGCACCTGAAAGTAGGCTCGCTGCCATCGCTGAGCACCAGCGGATCCTCGATGCCCTCACCCGCCAGGATGGCAACGCAGCCGCCGGGGCAATGGAGGAGCACATCGAAGCCGTGAAAGACCGCTCCTTGGCAGATCTCGAGCGTCTTCACGTCGGGATGTAGGATAGCAGGACACAGAGAGCCCCTCATTGGCCATGGCCGCGGAGTACCATGATGACGCGCCTGATTCAGATCCTTGACCGGCTCGGGCTATTTGTTGTCATTTTTATCTTCTGGCTGATCTTCGTGGTTTTCGCCCAGGGTTTCTTGACCGGCATCACAATCTTTGGCCTCAGCCGGAGCATCGCCATTACCACCGTGATCGGTCTCTCCCAAATGGTTGTCCTCTCGATTGGCCACATGAACCTGGCCGTTGGCGCCATCGGCGGAATGGTGGGCATCTTCACGGGATGGCTCATGCAAGAGCAGGGATTTCCCATCTGGGGCGCGGTTGCCACAGGGTTAGCATTGGGAGCACTGACCGGCTGGCTGAACGGCTGGCTCATAACCCGGACAGGCATCAACAGTTTTATTGTCACACTCGGCATGGGCAGCGTGATCACTGGGCTGGTATTCATTCTCACGAAAGCTGAAGCGTATCGCGATCTGCCGCGTCCGTTTGTCACGTTCGGCAAGCGGCGCTGGATCGAGATGGGATGGCTCGAGATTTCGCCCTTGTTTCTGATCGCGCTGATCGTGACTGCGCTCGTTTTTCTCATCTACCATGGCCTCGCCACTGGGCGGCAGATGCTGGCCACAGGCGCGAACGCCCGGGCAGCGCGCCTGTCAGGTGTGCCAGTCGAGCGCGTCGTGCAGGTGGCACACGCCTGGTCCGGGTTCCTCGCGGGGCTAGCCGGCATCATGCTTGTGTCCCGCCTCGGATCGGCGCTTCCGAGCATTGGCGACGACTGGCTCCTCCCATCTTTTGCAGCGCCGATCGTGGGTGGTACGTTGCTCGCTGGCGGGGCGGTCGCCGTTGTGGGGACACTGCTTGGCGCAGTACTCATTGAGAGCGTTTCGGTCGGCCTCACGCTCATGAACGTGCCAAGCTTTTGGATTCAATTGTTTATCGGATTAGTCCTGCTCCTCGCCGTCCTTCTCGACCGCGCACGCACCGTTGCCGTATTGCGGGGACAGCGAGCCGGCATAGCTTCTGCACAGACGGTGACGGCTCAATGAACGTCGCGGCAATGAGCGTAACCCGGCGCGGATGGTCGTGGCTCCAGGCAGAGTGGGTTTGGCTGGCTGGCATTGTCACCCTGGAATGCGTCGTTCTGGCCATCTTAGAACCCAATTTTCTTACCGAATTCAATCTCTACGTGATGTTGCGCGGAGTGGCGGTGACATTGATCGTTGCTCTTGCCCAGCTTATGGTCTTGGCCGTTGGGCAATTGAACCTTTCGGTTGGAGCAATTGGTGGCGTCGTCGCGGTCTGCACCGGCGGCATGATGGAAGTGTGGGGAGTCCCGACGATATTGGCTATCGCGCTCGGGCTGGCGCTCGGGACGACTGCAGGGCTAATTAACGGACTCCTCACGACACGAACCGGCATCAACGGTTTCATTATCACCTTGGCCACGGCAAGTGCGTTCAGCGGCATCACCATCGGGTTGAACGACGCCAAGCCGTTCTACAACCTGCCACGCTCGTATGTCACCTTCGGACAAGGCCGGGCTGGCCCGTTCCCCTATATCGGCCTCATCACGGTGCTGGTCGTGGTGGCACTCGCAGTGCTTTTGACCAGGACCGTCCTCGGCCGGCAGATCCTCGCGGTCGGTGGTAACCCCCGGGCAGCAACACTTTCCGGAATTCCCGTAAACCGGATCGTGGTCATTGTCCACACGCTGTCTGGCTTGCTGGCCGCCATCGCGGCCATCTTACTGATGGCCCGGCTCGGATCAGCACAACCTTCGATCGGCTCGGACTGGCTCCTTCCTTCATTTGCTATCCCAATTGTCGGCGGCATCGCCTTGACTGGTGGCAGCGCATCAGTCCTGAACACGATTCTTGCGACCTTTCTCATCGCCCTGATTGATAACGGCTTAGTCCTGGTCAAGGCAGATCCCTATTGGATCCAATTCTTGCTCGGTACGATTATCCTAGGCGCTGTGGGCCTCAATCGTTTGCGCCTGAAAACCCATAAAGAGCTGCCATCATGACGGAAGCAATCCGCGTATCAACACCCCGCCAGACCAGCGAAGCGACAGCCAGCACCACGCCAGCACTAGAACTGCGCGGCATCAGCAAAGCCTTTCCGGGCGTCCAAGCGCTCGATCATGTTGATCTTGTGCTGAGGCACGGGGAGATCCATGCGCTGGTAGGAGAAAACGGCGCTGGGAAGAGCACCCTGCTCAAGATCATTACTGGCGTGTACCAGCCCGATCAGGGGACGATTCGTGTTGATGGGCAGGAGATCCGCTTTGGATCCCCCCGAGACGCGTTGCGCGCCGGAATCGGAGCGGTGCATCAGGAACGCAATCTCATCCCGAAGTTCAGCGTGGCGGAGAACATCACGCTAGAGCAACCTCCTGTCCGTGGCTGGCAATTTCTTGATCAGGACAAGATGGTCGCGGAGGCCAGGCGGTGGCTTGAAGCGATTCATCTTCCCCTCGATCCGCTCACCCCGGTCGAGCGCCTCAGCGTAGCCCAAATGCAGCTCGTGGAGATCGCCAAGGCGCTTTCGCTGCAAAGCCGCATCCTGCTGCTTGATGAGCCAACCGCCTCAATCACGCCTCATGAAACCCAGGTTCTGTTCAGTATTCTCCGCCGCTTGCGTGACGAAGGCGTTGCGATCCTCTTTGTCAGTCACAAGCTCGAAGAGATCTTTGCGCTTTGCGATCGTGTGACGGTGTTGCGCGATGGCCACCTTGCGGCCTTCGATGCTGATTTGGCAACCCTCGACCGCGACCGGTTGGTCACGCTCATGATTGGCCGTGCCGAGCAGATTCGTGAGTTCACCGCGAAGTCGATTGATCGAAGCCAGCCGCTCCTCGATGTTCGCGGTCTGCGCACTAGCACCGGAGCACGCGATGTTACCTTTGCTCTTTATCATGGCGAGATCGTCGGACTCTACGGATTAGTCGGCGCTGGGAGGAGCGAGCTCGCGAAAGCCCTTGTTGGCGAAGGTCAGATTCTCGCCGGCGAGATACGGCTTGATGGGCAACCAGTCCACATCCGCGAGCCCCGAGAGGCCCTGGAACGATATCGCATCGGATACGTGAGCGAAAATCGCCAGCTCGAGGGTTTGATCCTCACCCACGCTGTGCAATCCAATGTTGCGATCACGGTTTGGCGAAGGCTGAAGAACGCACTTGGCTGGATCAGCACGCAGCGCGAACGGGCGACGGTGACTCCGTTCATCGAGCGGCTGCAGGTGAAGACCCCTTCCCTTGCCCAGCCGGTCGGAAATTTGAGCGGAGGCAACCAGCAAAAGGTGAGCCTCGCCAAGTGGCTAGCCGCGGATACCCGCCTGCTTTTCATCGATGAGCCAACGGTAGGCATCGACGTCAAGACAAAGCATGAGTTGCATGAGCTAATTTGGGATCTCGCCAGCCGTGGGGTCGGTATTCTTCTCATTAGTAGCGATATGCCGGAGATGATCCGCCTTGCTGACCGCATCCTGGTCATGAAGGAGCATCAGATCGTGGGCGAAGTGGTCAACACTCGCCGCTATGACGAGGTTAGCGAAGCGATCATGCGATTTATCCATGCTGGAGATGCCCTGTCTGACACCAGCGCGTCCCTCAGGTCGAGGGATCACCATTCCAGCGCCCGTGACCATGTTCCAGTGTGATACGAGCCGCGAGAGGATGAGAGATCCCGGTGACACGACGTCTGACCATCGCTGTTGTTGGCGGCCCCATGTATGACCGGTTGTATGCGGAACAGTTGCCGCGCTTTACCGCAGAAACCGGGATCACCGTCAGCATCGGCGCCCATCTCATCCATGCTGACCTAAACGCGCACCTTGCATCGGCGCTCTCAGAAGGCGAGCCGTGTTACGACCTTATAAGCTCCCATACCAAATATGCGCCCTCGCAGGCGCAGTGGCTCCTCCCTCTCGATCATCTCCTTCCCTTGGATTATCTAGACGACTTTGCCCCAGCGATTGTCGAACAGGCCCGTCTGCAAGGGCAACTTTTTGGTGTCCCGCGCAACATTGATACGCGCCTGCTTCACTATCGAGCAGATCTCTTTCGTGCTCCCCAGGAACGCCGGATGTTTCAGGAGCGCTTCGGGTACGACTTGCGACCTCCGGCAACGTGGGATGAGCTTGTTGACGTTGCGCGCCACTTCACCCGCCCACCAGACCTGTATGGCTTTGCGTTTCCCGGCATGTCGTCCGGGTTGTGGGGCACGTTTTATGAGCTCACGAAGATGTATGGCGGGGATTTCTTTGCTCCAGATCTTCGCGCAGCATTTCATTCTCTAGCCGGCATTCAAGCACTGACCGTGTTGCGCGATCTGTATCTCACCTGGCGCGTAACGCCACCGGAACTCCCTTCCTGGCAATTTGATGCTGTCTCCAACGCCTTCGATGCTGGCCAGGTGGCGATGATCGCAGACTGGCCTGCCACCTACGCCAGGCACGTAAGCGCCTTGGGCGATCGCCTCGGCGTCGCACGGTACCCGCGGGGACCGGCCGGCCGCTTTGTCTACTCCGGAGGCTTTACATGGGCGATTCCGCGGGGCGCCTCTGATCGTGAGGGTGCCCTGATGCTGCTCTTGTTCCTCACCAGCCCTCAAAGCCAGGAGATTGAAGCCCGCCAGGGCGCCTATGTGCCAAGGCGGTCCGTGCAACGCGCTATCGCGATGGAAAGGCAGGCCGGATCACGGGATCGGGTTCGCCTCGACCTGCTCGATGAGACGGTCAACAATGATCTCCTCATACCGCCACGCCTCGCTCGGTATCCCGCTATTGAGGAAGCTGTCTGGCCGCTGCTGCAAGCAGGCTTTACGGGCGCACTCCCAGTGAGCGAGGCCCTAGCGTCAGCAGAGCGTGCAATGAATGCGATCCTTGATGAGCCAGAGGAGGCAAGCACTCTCTCATAACCGAGGGAGCGGCCGGACGGTTGCGCCGCGGCCTTCAACGCATTCGCATCGTCGGCACCGGTAGGACTTGCGCTCGCGCTCATCCTCGATCATCCTCCACGTAGCACAGCCGTGCGGCGTCGCGTGTCATCGGTCTGCTCGCGTCGCCGGCGGCAGGGAGCAGAGACACGCATGGTCCGTGACCTTTTCCGTCTTCGCCGCCGGGAGCGCCCGGCAGATGCCGATGGCGCAATCCTCACCAAGACTCAGCACGAGCTGCTCGCTGAAGAGCTCGCACTCCTCGAACGGCTCTCAAAGATCCTGGAGGAGTATCCCGCCACGCCAGAGGACCTTGAGCAGATCGCGGATGCCGCCGAGCAGCTCACGTCGCTGTTCCTGCTAGTCGTGGTTGGGGAATTCAACTCCGGCAAATCCGCGTTCATCAACGCCCTCGTTGGCGGGCAAGTCATGCCCGAAGGAGTGACGCCGACAACGTCGGTGATCAATCTCCTCCGCTACGGCGACACGATCACCGAAACGATGCTCCCCTCCGGCGTGATTGAGCGCACCTATCCTGCTGCGTTCCTCGAGGAAATCACCGTTGTGGACACGCCCGGCACGAACGCCATCATCCGTGAGCACGAGGCGCTCACCCAACGCTTCGTGCCCCGGTCGGATCTGGTGCTTTTCGTCACCTCTGCCGACCGCCCCTTCACTGAGAGCGAGCGGTTGTTCATGGAGGATATCCGGGAATGGGGCAAGAAGATCGTCGTGGTGATCAACAAGATCGATCTCATTCGCGATGACGCGGATGTGCAAAAGATCGTTGATTTCGTCCGCGATAACATCGCCCGGCTCTTAGGATTCCACCCGGAAGTGTTCCCAGTCTCGGCCCTGCTTGCCCAGCAGGCCAAAGCTCTCGGCGACCGCAATCCCACCGAGCGCGAGCGGCTCTGGCGCGCGTCCCGCTTTGAAGCGCTGGAAACATATATCTTCAAGACGCTCGACCAGGAAGGGCGCATCCGTCTGAAACTGCTCTCCCCGCTTGGCTCCGCCGAGCACATTACGGACCGCTACCTGAGCGTTACCACCGAGCGCCTACGCGTCCTCCAAGAAGATGTTCGCACGATCGAGAATATCGAGCGCCAACTTGCGCTCTATCAGGAGGACATGCACCGGCAATTCGCGTACCACCTGACCCGGATGGAGAACATCATCATGGGGATGGTGGCGCGTGGCGACGAATTCTTCGAGGAGACGATTCGTCTCGGCCGCATCTTCGACCTCCTCAATACCGACAAGATCCGCGCCGAGTTCGAGCGGAAGGTCGTGGCCGACACAGAGCGCCGCATCGACGAGACCATCAATGAGCTCATCGACTGGATGGTCGAGCAAGACTTGCGCACCTGGGAGGCGGTCAATGATTACATTGACCGGCGCCGCCTGTCGCAATATGAGGAGCAATTGATCGGCGAAGTAGGCGGGCAATTCCGGTACGACCGCAAATCGCTCCTGGAGTCGGTCGCGCGCCGGGCCCAGGAGGAGGTCGAGCGCTACGATCCCGACCGGGCCGCGCACGAGCTATCCCTGTCGGTGCGCAATGCGGTCGCGCAAGTCGCGGTAGCTGAGGCTGGTGCGGTTGGGCTTGGCGCGCTTGTGGTCGCGGCGGCGTCGACCGTGGCTGTCGATGTGACGGGGATTCTGGCCGCGTCCCTGGTAGCTGGATTAGGGTTGTTCATCCTGCCACGCAAGCGGCGGCAGTCCCGGCAGGAGTTCCGCCGCCGCTCCGAGGAGCTTCAACAGCGCCTGATGGCGGTCATGAGCGAGCAGTTCGAACATGAGCTTGCCCGGTCGGTGCAACGCATCGAGGATGCAATCGCTCCGTACTCACGGTTTGTGCGCGATCAGCGAGCCAAGCTGACCCAAGCCGAAGCGGAGCTGACCGAGGTGCGCAACAGCTTGCACGCGCTGCGCTACCGCATCGGCGATCCGGAAGGCCAGCTTCCACGCTCGTTGCCGTCTGGACAGCATCAATCCCTGCCTGAGGAGCACTCGGTCGCCCGGCCGGATGCCACCCGCGCACCGGCACTTTCCCAGTCGTCAAGCACTCCCGAGCCGGATGCCGCATCACAGGAGACTGAGCGCTAGCCCCGCCGCTCCACGAGGTGAGCAGGACATGGTGATCATACGCAACGAACATCGAGGAGACTTGAGCCAGGTGAAACTGGTGCACCGGCGCGCATTTGGACGGGACGCCGAGGCACGTGTGGTGGAGCGGCTGCATGAGGACGGCGAGGTCATCGTCTCGCTGGTCGCCGCTCGCGATGGCCTGATTGTCGGACACGCCTTGTTCAGCCGCTTGCCAATCGAAACCGAGGTGGGCGACATCGGCGCGGCTGCCCTGGGACCGATAGCGGTGCTTCCGGAATGGCAACGGCGCGGGATCGGATCAGCGCTCGTGCGGCGAGGATTGGAGGAGTGCCAGCTCCGCGGGTGTGCCGCGGTCGTGGTGCTTGGCCATCCCGAATATTATCCGCGATTCGGGTTTTCCGCCGCGCGAGCAGCAGCGTTGCAGGCGCCCTATTCAGGGGAAGCCTTTTTGGCGCTGGAACTCGTCCCTGGCGTGCTAGCCCGTGGCGGCGTGGTGCGGTATCCTGCGGCGTTTCAATCCGTGGCTGAACCGCGATGATGCCTGAGCTGCGGCGCTCCTCACCCCGGGCGCAGATCACTGCGCCGGGCCGTGAATCCTTCAGGATTGTGGCGCCCTACGCGCGAGACCGGGGATCAAGCGCGTCTCGCAAACCATCGCCCACCAAGTTGAACGCAAGCACGGCGAGGAGTAACGCCAAACCAGGACCGAGCGCAAACAGGGGAGCGTCTTGAAGGTAGACCGTGCCATCGCGGATCATCTGCCCCCATGTTGGTGTCGGCGGCGGCACGCCGAGTCCGATGAAGCTGAGGCTCGCTTCCAGCCGGATCGCCGACGCGGTCCATAGACTGCCAAGCACGATCAGTTCTCCGGCCACATTTGGCAGGATGTGCACCCGCACGATGCGTGCATGCCCGACGCCCAGAGCACGAGCCGCATCGACAAAATCCCGCTTCTTGATCGACAGCGTGGGGCCATGCGCCAGCCGGGCAAAGCGCGGAGCGATCGTCAGCCCGATCGCCAAAATCATCTTCCACAAGCCAGGACCCAGCACCGCCAACACCAGAAGGCCAGTGATGAGATCCGGAAATGAGAGCAGAATGTCCACGAGTCTCATGAGCGCGGCTTCGATCCGGCCGCCGAAGTAGCCAGCAGCAACCCCGATCGCCGTCCCCACGACGCCGCCCAGGGCTACAGAAAACAGGCCAACCTGAAGGGCGATGCGCGTGCCATAGATCACGCGCGAAAAGATATCTCGGCCATAGTCATCCAGGCCGAAGGGGTGGTCCCAGCTTGGGGATTGCAACCGGAGACGGACGCTCTGCTTTGTGGGATCGGCTGGCGCCAGCGCCGGGGCGGCAATCGCAATCAGGAGTATTACGATGATCATGACGAGGCCGAGGACTGCCGTTCGGTTCTGGCGAAAGGTGCGCCAGGCCCGCTCTCGCTGAGAGATGAGACGGGGTCCCGCCTGGGCTGGCGTCCGCGCGGCCGCCTGGATCATGCATGCAACCTCACGCGGGGATCGACAAAGGTGTAGACGATGTCGGTCAGCAGATTGATGACCACAATGATCAGGGCGTAGACCACCATGATGGATTGCAGCGCCGTGTAGTCCCGCTGCTTTGTCGCCCCGACCATGAGCTTGCCGAGCCCCGGACGAGCGAACACCTCTTCCACAACCACGGAGCTGCCAATCAGGCTAATGGCGAAGATTCCCGTCAGGGACACGATGGGAATGAGGCCAGCGCGAAGGCCGTGCCGGATCAACACGGTCCGCTCAGTCAGCCCCTTGGCCCGCGCGGTGCGCACGAAGTCATCGCTGAGAATGCCGATCATGACCGAGCGTGTCATGCGTGCCATGTACGCGGTTTCGATCAAGCCCAGGGCGAGCGCCGGTAGGATGAGGTGCTGAAGATGCTTGCCGAGTTGAGAGAAGCTGGCCGCTCCCACGGATGGGAGCATGCCAAGTTTGACCGCAAAGACGAACATCAGGACGATACCGAGATAGAAGGCCGGCAGCGATAAGCCGACGAGCGAGAGGACCCGCCCGGCGTCATCAACGGCCGTGTTGCGCCGCACCGCGGTTATCACCCCGACCGGCACACCGAGGGCCAAGCCAACGAGAATCGCGGCCACCGTCAATTCGAGGGTATAGGGCAGAACGAACCGGATCTGCTCGCTGATAGGTTTCCCCGTGATGAGGGATTTGCCGAGATCACCTCGCGCGAGATCGGCCAGGAACGTCACATACTGCTTCCAGAGGGGCTCGTTGAGTCCCATGCGCTCTCGCAGCGCTGCCACGGCCTCTGCAGACGCATAGTCGCCTAACGCTGCCGTGGCGGGATCGCCCGGCGCAACGCGGACGATAAAGAAGATCACCGTCAGCACCGCCAAGAGGGTCGGTATAGCGAGGAGCATGCGCCGCACAATATAGCGAATCATTGGTGTTCTTCCGCATCAAGCTGCATTGCCACCACGCAGCGCGCCACGAAGCTCACACGGGGCACTACTCGCTGGCGGCACACGTAAGGAGTGGCATAGCATCCATG
>JBHOQQ010000029.1:0-14923 GCA_042408955.1 Thermomicrobiales bacterium
TCAGGGCCCTTCGGGCATCGAGATGTGAGGGGTGACGCAGTTGACTCAAGTCGAATCTCACCCGGCCGGACAGAAAGAGATCGATCTCGATGTTGTCCGCGAGATCATGACGCATTTCAAGCCGCGGGATTACCAGGAAGCGCAAGAGCTGATCCTGAGCGCGTTGCAGGAAATCAACGAGCACTTCGGCTGGGTGTCCCTGGAAGCGGCCGAGATCGTTGCTGAGCACCTTGGCACCACGGTCAATCGCATCTATGGCTTGCTCACCTTCTACGCGGACTTTCGCACTGAGCCACGCGGGAATCATTTCATGCTGCTATGCCACGGCATGTCGTGCTTTGTTGCTGGCTCCCAGCGGCTCGTGCAAGAGCTGGCGGATCGCTATGGTATCTCGGACGGAGAGACGACCGCCGACGGTGAGCTGACCGTGCAAGTCGTGAATGGATGCCTCGGCGTCTGTGACCGAGCCCCGATCGTGAAAATTGACGACAAGTACTATGGCAACCTAACGGTTGAGTCATTCAATGAGACGATTCAGCGCGTCATCGGCGCTCGCGCGAGGGAGAAATCGGCATGACTCACCATGACGCATCGCCATTGCCCCGGCTGAGTTCCCGCGCGGAGTTTGAAGACTTTGTCGCGCAAGCGAAGGCACGGTGGGATGCGCTCTGGAACGGGAACCAGACGATCGTGTCGGTCGGCGTCGGAAGCTCATCGATCGCGAAAGGCGCGCTCGACGTGCTGTCCGCCTGCGAAGCGGCAGCTCGTGGCAAGCCGATCGTCGTACGGAAGGTCGGCGTCGATGGCGCCGACTGGATGGAAGTGCAGGTTCAGGTCAAGCGGCCTGGAGAGCCGATCGTCTACTACGGCAATGTCGAGCCAGGCGATGTGCCCGCGATCCTCGATGGCCGGTTGGACGCGAAAGCTGTTGGCGTGTCAGGTGACACGGCATTCAACGGCATCCCCCCACTTAACCAGCATCCGTTCTACCGGCATCAACGGCGCATCGTACTCCAAGACGTCGGGGTCATCGATCCTGATTCGATCGAGGATGCTCTCGCCCGAGGCGCCTACAGCGCCTATCTGAAAGTCCTTTTCGACCTGACGCCAGAAGAGACCATCGCGGAAGTGACGGCTGCGAACCTCAGGGGCCGGGGTGGCGCCGGGTTCCCTGCCGGCGTCAAGTGGGAGAGCGGGCGGAAGGCTCGCGCGACGCCGAAGTTCGTCGTCTGCAATAGCCACGAGGGCGAGCCCAACGTCTACAAGGACCGGCGCATCCACGAGGGTGATCCCCATCGCATTCTCGAGGGCATCCTCATCGCGTGTATCGCGGTTGGCGCCGAGCGAGGCTACAACTACATCGGCGGCGAGTATCCGCTGGCAATTAAGCGCTTCCGCAAGGCGGTGGCCGACGCGGAGCGGCTAGGTCTCATCGGAGAGAACGTACTCGGATCCGGCAAGAGCGTGGAGTTCCGCGTTCGCACCGGCGGTGGCGCCTACATCTGCGGCGAAGGCTCGGCGTTGATGTACTCCGTCATGGGTGTGCGGGGCCAACCGCGCACCAAGCCGCCCCGCTCCGTTGAGGAGGGTCTGTGGAAACGGCCAACGGTTGCCAACAATACCGAAACCCTCTCCAATATCCGTGACATCATCAACAACGGCGGCGCATGTACGCCTCGATCGGCACGGAAAAGAGTGCCGGAACCAAGCTCATGACCGTGCAAGGCCCGGTCAAGGCGCTGGGTCTCGTCGAAGTTCCCATGGGTATTACCCTCCGCACCCTGATCGAAGAAGTGTGGGGAGGGATGCGCGAGGGCTACCGGTTCAAGGGCATCCAGACAGGTGGAGTCTCCGCTGGCCCGCTCAAGGAAGAGCATCTTGATCTGCCAGTCGATTTCGACTCCCTGACTGAAGCGGGAGGCATGCTCGGCTCTGGCGGCTTCGTCGTCTTCGACGAATCGGTCTGCGCCGTTGACTTTGCTCGCTATCTCACGGCCTTCAATCGCTACGAGTCATGCTCAAAGTGCGTGCCGTGCGCGCGAGGGAATCCCGCGCTCGTTGAAATCCTTGATCGTATACGCCTTGGCCGTGGCTCGCTGAGCGACCTCGCCTTGATCGAGCGCACGTCGAAGCACATCATCGAGCTATCGCTTTGTGGTCTCGGTCAAGTTGCGCCCATGCCTTTGCTCGGCATGATGAAGATGTATCCCGAAGAGTTCCGCGCACACATCGTTGATGGAGTTTGCCCCGCCGGTGCGTGCCCAATCGGCTCGCGGGCAGCCGCGGCAGCCGCGGCAGATTAGCTAGACAGGCGGCCAAGGTGGCAAATATTCCTGCCACCTTGGCCGTGGTGTGTCCTCTCTGTGTCTTTGGCATCTCAAGGGATATGTCGCGTGTGATTGGCGCGCTCGCCCAGCCCACTACCCGCCCGTGCTATACTCCATCCGGCTCGCCCCTGTGGGCCGACCCGCGCTCGGCTTCGTTCTCCCATTTCGTGAGGGAGTTCTCCTCGTAGGCCCATGTCCGATCCTGGTTTGACCATTCGGCTCCGGCAGCGCTCGCGACGAGCCGGCCTCGCTGTCGGACTCTCGATGGCGCTCACCATCGGTCTCTGCATCGGCAGTTTCGCCTGGATCTACGCGAAAGTGGATCCGTTCACGTCCGATTTTACGGGCCAGCGCGGCGTCGCCCCACCTCCGGCACCAACCGCCACTGCCACGGTCGAGGAGGTGGCTCAGAACGAGCAAAGCGCATCTGGCGCCGCAGAGGACACGCCAACGCCCACACCAGAGCCAACGCGAACTCCCACTCCCACACCGGAGACGTTCCGCGCGACCCACGTGTCGAACCCTGACCTGCAGACAAACCTCCGGCCTGAGCCCAGCGTCGATAACGATCCCGTCGCCGTTCTCGAGCCGGCAACCCCTCTTCAGTACCTCAACGAACAAACTACGGGAGACGATGGATATCAATGGTTCCGCTTCCGCACGGAGGATGGGCTCGAAGGGTGGATGCGGGAAGGCACGTTTGTTGAGGCACCCTGACGTGAACGATAATCGTGACAATTCTTACCTAAGATGAAAGGATAGTCACATGCAGCGCATCGCCATCATTGGCCTTGGACTCATTGGCGGCTCGATCGGGCTTGGACTACGCCGCTGGTCGGAGCAGAACAGTAAAGAGGGCAAAAACGCCCTTGAAGTTGTTGGCTTTGATATTGATCTCGATCAGCAGCATTACGCGAAAAAGCTCAACGCGGTTGACCGGGCCGAATGGGAACTCGCCCGCGCGGTCCGCGACGCCGATGTCATCGTCGTCTGCACGCCCGTGCGCGCCATGCGCGAGACCTTTAGCGACATTGCACCGCACCTGAAGGCCGGCGCCGTGGTCACCGATGTTGGCTCCACGAAGCGGCAGGTTCTGGACTGGGCTGCGGAAATCCTTCCCTCCACCGTGAGTTTCGTCGGCGGTCACCCCATGGCCGGCAAAGCGCAGAGCATTGAAGGCGCGGAAGCGGACCTCTTCAAAGGCGCCACGTGGTGCGTCACCCCGTCCGTCACGGCTGACGAGACCGCAATTCGAAATGTGCTCGGCATGATCGCCGCCCTCGGTGCGGAGCCGTATTTCCTCGATCCTGACGAGCATGACGCCTACGTCGCCGGCGTCAGTCATCTCCCGTTTGTCCTCGCGGCGTCATTGATGAACACCCTAAGCAAGGACCCGTCGTGGCGCGACATGAAGACGCTGACCGCCGGCGGTTTTCGAGACATGACCAGGCTGGCAAGCGGCAGCCCGGAGATGCACCGCGACATTGTCCTGACCAACCGCGAGGCGGTGACTCGCTGGATTGACGCCATGATGCAGACGCTTCAGACAGTGCGGGCCATCGTCAATGGGGCGGAAGATCAGGCCGCGTCTGATCTGACCACCTTCTTCACCGCCGCGCGCGATGCCAGGGCTGAATGGGCAACGCAGACGACGCGCGAGGGAGCATTGCTTCAGGGCACGCAGGCAGAGCTTACCAACGAAGGTTTCGGCGATCAGATGAGCCGGATGCTCTTTGGTGGCTTTCTGCGCCGCCGGATCAACCCGTCCGACCGCCTTGGGCGGCATGGAGCGAGCGCCCGGGCAACCGGCTCGCACAACGGCCAGGATACTCGCAAGACCGGCTCAGGGTAGGATTTGCCATTCGTCGGGCAACGAATAGTGGTAGTACTGCCGAGTCGGCTGGCCATCGACGCGAATCCGGCCGCGATCGGAGCGCAACAACTCGGCGTAGCTGTTTTGCACCTGGATGATTCGTCGAGCACGCAGATTAAAGATGACCACGCCGAGTCTCCGCGGCTCTAGGCTCGCCTTTCGGGTCGCCTCGTCCACCACCCGAAATGGCTGGGCACGCGGCCGCTCCGGATCGCTCATCCAGGCTTCGATGGACTCAGGGTTCGTTTCCGACACGTGCTCGTCGAAGACGGCCAATCCGTCTAGCACATGCGAGGCCAGCCGCGCATCATATCCGGCCAGACCTTCGAGCAGCGCCCGGTGATCGGTGGCACCAGCGCTGCAAACGGCGGCTAGGGCCTTCAGCCCATGAGGTGGACCTGAAAAGCTGATGGTTCCACCGGCGTCTACGATAGTAAACCGCATGGTTGACACGCGTGCCCTCCTGCACCAATGGCATCACGGGGCGCGTCGCTCGTGTCTCTGCGGCTTGGGATTCGGCGACAGCGGCCCGGACCTCCCGGTTTCACGGCGTCGGAGTGTAGCATAATGCCATTATGTTCATCCCTGGCCGTGGACTGGTGACCGTTCCGCATGCAGCGGCCTTTCGGATGCATTAGGAGCGTGGCAATGGCTACCCAACCACCAGAATCAAGCAGGAAACATAGCCGGCTTGAAGAGGAAATCGAAGAAATCCTCATGCGAGCCGATCGCCCTCCGACGCTCTGGGAGCGGCTGCGCGCCTTTCTGCGGCGCCGCCCGCGCGTGCCCAGCGCAGCACGCGCCAGGTCCCGGCTTCACCGCCTGGAAAGCGGCGCTTTTGTGGCTGGTGCCGTGCTGACCGCGATCGCGGCATTTCTCCTGAGGGATGCATCGCACCTGCTAGCTCGGTCCCTGGCAGTGATCGCGGTCATTCTGCTGCTTGCCCCGATCGTGATCTCGTTCGCCGGACCGAAACATGAATCAGCCAAGCGCTGGCGCGGCCGCGAGATCATCGACATGCCGCCGTCTCACCCGAGCTGGCTGGACCGCGTGTTCAAGGGACCGCGCCGCCCCCCTCGCCGCTAGGGCCTAGTAGCGTACGATCCACAGTGACCGGCACGACGAGGGGCGGCACCGGTCCCGGATCACCCTCCTGTCCCAGGATAATCCCCGATTCCATTCGCCTACCTGCAGCCCAGGTCGGACCCGGCATTGGCTTTCCCCCAGCCGGTTGCACAATATCAAGTCGGAGAGCCCCTTGACCGCAGGCGACCCAGACCTCTCGCTTCGTCACCACCAATTGGCCAGGCACGAGGTTCACATGATCGAGCACTGTTGCGCGGTGTATCTGAAGGGGGCTGCCACCCACGGTCGTCCACGCTCGCGGCCACGGCCACATTGCGCGCACCTGGCGCTCAAGCTCGCTAGCTGGTCGTTCCCAGCGGAGCCAGCCATCTGTCTTGGTGAGGGGACGGACGCGCGATGCCCCGCGCTCAGGTTGCGGAATCGCAGGGAGCTCGCCCGCCACAAAACGGGGGATCGCCTCCACTGCAAGCCGCGCCCCAACCTCTGCCAGCTTCCCAGTCAGGGATTCCGTCGTATCGGTAGGATCGATACGTACTGCCGCCGTCGCCACGACGGGACCCGTGTCGAGACCCTCGTCCATAAGCATCAGCGAGACACCGGTCTCCTGATCCCCCTCAAGGACCGCCGCTACCACCGGACTAGCGCCCCGGTACTTTGGCAATAACGATGCATGAAGATTGAGCGAGCCAAATCTTGGCACCGCAAGTGTCCGTTTCCCGAAAATCAAGCCGAACGCGGCGACCACGAACACATCTGCATCAGCAGCGATGAGCGGCTCGCGATCGCTGAATCTCCGGAGCGTTTCCGGTTGGTAGATGGGCAAGCCACGACGCAACGCCTCGACTTTGACCGGTGATGGGTGCGGGAGATGGCCACGTCCCGCTGGGCGATCGGGTTGGGTAACGACCAGCGTTACTGAAAACCAAGGGTGCTCGCTGAGGGCGGCGAGCGTGGGGACGGCATACTCTGGCGTCCCAAAAAACACGACTCGAATTGCCGGCCGGCTCACTCGTGCTCTCCCTCCGCACCAATTGTCCCTGCTTCGCTCGACCGAGGTAATCGCGGACCGTACAATGGCCCGAGTATGAAGAGCATCCGCCCCATGCGCTGGGTTGCCAGCGCCTCTCCTCCGGTTATCGCTCTGATTGCGCTGCTGCTGGCGGCGTTTGCTTTGCGCGTCTTTCACCTCAATTGGGATGAGGGCACCTATCTCCACCCCGATGAGATGCATGTCGCGGATGTGACCATCAACCGCATCCACTTCGATTGGCCACCCGACCTCGACAATCTCCTCGATCCCTCGGCATCTCGCCTCAATCCCCGCTCCGACGATCCAGAAACCGGGCAGCCACGCGGCTACGCCTACGGCGCACTCCCGATCATCGTGACGCGTGCGACCGCCACCGCGCTGAGCCGGCTGACCGGCACCGATTGGACCTCATATTTCGATCACATTCACCTCGTCGGGCGTGCGTTATCCGCTCTCGTCGATACTATGACCGTCTTGCTGACGTTTCTGCTCGCTGCGCGCGTTCTCCCTCGTCGCCTGGCGCTCGTTGCCGCCTTCTTGTACGCTCTTGCCCCCATCCCAATCCAGCTCGCTCATTTTTACACGACTGACGCGTGGCTGACGCTCTTCGTGACCGCGACGCTGCTCTTTGCCATCCTCAGCGCGCAAACCGGAGCATTGAGATATTCGGCACTCACCGGGGCGGCTTTCGGTTTCGCAATGGCATCGAAGGGAAGCGTTGCCGCTCTGGCCGGTGTCGTCGTCCTCGCTGCCGTCCTCGGCTCCAGACCGGCCGGCCCGCCGGGTGGCACGACTTTCCACACAATCACGCGCCTACTGTGGCGAGCCAGCGTTCCTCTCATCGCTGCGCTCGCTGCCTTCGCGCTCTTTGAACCGTATGCCCTTGCCAGACCTTCGGTCTATCTCGACCAACTTTTCGATCAGTCGCGCATCGTCTCGGGTTCGCTCGATGTCCCGTTCACCAGGCAATACGTGGGCACCCTGCGCGGTTGGTACCAGGCAAGTCAACTCGTTCGCTGGGGGCTTGGTCCGGCTGCTGGCGTAGCCTGTTTGCTTGGACTCATCCTGATCGCGCACCGGGCCATTTCCACACGGGCTTCGGCCTGGCTGGTGCTGACCTCTGGACTCCTCCTGCAGGGGTTGGTGGTGCTCTGGCCAGAAACGAAGTTCATCCGTTATGTCGCACCCCTCTTGCCCGCGCTCGCGGTGGGTGGGGCGCTAGCCATCGACCGGCTGCATCACGCTGCCGGCTCTCTTCTCGGACGGCGCATTGGGGGAGCAATTGTCGCGCTCGTACTGGCTGGCGTGGCCATCTGGACGCTCACCTTCGCCTCGGTCTACGCGGGACGCAACCCCCGGCTCGAAGCTTCGCGATGGATCTACGACAACCTGCCCAGCGGCAGCGTGCTCGCCAGCCCGACCTGGGATGAAACGTTACCAGTGCCATTGGGACTTGGACTCGCTCCGTGGGACTTCCAATATCAACTCATCCCCCTGGAGATGTATTTCGATCGCCCGCCGGAGCAAGTGGCTGATGATCTCTATCACGTGCTGGAGCAAGCCGACGCGCTCATCCTCCCGTCAAACCGCGTCGAGCGGGGGATCCGGCAGCAGCCGTGGCGCTATCCGGTCCAGATTCAGTTTTACCGGCTCCTTCGGCGTGGCTCACTGGGCTTCACGCTCGCCGCCGAGTTCCGTCGCGACCCGCGCCTGCTCGGCATTCACATTGACGATCAACAGGCCGATGAATCCTTGCTCAACTACGACCATCCGCGAGTGGAGATCTATCGCAAGACCGCGGTTATTTCGCGGAGCACGTACGACCTGCTGATGGCCCAGGCGACTGCCCAGCCGTTTTTGCCCGTCCGGCACCTTGCTTCACCAACGCTGATGCTAGATCAGCCGGTCAATACCCTTCCCGTGGTCAACGACGGGCGGTGGAGTGCCTCCGTGACGCGCCACTCCGCTGGCGCGATTGCCGCCTGGTTCGCGCTGCTGGTGATCCTCCAGATCGCTGGCTGGCCTCTGGCACGCCTTGTCTTTGCCCGATTTGCGGATACCGGCTGGAATCTCGCCCGCCTCGTCGCGCTCTTGCCGGCAGCCTATCTCGTCTGGATCGGCGCGAGCCTGCGCGTCGTCAGCTTTCGCGCCGGTTGGTGCCTGGCGGCCCTGGCACTGATTGCCGCGCTTGGCATGGCGGTTCGTTCCTCCCCCAGATTGCTCAGTCCGGTGCGGTCGTGTCGCATCGCCCTTGCAGGTGAGGGCATCTTCTGGGGAGTTTTCGCGCTCTTCTTCGCGTTCCGCATTATCAATCCGGATTCGTGGCATCCCGAATGGGGCGGCGAAAAGCCGATGGAATTCTCCCACATCAATGCGATTTTGCGCAGCGCTCATTTTCCTCCATACGATCCATGGTTCGCTGGCGGATATCTCAATTATTACTACTACGGGCTCTACCTTATCGCGTTTTGCTTCAAAGTAACAGGAATTCCATCTGAAATCGCCTTCAACCTTGCCCAGCCGACGGTGATGGCCCTCCTGGCAAGCGCCGGCTATAGCGTCGCCGCGACGCTGGGTGGCAGCATGGCGCGCCGGGTTTCGCCGATCATTCCAGGGGCGCTGGCAGCGTTGCTGTTGGTCGGTGTCGGCAATCTCGCTGGGTTCGTGCACGTGGTTGAGCGGTTTCCCTCCCCACCCGAGCCGAGCTTTCTGGGTCTAACCTGGGCAGCTAGCCGGGCGATCACCGGTGCCATCACCGAATTCCCGTACTTCACTGGCCTCTATGCCGATCTCCACGCTCACGTCGTGGCGCTGCCCATTACCGTCCTCGTCATCGCACTGTGCTACGCCGTCGCGAGCCAGCCGAGATTGATGCTCGTCGCGTTGAGCGAATCAACGGAGCGAGCCCGGGCGCGCCTCACGCTCGCGGCACGATTGACCCTTCTGACGCTAACCTTGGGCACACTCTTCCCGACGAACGCGTGGGATGTGCCTGTTTACGCTGCGCTTGCCGTTGTCGCGATCAGCATGGCATACCGGAGTCTGCCCTCCTGGCCGCTCCGGCTCTCGCTCACGGCGATGACGGCCGGCGGCGTTGGCCTTGGAGCCTATCTGCTCTTTCTTCCGTTCCACCAGCACTTCGTGACGCTGTTTAGCGCGATCGGCCGGACTCGCTCGCCATCCGACTTCTGGCAGGTCGCCAATCATCTTGGTGGGTTGCTCGCAATCGCCGGGCTTGGGCTCATCGTCGTGCTGCTCACCGGCGCTTCCTCCGAATCCGCGCTGCTCTCCTACCCGCCGCTGCCGCTCGCCGTCATAGGGGGCTCCCTCGTCGTCGCCGGGGTATCGGCGCAACGCATGGGTTGGCTGAGCCAGGGAATGGTGCTCGTCGGCATCGTTACGATTGCCGCACTCCTCGGCGCCGCCGCGTGGTCGGGCTTAGGTCAGACGCGACCGGCCGAGAAGCGCATCGCCGCAATTGCCGCGGCCGGCTTCATCGCCTGCGGCGCGGCTGCCGTGGTGCACTATGACGCCCTCGCGCTCATGATTGCGTTCCTCACCGCTGGAGCAGCAATGTGGCTGGCGGGTGGATCGTCCACCCGGCGATTCACTGGCGCGCTGATTGCCGCCGGTGCCGGAGTGGCGGGCGGTGTCGAGTTGTTCTACGTGGTTGATGATCTCAACGCGAGCCCGATCTGGTACCGGATGAACACGGTCTTCAAGTTCTACAACCAGGTATGGGTCCTGTTCGCGCTGAGCGCCGCGTCGCTTCTAGGCGCCATCATCGAGCACGCGCGAGTCCAGTCTGCGGCCGCTCGGCCAGCCGCTTTGACTAACGATCTGGCTCCACCACGCCTGGCGGCCAATGGGGTCACGAGCCAGATGCTCGGCAAGCGTCTTGCGAGCACCTGGGCGAGAGCGGGGCTGGTCATCTCCGTCATCTCCATTGGTGCGGCGCTGTGTTATCCGGTTCTGGCAACCGCGCCGCGCTTGGAGCTTCGCTTCCCGGGTCATCCGGCACCAGGCACGCTCAACGCGCTCGACTGGATGCGCTACGGCACCGTTACGAACGCTGAGGGGGAGGTAATTTCCTTTGCGGGAGACAAGGCGGTGATCGACTGGTTCAACACCCACGTGGCGGGCACGCCCGTCATTGCTGAGGCAAGCATCGGGCCGTACCGGGGCAACGGCTCGCGCATCTCGATCGCCACCGGCCTACCAACTATCCTCGGCTGGGACCGGCACGAGTTTCAGCAGCGGTTTCCTGAGGGAATTCTGGAGCGCGACGCTGATGTTAGAACGCTGTACGAATCACCAGATCCACAGACAAAGCTACAGATCATTGCGAAATATGGTGTCAATTACGTGATCGTTGGAGATGTCGAGCGTAAAACCATCATCGACGGAGAGCGGTACGCCTCGGAAGCAGGGTTGAAAGCCTTCGATGAAATGGTAGGAACGAGCCTGGAGATCGCCTTTCGCGCGGGTACGACCACCGTGTACCGCGTGGTCGAGCCATCGCCCGGCATGCCCGCCGCAATTGACGCTGAATCGCGCGGCTGACTATACTTTCAAGGGTCGTGAGCACCGGCGGGGTGTGGCGCAGTTGGTAGCGCGCGGCGTTTGGGACGCTGAGGTCGGAGGTTCGAGTCCTCTCACCCCGACCCGGAAATGGCTCGTGTGCGGGAGTAACTCAGTTGGTAGAGTGCCTGCCTTCCAAGCAGGTTGTCGCGGGTTCGAGTCCCGTCTCCCGCTCCGTTCCGCAGACGTTCAAGGGTTTTTGCCACTTCTCCGAACGGTCAGGGAGAGGCCACAGCGCAGAGCGACACCCTGAGTGAACAAGTTGCAGTTGTTCAGTCAGGTTGTCGCTCGGCTCCAAGAAACGTCTTGAAAGACGCAAAAGGAGTCGCATAGGATGCAACGGGCACCGAGCCGGACGCCAGCCATCGAGACGGATCATCCCCTCGCCTATTGGATCGGCAGCTTCCGCCGCTACCTTGCCGCCAGCAACCGCAGCCCGCGCACCATCGAGACCTACTGCGAGGCGCTGGTGTTGCTGGGCAGGTTCCTCCGTGATCACGGGATGCCCGCCGACCCGGCTCACCTGACCCGCGAGCACCTGGAGATGTTTATTGCGCACCTGCTGGCCGAGCAGAGCCCGGCCACCGCCAGCAACCGGTACCGGTCGCTCCAGCAATTTTTCCGCTGGCTGGAGAGCGAGGGCGAGATCCAGCGCAATCCCATGGCGCGGATGCGGCCGCCGGCGGTGCCAGAGGTGCCCCCGCCGGTGCTCTCGGAGGCGGACATCGCCCGCCTGCTTCAGGCGTGCGACGGGAAGACGTTCGAAGACCGGCGCGACACGGCGATCATCCGGCTCCTGCTGGATACCGGAATGCGCCGGGGCGAGCTTGTTGGCATGACGGTGGAGGACATCGACTTCGAAAACAACGTCGCCGTCGTGCTGGGCAAGGGCCGGCGCCCGAGAGCCTGTCCCTTCGGGCGCAAGACGGCGCTCGCCCTCGACCGGTACCTGCGGGTCCGCGCCAAGCACCGCTGCGCCGATCGCCCAGAGCTGTGGCTGGGTCTGGCTGGCCCGCTGACGCCGAATGGCGTCTACCAAATCGTGCGCGACCGCGCCCGGCAGGCCGGGCTCGACGTCTACCCGCACCAGCTACGCCATACGTTCGCCCATGAGTGGCTCGCCGCTGGCGGGCAGGAGACGGATCTGATGCGCCTGGCGGGCTGGAAATCCCGCAGCATGGTAGGCCGCTACGGCGCCAGCGCCGCCGATGCCCGCGCGCGGGAAGCCCACCGGCGCCTCTCCCCCGGCGACCGGCACTAGGTCTTTTGGTGGAGGAAAAACGTCTTATGCGAAACGTTTTGCGTGCGATAGGACGTACGGAGGATGCCTGATGCCGATCACCCCTGATCAAGCGGTGCTGTATGGCCGGATCGGCGCCCATGTGGCGCACGCGCGGCACGGCGGCAAGCAGATGACCGCCGCGGCGCGCAAGGGGTTCCTCGCCCGCTTCGAGCGCGAGGTTGACCCTGACGGAACGCTGCCGCCGGAGGAACGCACCCGGCGGGCCGAGCATGCCCTCCGTGCCCATATGGCCAGGCTCGCCGCGAAATCAGCAGCAAAACGCAGCCGGCGGTTGTAGAACATATGTTCTCATGATAAACTCACGGGTTGCCAGCTTCGCATGGACACCAGGGGGGCGTGACGGTGGAGAGGACGCAGCAGGAGCTCGTTCGGCAGATCGGCGAGTATATCGCGCGCCGGATTGAGGAGGAGTTTCCAGAGCGGGCATGGCTCCTCGGTGGCGACCCGCTCGATCGGATTGCCTGTAGCGTCGCGGTCTGCATCATCAAACAAGCAACCGCGGAGCTTGTGGACGCGCTCCAACAGAACCAGGAGGCCACGGATGGAGCGTGAACGCAGCGGAATCGACGCCCTCATCGAGGGGACCCGCGTGACCGCGCCGGTCGGCGGCACCTTGGTTCTTGCGGACGCGCCCGGCCTCACCATGCTCCACTACCGCCTGCGCTGCTGTGCGTGACCCTACGCGCGGCAGCGCAGGATGACCAGCAGCCTAAATCATCCAGCGACGAGCCGTCGTGCTGAGTCGGCCATCTGACCGGCAGAATTACCCACGGAAATGCGACTTTCCGCCTATGGAGGACGGTCCCGACCGCGCACCACAGTGATAGGAGTGATAGGATCTATTTAGGATTCGCAGGGAAGACGGAGGGAGTCGATGAGCGTTTCGCGCATCGTCTGGCGTCTGTTCGTCTCGCTCCTCCTCGCCGGCCTTCTCGTGGCGCCCGTCGCCGCCCAGGAGCGACCCAAGGGGGTGCCGCGAGGAAGTGAACCGGCTGTTGTGGTCAGCGTGACCGACGGCGACACGTTTGACGTCGAGATCGATGGCCGGCGCGACACCGTCCGGCTGATCGGGATCGACGCGCCGGAGACGAAGGATCCCGACGAGCCGGTGCAGTGCTACGGGCCGGAGGCCAGCGCGTATCTGCGCAAATTGCTCCCCCCTGGCCGCGAGGTGTGGTTGGAGCGGGACCGGACCGACCGCGACCGCTACGACCGACTGCTGCGCTACGTCTGGGTGCAAAAGAAAAGTGGCGATGTCTATCTCCTGAACGAGGTGATCGTCCGGGATGGCTACGCGATCGCCAAGCGCTACCCGCCGGACATCCGCCGGGCCAAGCGCATTGAGGCGGCGCAGGAGCGAGCGATCGCGGCCAATCGGGGGCTGTGGAGCGCCTGTCCGGACCTGGCTGCCGCCTATCTCCCCACCCCAACGCCGGTGCCTCCGCCCCCGGCTCCGCCGACTCCGGAGCCGCAGCCCCAGCCGCCGGTGAGCAATTGCGATCCGAGCTATCCGGGCATTTGTATTCCACCCCCACCGCCGGATCTGGACTGCGGCGACATCGGCTACCGGCGGTTCACTGTGCTCCCACCCGACCCGCATGGTTTCGACCGCGATCATGACGGCATCGGGTGCGAGAGCGGATAAACGTTCGGCCAGTCCCAACGAGGTTGGAGATAGAGCAGGAACGGGAGGGTCACCATGCATCGATGGATTGTCATTGCCATGTTGCTCGCCAGCATTGTGGTTGGGATCGCCCCTCGCGTGGCGCAAGCCCAGGATTATGATTGCTCGGACTTTGCCTATCAGGAGGACGCACAGGCAGTGCTCGACCAGGATCCAAGTGATCCCTATAACCTCGATGGCGACAATGATGGGATCGCGTGTGAAACGCTGCCCCGGCGCGGCACGAGTGGCTCCACGCTGCCGACGACGGGCGCAGGCGTGATGGCGATGGATGGCTCTAGCCCAGTTATTCCGGTGCTCGTGGCCGGTGTCATCATCGCGCTGGGTGCCGGGCTGCGGCTGCGGGTTGCCCGGCGGTAGGTTTCATCCGCTTCTCTCATGCCCCGGCGAGCGTGGGGACTGGCCGCGCCGGGGAAAAAGCGATCCGCCCGCCGGGGTAGGCTAGCGGACGGATCCAGATCAGTGGGTTGGTCTGGCGCGTACCACGTCACGTTCCCTCTTTCAGCTTTCAGCGCCTACCCGCGTTTGCAGGACCGGATGGTGCCGGACGCCCAGGCTGACTCTTCAGCACCGGCGGAACATACCCATGATCCTCCAGCCAGTTCTGCGCATAGCTCGTCACCGTCGTGAGCCCGACGACCGCGAGGGCCTGCCATTGCGGATCCAGCGTCACGATCCAGGCGTTGACGGCACTGACGAACGCCGTGGACACCAGGACCTGCATCAGGGTGCGCAGTGCGCGCTGCCACTCGGTCATCTCACGCCGCCTCCCGTCCGGCCGGGCGCGGCTTCGCAGGCCCGGCCGGGTCAATCACGCGCCAGCCGCCATCAAACGCATATACCCGCGTCCCATCAGCCAGCTCGGTATATCCCGCGATGCGCGGGTATTCCCCGGTCGCCTCGCCGTGCCGCCGCCAGATCGCCGAGATACTGGCCGGGTTCTCGGCCGCCGTCGGCGAGTACGTCAGCGTGCGGTCACCAACGCGCAGGCGGCCGGGGAATACCCGCGCATCGCGGGATATACCGAGCTGGCTGATGG
>JBHOQQ010000013.1:0-9183 GCA_042408955.1 Thermomicrobiales bacterium
CGGGAGCTTCGCTCTTCGCGATCCATGATCTACTCCTTAGCTCACCTCATGACAAACTCAGAAGCGCAAGCCGGCTTCGCGGGCTCCTTCAGCCACGGCGGCAACACGGCCATGGTACAGGAACCCTCCGCGGTCGAACACTACCGTCTCGATTCCTAATTGCTTGGCGCGCTCGCCGATGACCTGCCCAACAACGCGAGCCCGGGCGGTCTTGGTCGCACCTTCGCCGGCGCGCTGGCGAATTTCCTCTTCGAGATCACTCGCTGATACGAGCGTGCGGCCGACCGTGTCGTCAATCACCTGGGCATAGATATGCGCTGATGACCGGAACACGTTCAGCCTTGGCCGTGCCGCGGTACCACTCACGCGCGCGCGCACTCGACGGGGGCGGCGCTGCCGCGGATTCAGTGTCTTCGTGAATTTCCAACGCATCGGATCTCTCCAGCCAATCGCCCAGAGCGACTCAACTACCGCGCCTTGCCAGTCTTCCCAGCCTTGCGCCGGATGACCTCGCCCTCATACCGAATCCCTTTCCCCTTGTAGGGTTCAGGTGGACGGATCCGGCGAATGCGGGCAGCCTCTTCGCCGACAAGCTGCTTGTCAATTCCAATGACGGAGATTTTGGTTTGGCCGTCCACCGCGTAGGTAATGCCCTCAGGTGGCGTGACACGAACCGGGTGGGAAAACCCCACATTCAGGACGAGCGTCTTGCCATCCAGAGCCGCGCGGTAACCAACGCCCTGGATCTCCAAATTCTTTCGGTAGCCCTCGGTGACGCCAACGACCATATTGTTGATCAAGGTCCGCGTTAGGCCATGTAGCGCCCGGTGCTCCCGCTCATCGTCTGGCCGCAACACGTGCACCACGCCGTTCTCCCGCTGCACCGTCAGCGAGGGATCGACGCGCTGTTGAAGTGTGCCCTTCGGCCCCTTGACGATGACCGTGTTATCGTCGTCAATGACAACCTCAACCCCTTTCGGGATTGGAATCGGCTTACGTCCAATTCGCGACATTTTGTCCCCTCCGAGGCGACCGCCGGTCGTGTTGGCTGACAGGCACCAGCAAACATGCTCGCTCGTCGTGGCGGCAGCGGGATGGTCGCCGCAAGAGTCTCGTCTGCTGCCCGTTCCCTAGAAGACCGTGCACAGCACCTCACCGCCAATTCCGCGCCGCCGTGCTTCATAGCCAGACATCACGCCCTGAGGCGTGCTGACGATCGCGATGCCAAGACCGCTGCGCACGCGGGGAATTTCATCTTTCCCTGCATAGACCCGCAGTCCCGGCTTGCTGATGCGCTTCAATTCGCGAATCGTGTGCCGCCGGTCTGGTCCGTAGCGCAGCACGATCCGGAGCTGATTTTGCGGCTTCTTCTCGATGACCTGGTAATCCTGGATATATCCCTCTTGCTTGAGAATATCGGCGATGGCGACCAGGATCTTGGACGAGGGCATGACCACGTCCGCTTTGCGCGCCATCCCTGCGTTTCGAATCCGGGTCAGCATGTCGCCGATCGGGTCATTCACTGCCATGCGTTACGTCTCCGTCGTCCACCGACCCCGCCCCAACAGGCGGGTGGTTTGGCTCGTTGCGGCGTCCAATTACACGTTACCAGCTCGACTTCGTCACTCCGGGAAGCTTGCCCTGAGACGCAAGCTCCCGAAAACAAATGCGGCACACGCCGAACTTTCTCATGTACGCCCGGCTGCGACCGCATAACTTGCAGCGGTTGACACGCCGCACCTCAAACTTCGGCGGCTTTTGGGCCTTGACGATCCAGGCCTTCTTTGCCATGTGTTGACTCCTCGTTCCTTGCTACTGCCAGCCACGTTCCGTCTTTACGACGATGATTACCGGGTGGCGGGCGCGACTGCCTACCTGGTTCGCTTAGCGTCCCGTCTTGGCGAAGGGCATCCCGAGGAGCGCCAGCAAGCGGCGTCCCTCTTCGTCCGTCTTCGCGGTGGTCACAAACGTAATTTCTAATCCGCGTGCCTTGTCGATTTTGTCGTAATCGATCTCCGGGAACACGATCTGCTCACGAAGACCGAGGGTGTAATTTCCTCGCCCGTCAAAAGAGTTAGGCGACACCCCTCGGAAGTCCCGTATGCGCGGCATCGCCACGCTCTGCAGCCGGTCCAGGAATTCATACATCCGCCGGCCACGCAGCGTCACCATCGCGCCGATCGGCATTCCCGCACGAAGCTTGAACGCGGCGATCGATTTCTTTGCCCGCGTCACCACCGGCTTCTGCCCGGTGATCGCCATCAAGTCAGCAACCGCCGCATCGACCGCCTTCGCGTTTTGGATCGCCTCGCCAAGCCCGATGTTGACGACGATTTTTTCGAGCTTCGGCACCTGCATCACGTTCTTGTAGCCAAATTCGGCCATCAGTTGCGGGATGACCTCGTTCCGGTATCGTTCCAACAATCGTGCCATCGTCTCTTCCCTTGACTGGCGCTTCCGCTTCGCTGGGCGTTCCCGTCTGGTCCGCCGGCACTCACCGGCGCTCAGACCGCCCCTCCATTACGCGCACACCGCTCGCTCGCCATCACGCTGCCACCGGCTGCGGGATCGTTTGCTCGCACTTCTTGCAATAGCGCTCGTTCTTTCCATTCGCTCCCGTGCGAATGCCCACGCGCGTTCGCTGGCCACAATTTGGGCAGACCAGCATGACCTTCGAGACGTCGAGCGGCGCCTCAACCTCGATTCGCCCCGCTTGCCGGGCACGCCCACGCCGGACGTGCTTGATGACGATATTGACTCCCTCAACGATGACGCGGTTTTCCTTGATCAGGTTGACGCGGACCTTGCCCCGCATCCCCTTGTTCTTGCCGCTGATCACTTCAACGGTGTCACCGCTTCGTATCTTCCTCATCCCAACTCTCCGCTGGCCGCCTGGATTTCAGGGAAAGGCATCCACCTCGCCCTACGATCGCTCCGAGCTCCCAATCCTTGCGCCCGCTTACAGCACCTCCGGAGCGAGCGATACGATCCGCATGAACTGCTTCTCACGCAGCTCCCGGCCAACCGGCCCAAAGATCCGGGTTCCCCGCGGATTTCCCTGCTGGTTGATCAGCACCGCTGCGTTGTCATCAAACCGGATATGGCTACCGTCGGGCCGTCCGTACTCATTCGCCGTCCGAACGATTACGGCCCGAACCACATCGCCCTTCTTGACCGAGGTATTCGGCTGGGCCGCCTTGACCGACGCAATGATCACATCGCCGACGGTACCGTACTTCTTGGCGGACCCACCAAGCACCCGGATGCACATGATCTCGCGTGCTCCACTATTGTCGGCCACGCGCAGCCGCGTCTGTGGTTGAATCATCGCTCCCGCACCCCTCAGGTCTAAGGCATCAGGCGCCGGCCCGCCGGCCTTGTGCCATTCATGCTGTCGAACGCCGCTGCCTTATCCCTCAAGCTCACCCGCATTCGGGGGTGAGCTCTCATACTTGAACGCCGCGCTGAAGGATCTCGCGCACAATCCAACGCTTGCGCGCGGACAATGGCCGGGTCTCTTCGATCCGAACAATGTCGCCTTCTCTGCACTCATTTCGCTCGTCGTGCGCCATGAACTTGCTCGTGCGCGTGATCCGCTTGTGATACAGCGGGTGCCGCCGCACGTAGTCCACCGCCACGACGACCGTCTTGTCCATCTTGTCGCTCACCACTCGCCCAACCTTTTGGGTTCGTGGCTTCTGCGCGAAGGTGCGCTTCTTCGCGCTGCCGCCCTCACCCTCAGCGGTTGGCGTTGTCTGTTGCTCTGCCATACGTCGTCACTCCAAACGCGAACTGGCACTCACGTGCCACGAGACAGGCGAGCGCGCAACGCCTCGTCCAATTGGCGTTCCCGCCGAATCGTGTGAATCCGAGCAATGTCTTTCCGGATTTGCCGGATTCTCGCCGTATTCGTCAGCTTGCCAATTGCAGCCTGAAATCGCAGTTTCTGCCATTCGGAATGGAGCTCGGTGAGCCGCTCGCGAAGCTGCTCCTCTGTTAGCGCTCGAATCTCTTCCGGCTTCATGCCGCATCCTCCTGGCCACCTTCCGTCTCCTCTTCCTCGGCGCCAACGCCGACAACCGGACGGGAGACGATCTTGCACTTGATCGGCATCTTCATCGCCGCGCGCCGCAGCGCCTCCTCGGCGCGCTCCTGCGACACGCCAGCAACCTCATAAATGATACGCCCGGGCTTCACCACCGCGACCCAGTATTCGGGATTGCCCTTGCCAGATCCCATGCGAGTCTCAGCCGGCTTTTGCGTCACCGGTTTATCAGGAAAGATGCGAATCCAGATCTTGCCGCCGCGCTTCAAATAGTTCGTGATCGCGCGGCGCCCGGCTTCGATCTGCCGAGCGGACACCCAGGCCGGCTCAAGCGCCTGCAAGGCGTACTCGCCGAAGGCAACCGTGTTGCCCCGGTTCGCCTTGCCTTTCATGCGGCCACGCATCATCTTTCGATATTTGGTTCGTTTCGGCATCAACATGTCGCTACGCTCCCGTTCGCGGCGGTTCTGGTTCCCAGCACAACGTGGCCCAGCCCCGCAAGGCCTAGTCTCCCGCTCCTGCAGCCGCCAGCTCTGCTGTCAACGTCTCGGCAGTCACCGGCCGGAGCTGAGGCAGAACTTCGCCCTTGTACACCCACACCTTGACGCCAATTCGACCGTAGGTGGTGTGCGCGTGCACAACGGCAAAGTCGATGTCTGCGCGCAACGTTTGCCGAGGGATGCGACCATCCATCTCGATCACGGTGCGGCTCATCTCTGCTCCGCCGAGGCGCCCGCTCAGCTTGATCATGATTCCCTTCGCACCGCGGCGCATAGCCTGCTGAACCGCGTGCTTCATGGCTCGGCGGTAGGAGACGCGCCGGGCGATCTGCTCGGCGATGCTCTCGGCAATGAGACGAGCGTCAATTTCGGGCACCTTGATCTCGTTGATCTTCAGGTGCACTTTCTTGCCGATCTCTTTCTCCAGCATCTGCCGGATTCGCTCGACATTCGCGCCCTGCTTCCCGATCACAATGCCGGGTTTTGACGTGTGCAGGGTCACATCGACCTTGTTTGCCGAGCGCTCAAGCTCGATACGTGAAATCCCAGCGCGTGTCAATTCGTTCATCACCAGCCGCCGGATCTTCAGATCCTCATGCAGCAGGTCGGTGTAATTGCGCTCCGCGTACCATTTTGACTCCCAGTCCGTCACAATCCCGAGCCGGAAGCCAATCGGATTCACCTTGCGTCCCATTTACTGGCCTCCCCGGTCCTCGGCGATGACGGTAATCTGGCTTGTCCGCTTAAGAATTCGGCCGACGCGCCCTCGCGCCTTCGCCTTATACCGCTTGTAGGTCGGTCCCTCATTGACATAGATCTCTTTGATCCAAAGATCCTCCGGATCAAGGTCGTAATTGTTTTCAGCGTTTGCGGCGACCGACTTCAGCAGGCGCTCAACTTCGACCGCAGCCTTGTTCGGCACGAAGCGCATGAGCGCCTGAGCCTCCAGCACGCGCTTTCCCCGGCAGAGGTCAACGACCAGCCGCGCCTTCCTTGGCGAGATCCGCACCCGTCCGAGATGGGCTCTCACTTCCATACTCACCGTCCTCCTCGGTCCAGCCTAGCGACGGGACTTCCGGTCCGCGTCCTTGCCATGGCCGCGGAAGGTCCGTGTTGGGGCGAACTCACCCAGACGGTGACCCACCATCTGCTCGGTGATGTAGATCGGCACGTGTTGCCGCCCGTTGTGCACGGCGATCGTGTGCCCCACCATCTCAGGGAAGATCGTCGAGGCGCGCGCCCACGTCCGAATGACCCGCCGCTCCCCGCTCCGATTGAGCACCTCAATCTTCGCCCGCAACTTCGGGTCGATGTATGGTCCTTTCTTCGAACTCCGTCCCATTCACATCCTCCACGTGCCAATCGCAAGCTGTCGCCGATTCGCCCGATTGAATCCAAGCGAGCGCTGGCGCTTCGACGCCAGGCTTGCGATGAGTAATTACTTCGTTCGGCCCTTATTCGCTGGGCGGCGCCGGACAATCATCGAATCGGTCCGCTTGTTATGACGAGTGCGTCGAAATGCCGGCTTGCCCCACTTGGTTTTCGGCTGGCCACCAATTGGCGCCTTGCCCTCACCTCCGCCGTGTGGATGGTCCCGCGGGTTCATTACCGAACCACGCACCACCGGACGACGGCCCATGTGGCGATTCCGCCCGGCTTTGCCAATCACCACATTTTCATGATCGACATTTCCGACCTGACCGAGAGTCGCCATGCAATCCAAATGAACCAGGCGCACCTCGCCAGACGGCATCCGAATCTGTGCGTAATTTCCTGCCTTCGCCATGAGCTGCGCCGCAGCGCCAGCCGACCGCACAAGCTGGCCACCACGCCCGATGTGCAGCTCGATGTTATGAATCTGCGTGCCGACCGGGATATTGCGCAGTGGCAGCGCGTTTCCTGTTCGGATCGGCGCGTCTGGACCGGAGATCACCGTGTCGCCGACCTTCAGGCCAAGCGGAGCCAGAATGTAGCGCTTTTCGCCGTCGGCATAGAACAGCAACGCGATCCGGGCAGACCGGTTCGGATCGTATTCGATAGCTGCCACCCGGGCTGGAATGCCATGCTTGTTCCGCTTGAAATCGATAATGCGATAAAACCGCTTATTGCCGCCGCCACGATGCCTTACTGTGATGCGACCGATGTTGTTTCGGCCTGCATGCTTTTTCAGCGGCTCAATCAAGCTCTTTTCCGGTTCGGTTTTCGTGATCTCCTCGAACGTGCTGACGGACATTTGCCGCCGGCCCGGCGAGGTGGGTTTGTATTTGCGAATCGGCATCGCGTTCCTCCTCCTTCCGTGCCCGCGTTAGACCTGCTCGAAGAGATCGATCCGGTCGCCCGGCTGAAGCGTCACGATCGCTTTCTTCCAGCGTCGGGTTTCGCCCTCAATGCGGCCACCGCGTCGTGACGCGATCCGCGACTTCGGCTTGGGCTTGACATTGAGGGTGTTGACGGCCTTAACCCGGACGTTGAACGTCTTCTCCACAGCCTCGCGGATTTGGAACTTGTTTGCCTCTGGGGCCACCTCAAAGGTGTATTGCCCCTTTTCCATCAATAGCGTGTTCTTTTCGGTAATGAGCGGACGCCGAATGACGTCCTCAATCCGTAGCTCTGCCATGTTACGCTCCCGCACCTGCTGCCTGCGCAGCCGCAGCCGCGAGCCGCGCCTGCTTCCAGACACTCGGCTCACGCTTGTCCGGCGGCAACGCTAGCCATGCCTCGATTGGCTCGATCGCCTCCCGCGTCACGACAATGCGGTCATATTTCAACAGATCACGCACGTTCAAGTAGTTCGCCAGTATGGTCCGGACATTCGGAAGATTCCCGGCAGCCCGCTCGATGACCTCAATCTTCTCTGGCATGACGATCAACACCGAGCGGGATTCTGGCAGTTTCTCCAAAACAGCCTTCATCGCCTTTGTCCGCGGCTCAATACCCGCAAGACCGTCGATGATGGTTACCCGGTCGTCTCGTAGCTTTGCCGAGAGCGCCGAGCGCACTGCCAATCTCCGCATCCGCTTCGGCATCGCCTGCGTGTATTTCCGTGGATGCGGCCCCCACACGACGCCGCCACCTTTCCACTGCGGTGCGCGGATTGAGCCTTGGCGAGCGCGGCCCGTTCCTTTTTGCCGCCAGGGCTTTCGCCCACCGCCGCTCACTTCGCCGCGTGTCTTTGTGTCGTGCGTCCCGACCCGGGCGTTCGCGAGTTGCATCACCAGGGCCTGATGCATCACCGCGATATGCGGCTCGATCCCCCAGACCGAGTCATCGAGCTCGATAGTGTCGATGACCTCGCCGGCTATGTTGTGCACGTTGACCTGCATCGTTTTCTCCTAAGCCGTCTGTTATCTCACCTGCACCGCTCGAACCGTGAGCGTGCGAGCGCCGCCGGGAGATAACCGAGCGTCCGTCACTACCGTCCCTTCGGTCCCTTCACCGCGTGACGGACGATAACCAGTCCCTTGAGGTGGCCCGGCACAGAACCTTTGACAAGGAGCAGATTCCGCTCGGGGTCCACGCGCATCACCTTCAAGTTCTGGACGGTCACGCGCTCAACGCCCATGTGGCCTGCCATGCGCAGCCCTTTGAACACCCGGCCTGGCGTGGCGCTGGAGCCAATCGAGCCAGGAGCTCGGTGCCGGTCCGATTGACCATGGGTCTTCGGCCCACCCCGGAACCCGTGCCGCTTCACGCCGCCCTGAAACCCCCGTCCTTTGGACGTTCCCGTCACATCGACCAGGTCACCAGGAGCGAACTGATCTACTTTCACCACTTGCCCGACCTGCACATCGCTGACGTTGTCAACCGGTACTTCCCGGAGATAACGCGACATGTAGCCACTTGCCTTGCGGTGACCTTGCTCCGGCCGGTTCGGGCGCTTCAGCAACCCAAATCCCAGTTGCACCGCCTCATAGCCGTCTTTTTCTTTTGTCCGGATTTGGGTGACGACATTGGGTCCCAGCTCGATGACCGTTACGGGATGCACAACCCCCGTTTCATCGAACACCTGGGTCATTCCCAATTTCCGTCCAATCATCCCCTTGATCATTGGCTCTCTCCCGTCTCAGCCGATAGCCGATAGCCGTAGGTGTCCTGCTGCAATGTCCGCTCTCGCCAATGCGTTACAAGCCCTCGGCTATCGGCCCCGATTAGAGCTTGATCTCAATGTCAACGCCCGCCGGCAGGTTGAGTCGCATCAGTGCTCGAATCGTGTTGCCGCTCGGATCAAGCACATCGATCAACCGCTTATGGGTCCGGATTTCGAACTGCTCCTGCGAATCCTTGTCGATAAACGGTGAGCGGATCACGCAGAATTTTTCAACCTTCGTCGGGAGCGGCACCGGTCCCGCGACCTTTGCCCCAGTCGATTCTGCAGTCTCGACGATCTTCTCCGCGGATTGATCAAGAATTCGGTGATCATACGCCTTCAGGCGTATCCGAATCTTTTGGGTTGGTTTCTTCGAAACCATCGTGCACACTCCCGTTCAGTAGGCTGCTGGCGGCTACTCGACGATCTTGGTGACCACGCCGGCTCCCACCGTCCGGCCCCCTTCCCGGATCGCAAACCGCAACCCCTCCTCGATCGCCACCGGCGTGATCAACTCCACCCCCATCTGCACATTATCCCCCGGCATCACC
>JBHOQQ010000017.1:0-70019 GCA_042408955.1 Thermomicrobiales bacterium
GGGAGGGGTCAGGAGTCAGGGAAGGTTCGAGCTTCGAGCTCCGAGCTTCGAGTTGGCAGCCGTGACATGTCAGCCATCCGTAGGGGCAGGCTAGGGGTTAGGGGCTGGGGAGGGGTCAGGCATCAGCCGGTAGCCGGTGGCCGATAGGGAGCTACTCTCCCTCATGGACGGGCATGGTGCATCGCATCCCTGCACCTGCTGACACCTGATAGCTCATCGCTCAAAGCTCGAAGCTCGTAGCTCACTGCTTCCCCAGCCCCCAACCCCTAACCCCTAGCCCCTCGACTGACCCCTGACCCCCAACTCCTGACCCCTCCTCAGCCCCTAGCCCCCTTGGACGGACCATGACTGCACGAACCGACTACGTTGAGCTCCATCTGCATACGGCCTATTCCTTCCTGGACGGGGCATCCCTGCCGGAGGAGCTGGTCGGGCGCGCCGCTGACTTTGGATACCAGGCGCTGGCGATCACCGACCATGACGGGCTCTACGGCGCGATGGAATTTGCGCAGCTTGCCCACGCCGCCGGCATCCAGCCGATTACCGGCGCCGAGATCACCTTGACCGATGGCACGCATCTGACGCTACTCGCACGCGATCGCGCAGGGTACGCCAACTTGTGCCGCTTGCTTACCGCGGCGCATCGCGTGGGGAGGGCGGCTGGCGCCCCTCACTCTCTGGCCTCCTCGACGGAGAGAGAAGGGAGCGATGGCAGCGCGGACACTGCTCTCCTCCCGAGCCAAGGGGTGAGGGATGGCCGCGCGCCCCGGCTCGATCCTGCCCTCCTGCCCAGCCATACCGAGGGACTAGTCCTGCTCACGGGGTGCCGCCAGAGCCAGCTTGTCCAGCTCGTTGATTCCGGGAGATATCGGGAGGCAGAGAATCTGGTCCGCACGTACGTCGAATGGTTCGGCTCGGATAACGTGATCGTCGAGCTCCAGCACAACCTGGTTTTTGGCGACACGGAGCGGGTCCGGCGGCTTGTTCAGCTTGCCGACCATCTTGGCTTGCGCTATGCCGCGACTGGCAACGTCCATTATCACGACCCCCACCGGCACCAGCTGCACGATGTCCTGGTCGCGATCCGTCACCGCACAACGCTCGACCAATGCCATCAGCACCGGCGTCCAAATGCGATGTTTGCTTTGCGGCCAGCGGAGGAGATAGCGCGCCTCTTTGCGCGCTATCCGGCGGCGCTGGAAACAACGCGCTGGCTCGCCAGCCGGTGCGCTTTCAATCTTGCGACCGATTTGGCATACACCTTCCCTAGCTATCCGACAGCAGATGGGGAAACGCCCGATGATCTCCTGGCTCGGATCTGCTGGGCGGAGCTTGCCCAACGCTATCCAGAGAACCGGGAGCGGGCGGCAGCGCGGCTGCGCGAGGAGCTCGCCGTGATCCGCAAGCATGGCCTGGCCGGGTTCTTCCTGCTCTACCGCGACCTGTTGCTGCTGGCGCGGGAGGTGGCCGAGGAGGTGCGAGGGCAGGGAAGCGCCCAGGCACGCCACAAGCTTCCCCCTGGCCGCGGGCGGGGCTCCTCGGTATCCTCGATCGTGTGCTATCTCATCGGGCTGTCTCATGTCGATCCCCTGGCGCACCAGCTCTTTTTTGGACGCTTCTTGAACGATGAGATGGCTTCCGTTCCAGATATTGACCTCGATTTTCCGCGTGAAATCCGGGAGCGGCTGATCGAGCGAGTCTATGAGCGCTATGGGCACGATCATGCTGCGCTCGTCTGCGCGTTTGCGACGTACAAGCTGCGCAGCGCGGTGCGTGATGTGGGCAAGGCGCTGGGATTACCCCAGCCCGAGCTGGACAAGATCGCCAAGCTGAGCGAGCCGCGCTCCGCCGATGCGCTGAGTCATGAGCTGGAGCGCATTCCAGGCTATGTGGACAAGAAAGATGCACCGCCCTGGCGCTATCTGGTCGAGCTCGCGGAGCAGCTTGCTGGCTTTCCCCGGCACGTCACGCAACACGTTGGTGGGATGATCATTTCCTCATCTCCCCTCTGCGAGTTTGTGCCTATCCAGCCGGCAGCCATGGGTGGGCGCTTCATCTGCCAGTGGGATAAAGACTCCTGCGACGATGCCCGCGTGGTCAAAATCGACTTCCTTGCGCTGGGGATGCTCTCCTTGGTAGAGGAGTGCCTGGAGCTGATTGTGGCATCCGGGAAGCCGCCGGTCGATCTTAGCCGCATTCCCTTCGATGACGCGCGCGTTTACGACATGATTTGCGCGGGTGACACGATCGGTGTGTTCCAGATCGAGAGCCGCGCCCAGATCCAAATGTTGCCGCGCACGCGACCCCGCTGCCTTGAGGACCTTGTGGTCCAGGTGGCCATAGTCCGGCCAGGACCGATTGTCGGGGGCGCTGTCAAGCCGTATGTGGCGCACCGGCAACGCGAGCGAACCAGCTTTCTCCCCGTGGAGCCACACTACGACCATCCCTGCCTGGAGCCGGTGCTGCGCGAGACACACGGGGTGATCCTGTTCCAGGAGCAGGTGTTGCAGGTGGCGATGGCACTGGCGGGCTTTACGGCCGGGCAGGCGGACATGCTGCGGCGCTCGATGAGCCGCAGGCGATCGCGGGAGGCGATGCTGCGGCTCTGGCAGGATTTCCGCACAGGGGCCTTGCGCAATGGCGTACCCGTGGAGACAGCCAGGGCGGTGTTTCAGAAATTGCTCGGGTTTGCCAGTTATGGCTTCCCGAAGGCGCATGCGGCGGCGTTTGCTGTGCTTGCGTATCAGTCCTGCTGGCTCAAGCGCTACTATCCGGCCGAGTTCACCTGCGCGCTCCTCAATAACCAGCCGATGGGCTTCTACCCCCCGCACGTACTTATTGGCGATGCCAAGCGCCATGGACTGCGCGTGCTGCCACCTGATATCAACCTGAGCGGCGTGCGTTGCTCGGTCGAGGGGAGCAACGGCATCCGAATCGGACTCGGCTTCGTCAAAGGGCTTGGCGAGGAACCGGCCCAGAATATCGTGCGGGAGCGAGAGGCGCACGGGCAATATCGCTCGCTCGCGGATTTTGTCCGCCGCGTTCCCCTGGCAACCGAGCTCGTGGAACGTCTGATTCTTGTCGGGGCGTTTGACCGCTTTGGGCTGGGGCGGCGCGAGGCGCTCTGGCAGCTTGGGCTGTTTATCCCTCCGCGCCGCTTTGGCGCGAAGCGTGTCCTGGTCCACGGGCGTCAGATGCCGCTTGCGCTCCCCGTCGAGCACGATGGCGTCGAGCTTCGGCCGATGAGCGCCTGGGAGCAAGTTGCTGCCGATTATGATCTGCTTGAGCTTTCTCCGCGCTATCACCCGCTTGGGCTGCTGCGCGCACACCTACCGAAGCATCTCGTGACGACTGCTGATCTGGATCGTCTGCCCGATGGCGCGCTGATCCAGCTTGCCGGACTCGTCGTCTGCCGGCAACGGCCAGCGACGGCGAAGGGCGTCACCTTTCTCCTGATCGAGGATGAGCGTGGCTTGGCCAACGTCATCGTCTACCCGCGGCTTTATGAGGAAGCCCGGCTGACCGTCCGCGGGGAGCCATTTCTCCTGGTCGAGGGGACGGTGCGCAAGCAGGAAGGAACGATCAATATCATTGCCCGCCGGGTGGCTCCGCTGGAGGCCGCACGGCGAGAGTTTGAGATGCCGGCGGCACGCGGCCGGGCAGACGGCGCCGGCACTCCGCGAACCGAGCCGGAGACGCAGCGCGTGCTGGCGGCGATCGCGCCCGAGGCGCACAACTACCGGTAGCACGCAACGAGCCAGAAGGACGATAACCGAATGCACCGCGTTTGACGCTCGCTCCCTAACGCGTTACATTCGCCCGGAAATACATGTCCGGGCCGGGGATATTGCGCCTGTGCCCTTCCTGCCGGGAGGTCACGATCCCTGGCGCCTTTCCACGATCCGAGGAAATCACGAGCACGACACGTATGCCAACATCATCAACCGAACCTGCCCTCCTTGACCAAGCCACTACGGAGCGCGCTCCACGGCTGTCCCGGCGCGGTCCGATCATGCCCATCGGCGGTGCGGAAGATAAGTTCAACGACCGCATCATCCTCTCCACGTTCACGCAGCTTGCCGGTGGCCGGGACGCCCGGATCGCGATCATGCCGACCGCGTCGTCTATCGAGTCCGCCGGCGAGCGCTACAAGGCGATCTTTCTTGAGCTTGGCGCCCGTTCCGCTGAGGTCGTCTACATCGCCGATCGAGAAGACGCAAACGACGATGAGGTGATTGAGGCACTTCGCCACGCCACCGGCATCTTCATTACGGGTGGTAATCAGATGCGGCTCTCGACTATTGTCGGCGGCACGAAGGCGGCCGCGCTCGTCCGCGATCGCAATGAGGCTGGCGCGATTGTTGCGGGCACGAGCGCTGGCGCATCCATCCTCTCCTCGCACATGGTGGCGTTCGGCGCCAGCGGCGAGACCCCGAAGCAGCGCATGGCCCAAATGGTCGCGGGCTTCGGCCTTGTGCCAGAATTGATTATTGACCAGCATTTCCGGCAACGGGACCGCATCGGCCGGTTGCTCATGTTCGTCGCCTCGAACCCTGGTCTGCTCGGCGTCGGTATTGATGAGGACACAGCCGCGCTGATCAGCGCCAACGGCGTCTTGGAGGTGATCGGGCGGAATACCATTACCATCGTTGACGGCACGCACATGTACTCGGACATCTTTCAGGTCAAGGGGCATGGCTCGATCACCATTAGCGGGGCGATTCTGCACGTGCTCACACCAGGACGCCGGTTCGATCTAAACAGCCGCCGCTTGCTCGACCGGTAAGTTAGAAGCTACAGGAGGGACCGGGGGAGCGCGATGATCGAGATTCGGAGCACCACAGTCTACCGGGGGCCGAATATCTGGGCCAGGATGCCCGTTATCCTGATGGTCGTCGACATTGGGGAGCTTGAGGATCGCCCGACGAACAAGATTCCTGGGTTCTATGAGCGTCTCACGGAGCTGCTCCCCTCGCTCTACGATCACGGATGCTCCCTCGGCCGGCCAGGCGGGTTCCTCCAGCGCATGCGCGAAGGGACCTGGATGGGCCATGTGCTGGAGCATGTCGCCCTGGAGCTGCAAAACCTTGCCGGCGCCGAAGTCACACGGGGCAAGACGCGAAGTGCCCAGGAGCGTGGCGTCTACAACGTCGTCTACGAGTACAAGCAGGAGGATGTCGGCCTGGCGGCGGGCAAGCTCGGCGTTCGCCTCCTCAACCACCTCGTCTACGACACCGAGCCGGATTTCGACTTTCAACAAGCCCTGGAAGATACCGTCATTCGCGTTGCGGAACAGCTCGCCTACGGGCCTTCGACTGGTGCGATTGTCGCCGAGGCAGAACGACGCGAGATCCCGGTCATCCGGTTGGATCCTCGGCGCTCTTTGGTCCAGCTTGGTCATGGCTGCTACCAAAAGCGCATTTGGGCCACCGTCACTTCCCAAACATCGAATATCGCCGTGGATATCGCCAGCAACAAGGAGCTGACTAACCGGCTCCTTCAGGAGGTCGGCATTCCGGTGCCGCGCAGCCTGACCGTGCGGACAGCAGATGACGCGGTCGTTGCAGCGCGCCGCATCGGCTTCCCCGTAGTGATCAAGCCGCTCGATGGGAATCACGGACGCGGTGTCTGCCTCGATCTCAAGCATGAGGAAGAGGTCCGGCAGATGTTCCCGGTCGCCTACCGGGAAAGCCGCGCGGGAGCGGTGGTGGTCGAGAGCTACATCACTGGTCGCGACTACCGGATCCTGGTGATCAACAACCAGGTCGTCGCGGTGGCAGAGCGTGTCCCCGCCCACGTTACCGGAGATGGTGTGCACACCGTGCGGGAGCTTGTTGACATCACCAATGCCGATCCCCGGCGCGGCGTTGGCCACGAGAAGGTGCTGACGCGTATCACCATCGACACTCAAACGATGGAAACGCTGGAACGGCAGGGCATTGGTCTCGACGATGTGCCAAGTCAGGGGCAGGTCGTCTGGCTTAAACAAACCGGGAACATGAGCACCGGGGGCACCTCGATCGACCGCACTGATGACATCCACCCGGAAAACGCGGAGTTAGCTCGGCAAGCGGCCATGGTCGTCGGGCTGGACATCGCGGGCATCGACTTCATCGCGCCAGACATCTCTGCCTCTGTGCGGCAATCCGGCGGCGCGATCGTTGAAGTCAATGCCGGGCCCGGCTTTCGCATGCATACCCATCCGACAGAGGGGCATCCGCGTCATGTCGGACGCGCGGTGATCGACATGCTCTTCCCGCCCGGAACGCCAGCGCGCGTCCCGATCGTCGCCGTCACCGGCACCAACGGCAAGACGACGACGGTGCGCATGATCGCGCACATCATGAAGACGGCGGGCAAGCGCGTGGGCATGACGACGACCGATGGCATCTACATCGACGGCACGCAGATCATGGCTGGGGACATGAGCGGCCCGACAAGCGCGCAAATGGTGCTCAAGAACCCGACGATCAATTTCGCCGTACTGGAGACAGCGCGGGGCGGTATCCTGCGCGCCGGGCTCGGCTTCGACCGGGCCGATGTGGCTGTTGTGACCAATGTCGCTCCCGATCATCTTGGCCTGAGCGGGGTCGAGACCGTCGCCGAACTCGCGCGTGTCAAGGCGGTCGTGCCGCAATCGGTCTTCCGCGATGGGACGAGCGTGCTCAACGCCGATAATGAGTGGACAGTCGGCATGGCGAACATCGCTCGCGGGGAGATCATCTATTTCAGCATGGATGAGAAAAACCCCGTGATCCGCGAGCATGTGCGCAACCGCGGCAGGGCGGTCGTCCTGCGGGAGACTCCCCAGGGTGACATGATCACGATCATCGAGCACCGGCGGGAGACGAGTCTTATCCTGGCGAATCAGATTCCCGCGACGTTCGATGGGCGGCTGCGGGTCAATATCGAGAATGCGATGGCGGCGACAGCGGCCGCGCTCGGGCAGGATGTACCGCTCGATTACATTCGCCATGCGCTGCGCACCTTTACCGCGAGCTTCTATCAGACGCCGGGCCGCTTCAACATGCTCGAGGTAAATGGCAAGCGTGTGCTGATGGATTACTGCCACAATGTGCCCGGTCTCGAAGCAATGATCGATTTCGTGAAGCGTATGGGCGCGCGGCGCACCCTGGCCGTCATTACGATGCCAGGGGATCGGCGCGATGAGGATATCCGTGCGTTTGGATGCCTTGCTGGTAAACATTTTGCCGAGCTGATCATCCGGGAAGATACCAACACACGCGGCCGGCCACGCGGCGCGATCGCCGAGCTCCTCCGGCAGGCTGCGATCGAGGGCGGCAGCGATCCGAGCGCCATCTCCATCGTGCTCGATGAGCTTCAGTCGGTGCGAGAGGCGATCGAGCGCGCGGACCGAGATGATCTAGTCGTCCTTATGGTCGACAAACCTGCCCAAGTCTGGGACGAGCTGATGGCAGTCAAGGGAGCGCGCGCCGTCGTCTAAGCCGCTCACCGGCGCGCATATCAACGGGCGCTTGACAGGCACCGCCAAACACCCTACATATACACGAAGATTGCCAAGGACCGGTCCCTTCCGGGAACAGACACTATCGGCCATTCGTGCGCGATTGGTGAGCGGTGAACGCTCTGCTTGAGATTCAGAATCTGCGGGTTACGTTTCCCACTCCTCAAGGGCCGGTTAGGGCTGTCGATGGTGTGAGCCTGTCGCTGCAGCCGGGTGAGCGGCTCGGGCTGATCGGAGAGTCAGGTTCCGGTAAATCGACGCTTGCGTTGGCACTGCTCCGGCTCATTAAGCCGCCAGGCGAGGTGAGTGCCGACGGTATCTGGCTTGACGGCGTCGATGTACAACGGTTGTCCGATGAGGAGCTGCGCTTGCTCCGGCTTTCCGAGATCGCTCTCGTCCCCCAGGGGGCGATGAACGCGCTCAATCCGGTGCTGCGAATTCGCCCGCAGATGGTGGACGCGCTCCGAGCGCACGGCATCCACGAATCCAACGAAGCGATCGAGCAGCGTCTCCAACAGCTATTGCGCTCGGTCGGCCTGCCCCCAGACGTAGCGGACCTCTACCCTCATCAATTGAGTGGAGGCATGAAGCAGCGCGTCTGCATCGCGACAGCGATCTGCCTTCGCCCGAAGCTCATCATTGCTGATGAACCGACAAGCGCCCTGGATGTGGTCGTCCAGCGCCGCGTGATCCTGACGTTGCGGCGTGTACAGCAGGAGCTCGGGGCAGCGGTAATGCTCATTGGGCATGACATGGGCTTGATGGCGCAGTTCGCGCAGCGGGTCGCGGTGATGCGTGATGGCAAGATCATCGAGATCAATGATGTGAAGCAAATCTTTGCCCACCCGCAGCATCCGTACACCCGTCTGCTCATGGAGAGCCTGCCGTCGCTAGAGCAGAAACACTCGATCGTCGCTGCGGCCGCGGCCCAGGCTGCGCCCGCGGCAGAGGAGGACGCTCGTGTTTGACGCTGGCGCACTCTCCATATCCTCCCAGCCGGCCGTGCCGCTCATTGAGCTACGCCAGGTCTGGAAAATCTTTCGCATGGGTGGGCTGATCCACCACCGAGAGATCGTCGCATTGCGCGATTTTTCGATTGCCATCGATGCTTCCCGGCCAACCGTCATCGCGATCGTTGGTGAAAGCGGGAGCGGCAAGAGCACCATGGCGAACATCCTGCTCGGACTTGAAACCCCGACGCGCGGGCATGCCCTCTACAAGGGGAAGGACTTGTGGCGGTGCTCGCGTGCGGAGTGGCGGGCGTTCCGGCGCGATGTTCAGGCGATCTTTCAAGATCCCTTTGGCGTGTTTAACCCGTTCTATCCGGTGGATCACGCCTTAGCGATGCCGATCGCCAAGTTCCGGCTCGCACGGACTCGCGACGAGGCTCGGCAGATCATGGAGGAGGCACTGCGCGCGGTCGGGCTCAAACCTGAGGAGACGCTCGGGCGGTACCCGCACCAGTTGAGCGGCGGGCAGCGGCAGCGGACGATGGTGGCACGCACGCTCATCTTGCGGCCAAAAGTCATCGTCGCGGACGAGCCCGTCTCGATGATTGACGCCTCGCTGCGCGTGACAGTGCTCGCGAACTTGCTCCAGCTCAAGCAGCACTATGGCATCTCGCTGGTGTACATTACGCACGACTTGGCAACAGCGTTCCAGTTGAGCGATCGGATTATCGTCCTGCATCGCGGCAGGGTTGTTGAAGACGGCGATCCGGAGCAGATCGTCAAGCATCCGCAGCATCCATACACGCAGCTGTTGGTGAGTTCTATCCCCAGGCCAGATCCTGAACATCCGTGGGATGACGCCACGCTCGATGCGATGGAGGATTGGGAAGCGCTCGTCAACGTCTAGGTGGCCGATACACTCCCACATGAGGAAAGGAGGTGATGCCCGGCGAGAGTCATTGTGATGGAACCGTCAGCGCCGACGGGAGGGATCGTGCCCTCACCCAGGGGGGAGTTTGCTCGGATCGCCGCCCTCCCCCTTGCGATGTTTGACGACTCGCGGAAGGAGAACGCAGATGAGGCCGAAAATGCTCGTGTCCCTGATCGCGCTCGTCAGTCTCTTGGCAGTCGCCGTTGTGCCGGTGCGTGCCGCACAAACGACGGCCGACCGCAGCGAAACTCTCAAGATCGCCATCGGCGAGCGGATTGAGGATCCAACAAACTTCAACATCACGTCCTGGAGCGTGAGCCGATCTGCAACGGGTCTCCATCAACTCGCATACGAGTACTTCTTCTACAACAACCTGCAGACTGGCGAGTTCATCCCCTGGCTGGCAACCGGCTTCGAATACAGCCCAGACTTCTCGAGCTTGACGGTGACGTTGCGCGACGGCGTGACGTGGAGTGACGGCCAGCCCTTCACGGCGGATGACGTCGTCTTCACCTACGACACCATGCGCGCGAATCCAACGATGGCCTGGGCGGAGGAGGCCAACAAGCGCGTGGCCTCGGTCGAGAAGATTGACAACCTGACCGTCAAATTCAATCTTACCGAGCCAAACCCGCGCTATCACTTGAACCGCGAGGCCTTCCCGGCAGTCGGAATCTGGGGCGGTATCACCATTCTCCCCAAGCATATTTGGGAAGGGCAGGATCCGCTGACGTTCAAGAACAACCCACCGATTGGCACCGGACCCTACCGCTTGGTCGATGCGACTCAAACGTCGGTCACTTGGGAGCGGCGTGACGATTGGTGGGCCACCAAGGTCTTTGGTGTCAAGCCCGCACCCCGCATCGTCCAATTCGTCAATCTGGGCGCGGAGACAAACGTGGCGTTCGCCCTGGCGAACAATGAGATTGATACGCCGTTCATCGGCATCCTGTCGGCAGGATCCTTCCAGGAAGTGGCACGGCGGAACGCTAAGGTCCGCGCCTGGTATACCGAGCCACCATACGCGTGGTCCGATCCCTGCCCACGGGCGTTGATGATCCAAAACGCTAACCCGCCACTCGATAAGAAAGAAGTGCGTTGGGCAATCTCCTATCTGATCGATCGGCAAGCGATTGTGGATCTTGCCTATGAGGGCACGACGGTCCCGGCGTGGGGCATCTGGCCCGAATATGACGGCAACAAGCCCTACTTCGACGCGATTGCCGATCTGCGCGAGCAGTACCCGTCTGCTACCCACGATCCAGCCAAGGCCGAGGAGCTCTTCACCCAGGCGGGCGTCGATCCGAAGACTCTCAAGCTGCGGTATCTCGTCAACGCCGACTCGAATGAGGAGATGAAGGTCGCCCAGGTGCTAGCGGATCAGCTCAATGCCGCGGGGTTAAACGTTGAGGTGCAGCCGCTCAGTGGTGGTCCGCTCAATGACGCGATCCTGCGTGGCGAGTACGATCTGAAGCTCCACTCCTTCTGTCCCGGCTATATCGTCGAGAATCTTGAGCTCTTCCACAGCAAGTTCTACGTCCCGCTCGGGCAGATGGCGCCGTGGTACGAGCGGAACTCGTTCCGGTATCAGAATCCGCAGCTCGACGCGATCGTTGACAAGATGTTCCAGGTACCGCCGGACCAGGAGCAGCAACTGATCGATCTCTACAAGCAGGCGATGGCCATCTGGCTGGACGACCTGCCGGTAGTGCCGGTCGTCCAGGCGCCCGCGTTGGTGCCGTTCAACTTCACCTACTGGGACAACTGGCCGACCGCGGAGAATCCGTGGAACATGCCAGTGAGCTGGTGGGCAACGTTTAATTTGGTAATCAGCGGCTATCCCGATCCAAAGACAGGTGAATGGATCGGCGGCATAAAGCCCGCTGGTGAAGAGTAGTGAGATGCACGGTGGCCGCCTGAACAAGGGCCGGGCGGCCACCAGCTAAGAGGTCGCGCGATGGGCGGATCCCTAGCCTATTTGGTCGAACGGTTCGTTATCTTTGTCGCCACGGTCGCGATCTCGGTGACAGTGGTGTTCTTTGTGCCACGGCTCGTGCCCGGGGATCCGCTCGGAGCGATCTACATCAAGCTCGCTGGTGTCGGCGCGAGCGCCGGTGGGGAAGCGCTCGTGCAGGAGTATCGCCACCGGTTTGGGCTCGATAAGAGCCTTATGGCCCAGTATGTGTCGTACGTGCGGGAGCTGTCCCAGGGAAATCTTGGCTACTCCATCTCCAGCTTTCCGACGCCCGTCTCCGACCGGCTGCGCTCAGCGGTGCCGTGGACCATTGGCCTGCTTGGGCTGACGACAGTGATAAGCTGGGTGCTGGGAACCTTGCTGGGCGCGGCCGTCGGGTGGATGGGTGGGCGCTCCCGCCCGCTCCAAGCGCTGGTTCCCATCGCGCTCGTTCTCTACACCACCCCGTACTACATCCTGGCGATCATCCTGATCTATGTGCTGGCATTTCGCTGGCCGGTCTTTCCCCTCTCGGGTGCCTATTCTGCTGGCACGCAACCGGAATGGAGTCTTGATTTCGCGCTCGATGTCATTCGCCATGGCACGCTGCCAGCCCTCAGCATTGTGCTCGTGTCGCTCGGCTGGTGGTTTCTCAGCATGCGTAGCTTGATCATCGCCGAGCAGGGGCAAGACTACATCCTGTGGGCCGAGGCGAAGGGTCTGCCTCGGCGGCGCATCTTCTGGGCGTACGCACTTCGCAATGCCCTCTTGCCTCAGGCGACCGGCCTCGCGCTTTCGCTCGGCCACATCGTCGGAGGCGCCTTAATCACCGAGGCCATCTTCGCCTACCCCGGACTCGGCTGGCTCATCTACACGTCAATCAAAGGCTTAGATTATCCCGTCATTCAGGGAGGGGTTCTCTTACTGATCCTGTCTGTCGCTACAGCGAACCTCACCATCGATCTGCTCTATCCCCTGATTGATCCCCGGATTCGCTCCGGGGCAACGAGAAATGGATAGCCATGGCCGTCGCCACTGCCGCTGAAGCCGTCCAACCGCGTCACGCCGCGCACCGCGGTTTTGTCACGATCTTGCTTGGTAACCGGAAATTCGTCGTTGGTGCGGCAGTATTCCTCACCCTTTTACTCGCCGCTCTGGTCGGTAGTCTCACCGTGGAGCCCAACGAGCGGCGGACAGGGGCCTTTCCTGCGCGCCGGGCACCGGGCGCTGCGGCCATCCTCGGCACGACGTCACTCGGTCAGAGCGTGGCGATTCAACTGACTGAAGCGATCCCTAACTCGATGCAAGTAGGGTTGATCGCGGCCACGATCGGCACGGTCTTCGGCGCCCTGATCGGTCTCACGAGCGGATTTTTCGGCGGCCGAACCGATGCGGCACTGCGCGTCCTGATAGACGTCTTTCTGGCGATTCCTTCGCTGCTCTTCCTCATCCTGATCGCTTCGCTGCTCAAGGGCGTCAGCGTGACGACCATGGCGCTTATCATCGGTCTTTTCGCCTGGTCCTGGCCGGCGCGAGCGGTTCGCGCTCAAGCCTTGAGTCTCAAGGAGCGTCCGTTCGTGCGGATCGCCCGGCTGTCTGGCATGTCCGGGATTGAAATCGTCGTGCGAGAACTTCTTCCGCATATGCTGACCTGGCTTGGTGCGAATTTCCTCAACGCCTTCATCGCGGCGATCCTCGCTGAGTCCGGCCTGTCAATCCTGGGGCTTGGCCCTCAGCGTGATATGACGCTTGGCATGATGATTTACTGGTCGCTCAGTTATGGCGCCATTTTGCAAAATCTCTGGTGGTGGTGGCTCACACCAGTTATAACGCTGATGGTGCTGTTCCTCTCACTCTATCTGGTTCATCTCGGTTTAGATGAGGTGGGAAATCCGCGATTGCGCTCTCGCGCTTAGCAGGCTGGCTCTGACGCGACTCAATCTCCAAGCAACCGTCGCATCCGCTCGTAACTCGCCTGAAGCATGGCGTGCGGCTCGCCAAGTGCGGCCGCATAGCGGTATCTGATCTCCAGCGTAATCGCTCCAGTATAGCCATGGGCGCGTAGTGCCGCCACGTGCTCATCTATGGGAACCCGATGTGTGACAAGTGGGTAGTGGACGGCTCCGTCCGGTCCAGCGTCGTGCGCATGGACGTGAATGACCCGGGTGAGAAACGCTGAGCCCGGAATTGGCTGCCAGTTCGGCTCAGTGAGCCGGTTCTCCCAGTCGTGGCCAAGATCCCAGCAAATGCCGATTTTCCGCGAGGCAACCCGCTCGATGAGCGAGACGATCCCGGTCCGGCTGGCATCGAGCATGGGCGCGGCGGCACGAGCGCGCCGGAGCTCCAAGGCCAAATTGACGCCAGGGAGATCACGCTCGCAATGGCTCGCGGCCCAGTCAAGGAACTGAACGGTCGCTGTCGCATTGGCGGCCTCACCGGCTTCTGGGAGGTTGGCGCCGTGCACAACCACCACGCAGGTGCTACCCTGGCGTTGGGCGATCTGGTCAGCCGCAGCCAAAATCGGAAGATACAGGCGCTGGAGGGCATGCCGCTCGGTGTGCCAGCGACGCAATGAGAATGGTGGTGTCAAGGGCGCGTGGACGTGGCAGATCAGCCCGGCAGCGTGAAAGCGGCGTATCACCTCGGACCAGTCGGCCTGCACGATGTGCACGCGCACGGTCTGCTCGTCGGCCGGGCCGTGGTGCAGGACGAGCTCGGCCGATGTAGCGCCCCAGGAGCGTACGCGTGCAAGATAGGCGTCCAAGTGCGCGAGATCCAGATCCCACCAGCGCGGAGCCGCGGCAAACTCGCTGGCAAACGCCTGCTCCCGCCGGAGCCAGATCCCACCAGCGCGGAGCCGCGGCGCTGCCAAGAACGATCGCCATCGCGTGCTCAAACGGTGGTAGGCGCCTGGCTCAGCCGGCCGCGCACAGCACCCGCCAGCTCAGAGAGTGGCACCGCTGCTTGGTGGCCCGTGCGCAGATCCCTAAGCGTTGCTTCGCCGCGGGCCAGCTCGTCGGCACCGGCGATGACCGCCAGCGGAATGCCCTTACGATCGGCATACTTGAGCTGATCGCCCAGGCTACGGTTGGGCTGAAGTGAAAAATCGACGTTGATGCCATCCGCACGCAGCGCCTGGGCGATCTCGGCTGCCGGCCCGACGGTATCGGGGAACAGCGCCACCAACACCTGGGCGACGGTTGGCGGCGTCTCCAGCAAACCGAATTCCTGGACCACCTCGATGATGCGCTCTAGCCCGAGCGAAATGCCCGTGGCCGGAATAGGGCGCCCCAAGAAGACGCCGATCAAGCCATCATAACGACCGGCGCCGGACACGGCCCCGACCTTCGGCTGATCGACGGTGGCCTCATAGACGGGGCCGGTGTAGTAATCGAGCCCGCGGGCCAGGCCGAGGTTGAAGCGGTATCGGTCCTGGGGAACGCCAAAGGACGGCAAGAGATCAAACAACTGGCGCAATTCCTCAACCGCCTCTGGCGCGCCGGGAACGTCCGCCAGACGGACTCGAAGCTCAGCGAGCATTGCCTGCGGATCGTCGGAGATGGTCACCGCCGACAACACCTGCTCCGCGACAGGCGCGGAGATTCCGGCCGTTTGCATCTCCCGCAACACGCCCTCGGGGCCGATTTTCTCCAGCTTATCCACCGCGCGGTAGATCGAACCTGCCAGTTCGGCAGGCACGCCGCAGGCACGAGCGAGCGCCTCAAGCAGGCGGCGATGATTGATGTGAATCGTGAAATTTGGGAGATTGACCGCGGTCAGTGCCTCGGCCATGATCGCCACGACTTCCGCATCTGCCAGCATCGATGACGTGCCCGCGATGTCGGCATCGCATTGCCAGAACTCGCGGAATCGCCCACGCTGTGGATTCTCCGCGCGCCAGACCGGAGCGATGTGGTACCGCTTGAAGGGGAGCACGAGCTCATGCTGGTGCATGGCCACCACGCGGGCAAGGGGAACGGTGAGGTCATAGCGAAGCCCGACGTCGCGGCCGCCAAGGTCCTGGAAGCGATACATCAGCTTCTCATTCTCGCCGGCCTTCCCAGTCAGCACCTCCAAGTACTCAAGCGCTGGCGTATCCAATGGCTCGAAACCGTGGCGTTCGAAGATTTCGCGGAAGATGCCGATAATCCGCTGCCGCAGAATCATCTGTCTGGGTAGGTAATCGCGGAATCCTTTCAAGACTTGCGGCTTCCGCGTGAGTGTCTTTGCGCGTTGGGTTTCCAAGGATTGCGTGCTCCTCTGCGACCTAGAACGGTATGATGGATCACAAGCAAGGCTACTTGCGTAGCTCGTAGACCACGTGTGCAAGCTCTGGCACGATGAGCTTCTCGAGCGCGAGGCGAACGGCATGAGTGGAGCCAGGAAGGATGAACACGACCGTTCCTCGGTAGACCCCCGCCGTCGCGCGCGATAACATCGCCGCCGGGCCGATTTCCTGGTAGCTCAGCATCCGGAATAATTCGCCAAACCCATCGAGACGCTTGTCCAGGATTCTGGAGACAACGTCGTAGGTCGTGTCCCGCGCGGCGATACCGGTGCCACCGTTGGACACGATGGCATCCACGCGCGGATCGTTCGCCCAGTCCTCAAGGCACTGGCGAATCTGATCTGGCTCATCCCGCACGATGCGGTAATCCACGATCTCATGACCTGCGCCGAGCAGGGCCTCTCGAATCGCTGCCCCACTGGCATCGGTCTCGGCGGTGCGCGTGTCGCTAACGGTGAGAATCGCACACCGGATTCGGCCCGGCGCCGAGGCCCGGTGCTCCTGGACTGACACACTCACGAGCGTGCCTCCGCGGTGAGCGCGCATGCCAGCGCCGCATTGCCAGCGAGCGCTTCCGCCATCTTGCGCAGGCTAATCTGATCATGAATGGTGTGCGCGAAACGCTCTTCGCCGGGCGCGAAGCCGATAGTCGTGATGCCATGGCTTGCGAGGTGACCGCCGTCCGTGGCGAAGGTCCAGGTGCTCACGGGAACTGACCGACCCAGCAGTGATTCGAGTGCCGCTTGTGCGGTCAGCAGCACCGGGTGATTTGCGGGAGTCTCGAAGCCGCTCGTCGAGGGCATCGTTGCCGACAGGCCAGTGTAGGTGCGAACCTCCCGGCCAACGATCTCAATCCTCCCGTTGATACCATCGATCTCCCGCTCAACGGCAGCGACGAGCGGGCGCAATGTCGCCACGAGCGAGTCCACTGTTTCGGAAGGAATCGTGCGCCAGTCGAGGTAGACGGCGAGCGTGGCTGGCGTCACATTTCCGCTGCGCTGATCGGATTCGATCAGGGTTGGCGCGACGGTTGACGCGCCGAACGTTTCATCAGACCGCATCGGCAAGGATTCCAGGCGGAGTAGGAAGCGGGCGATCGCGTAATGCGGGTTGATCGCGCGCTCAGGAGCGCTAGCGTGCGCCGACAGGCCCATGAAGCTCACCTTGACGAAGACGCGGCCCCGGTGCCCCCGGCGTAGCTCGTTGTTCGTCGCCTCCGCCAGCACAGCGGCATCGGTCGGCATGGTCTGCGCGAGATATTCGCTCCCGTAGCCACCCACCTCCTCGAGGACGACGCCTACGACGTAGACGTCGCCGTCTGGCTGCAAACGAGCCTCGCGTAAGACTGGCGCGAGATAGACCTGCGCGGCCATCGCGCCCTTGACATCAGATGCGCCACGGCCAAAGAGCGTGTCGCCCTCGATCACCGCGGCATACGGTGGGTGAGGCCAAAGTTCGGGATCACCGATATCAACGTGGTCCAGATGCCCGTTGAATTGAACAGACGGCCCGGTGCCCCGCCCCCGGAGCACCCCGATGACGTTCCCCGCCCGGTCGATCCAAACATCGTCGTAGGCGAGATTATGGAGCTCCTGAGCCACGAGCTCAGCGATTGCTCGTTCGTCGCCAGGAAGGCTAGGAGTTTGAATGAGCCGCCGCGCGAAATCGATCATCGAGGCGCGATGCTGCTGGCTTGCCGCCAGAATCGCCTCGCATGCCGCTTGGTTAATGAGCACCGCGCCTGCCATCGCTCTCCTCCCAGGGCCTATCCTGCCGTGGCCGCTGGCATAAGCATACCGAAGCGCACCCCGTGCCCGCAGGTTTGATCAAAGCGTGGTGGACCGACTCCTTGGATTGAATGCTCCACGGGCACCGGTGCGCGCCGGCGTCCGGTCCGCCATCACGCGGGCTTCGAGCTTTGTGCGAGCGGCATGACGCACAGAAGCATGAGCCTCGCGTGCACACGGCACCGACACCGGCAGGCTTTGCAGTTCAGAAATCACACAGGTTAGGTGACCTGCTCAAAAAGCAACGCGCGCTTCACCTCTTCGATAGCCTTGGTGACCTCGATGCCGCGGGGACACGCATCCGTGCAATTGAAGATGGTGCGGCAGCGCCAAACGCCGGAGCGCTGGTTCAGGATGCGTAGCCGCTCGGTCGCTCCTTGATCGCGGCTATCAAAGATGAAGCGGTGCGCGTTGACGATGGCCGCCGGTCCCACAAACTCCGGATTCGTCCATGTGATCGGGCAGGCCGTGGTGCACGACGCGCACAAAATGCACTTCGTTGTATCGTCGTACCGAGCCCGCTCCTCAGGGGTCTGGAGCCGTTCGCCAGCGCTCGGGGCATCGTCGGCGATCAGGTAGGGTTTGACTGACTTATACCCCTCGAAAAACGGCTCCATATCAACGACAAGGTCCTTAATCACGGTGAAGCCGAGCAAAGGCTCGATCGTGACTCGCTTGCCAAGCTCACCCATCAGCACCTTGCACGCGAGGCGGTTCTTGCCATTGATCCGCATCGCATCGGAGCCGCAAATGCCGTGCGCACACGACCGGCGATAGGTGAGCGTGCCATCATGATGCCACTTGACTTGGTTGAGGGCATCGAGGACCCGGTCGTTCGGCTCGACGGTCACCTGATATTCCCGATAAGTTGGTTTTTGAAACTCCGGAACGTCCGGGTTGTAGCGCTTAATTCTGAGTATGACGTCCACGCATTCCTCCAAATCCCGCTTCGGGTTTATCGCCAGCATCGAGGCGAACAAGCCGCATCAGTACTTACGCTCTTTCGGCTCGAACGCGGTAATGGTCACCGGTTTCTTGCGCAACTGAATACCGCCCGACGTTCGATAGACCAGCGTGTGCGCCAGCCAGTTGGCGTCGTCTCGCTTCTCAAAGTCGGTGCGATAATGGGCACCGCGGCTCTCCTGGCGTGCGAGCGCACCCACGATAATCGCCTCGGCACAATCGAGCATGTAGCCAAGCTCTAGGGCTTCGATGAGATCGGTATTGAACGTCTGCCCTTTGTCGGCTATGGCAACCGATTGGTAGTCTCGCTTCAGCCGTTGAATCGTCTCGTGCGCCTCGGCGAGCCCCTTGCCATCGCGGACGACCGAGACCTTGTCCATCATCACCTCTTGCATTGCGGTGCGGATCTCGACGGGGCGCGTGCCGCTTTTCCGACTCAGGATGGCATCAATCTCGGCGCGGGCACGCAGCTCCGGCTGGCGCGGCAAGGGGGGAAGCGAGTTGTGCTGGATGTAGCTCAGCATGTGCTTGCCAGCACGACGGCCAAATACCACTAAATCGACCAGGGAGTTGGTGCCGAGACGATTGGCGCCATGGACGGAAACGCACGCCGCCTCTCCGGCCGAGTAGAAGCCGGGGATCGGCGTGGCTCGCTCATCGCGAATCACGCGCCCATCGATGTCGGTCGGCAGCCCACCCATCGCGTAATGCGCGGTTGGCTGGATCGGTACCGGCTCTTTCTTTGGCTCTACACCGAGATACGTCCGGGCGAAGTCAGTGATATCCGGCAATTTCTGATCAATCACCTCTTCGGGGAGATGGGTGAGATCGAGATAGACATAATCCTTGCCATCAATGCCGCGTCCCTCTTTGATCTCCTGGTAGATGAAGCGTGAGACCATGTCACGAGGGGCGAGGTCCTTGAGCGTGGGCGCGTAGCGCGCGCAGAAGGCCTCGCCGGTAGCGTTGCGAAGAATGCCACCTTCGCCGCGCGCCGCCTCGGACAGCAAGATTCCAAGCTTGTACAGCCCAGTGGGATGAAACTGGTAGAACTCCATGTCCATGAGCGGGATGCCCAAGCGGTAGGGGATCGCGATGCCATCGCCGGTGCCAGCCATCGCGTTCGATGTGATCTTGTACACCCGCCCGAAGCCGCCGGTCGCGATCAGCACGGCTTTCGCATGCAGGACGTGCAGCTCGCCCGTTTTGATCTCCCGGGTGACCACTCCACAGCAGACGCCATCCTCTGTGAAGAGGATATCCATGAGAAAGTGCTCGTCGAAGAAGTTGACGTGGTGCTTGATGCCCTGCTGATAGAGGGTCTGAATAATCATGTGCCCGGTGCGGTCGGCGGCATAGCACGCACGCCGGACCGGGCCTTCGCCGAAATTGCGCGTGTGTCCGCCGAAGCGCCGCTGGTCGATCTTGCCATCGGGCGTGCGATTGAAAGGAAGACCCATGTGCTCGAGCTCAAGCACGGCGTCGATCGCCTCGCGGGCAAGCACCTCTGCCGCGTCCTGATCGACGAGGTAGTCGCCACCCTTGACGGTGTCGAACATGTGCCATTCCCAGTGATCTTCCTCCACGTTGCCCAGCGCGGCACTGATGCCGCCTTGCGCGGCGCCCGTATGCGAGCGCGGAGGATAAAGCTTGGAAACGACAGCGATGTTCGCTTTGCCCGCTAGCTGGATCGCTGCCATCAAGCCGGCGCCACCGGCGCCGACGATAACCGCGTCGAAGCGGTGGTAAGCCATCGAGGAACCTCCGACCGGTGGAACTCCGCCGTACGGATGGCGGGTAGAGCAGTGGACCGGCCCGCGCGGCCCGACAACCGCTCCAGGGCAACCGTATCGCCACCGCTTATCGCTGTCAAGCGGCATGATGTGGTGATCAGCGTGAGGCACGCCGAGCGTCTCGCTGGCGCAGAAATGGGCAATCGAGCGATGGGAGGACTTGTCACGAGGATTCGGGTGGCATGTCTCCGAACATAGGTTGGGCGTCTCGCGAGGTGTGGAGAATGCGAAGAACGCGAACTTCGCTGCCCATGACAAGATAGAAGATGATATGCACTCCTATCACATAGCTTCGCAAGTTCGGTATGAGGTCGTCTCTTGGCCGGCCAAGATCCGGATGACGACTGAGTGTCAACAAGGCACGCTGGATTCGGGCCCGATAGGCATCGCGCTGCTCGCTTCCCCAAGCCTCATAGCTGTATTGGAGGAGATCACGCAAATCATCGCGAGCCTCCTTGGTAAGGCGTAGCCTACGGCTTGACCTCATCCCGAATCGGCTCGTTGCAGCGTGATCGCTCCTCTGCTTCGCGGCTTAGCTCGTCCAAGAGCTCGGGGGTGAAATCGATGAGTTCGCCACGCATCGCCTGATCTTCCCCAACACGTAGATCGGCCTGTAAACGAGCCAATCGTTGGTCGTGCTCTTCGAGTAGACGCACCGCCGCGAGCAAGGCATCGGTCGTATCACGAAAGCGGCCCCGCTCAACGAGTACCCGCAGCCGCTCTTCGATGTCGAGAGGAAATCGCTGAGCCAAATGCAACCCGCCTTTGCGCCAAACTGGGACCCGGCCCGCGCGGCCCGACAACCGCTCCAGGGCAACCGTATCGCCGCAGAGCAGCAGTGTCAAGATGCCGATTGCGCCACTGGTTGCCGCGTGTCTCCCTGCGTCGTCGGCTATACTTACAGGCATCCGGGTGATGATTGCTGCCCGTGTGTCTTTCCGTCTCCCCAAGATGAGGATTGCATGACGCCACCTCCGAATCGGAATCTGCTGGCCAGCGACGGCCGCATCACCCACGCGATCAAGGACGTTGCGGCTGCCTACCAACCAGCGGTTGTTGACCTCGCTTGTCTCATCGCGGCGATCCCCGCGCCAACGAACCAGGAAGCCGAGCGCAGCCGGTTTGTCGCCCAGCGCATGACGGAGCTGGGCGCTGAGCTCGTGCACATTGACGATATTGGCGACGTCGTCGGACGGATCCGTGGTGTGCGCTCACAACCAGCGCTGCTCCTGGCCGCGCACATCGACACAGTCTTTCCCCGCTCCACGTCCCTTGCTCAGACGCGGAGCAATGGCCGCATTGCCGGGCCCGGCATCGGCGATAACAGCCTCGGCGTGGCTTCGGTGCTCATGATGCCGCGCATGCTTGAGGCACTTGGTGTGCGACCGGCCGTCGACATCCTCTTGACGGGAAACGTTGGAGAAGAGGGGCTGGGCAACTTGCGGGGCATCCGCGCGGTGATGGACGCCCATCCCGAGATTGGCGCGGTGATCGCTGTCGAAGGGCACAACTTGGGCCGTGTGACGCATGTCGCGGTGGGAAGTCGCCGCTTGCGCGTCCGGGTAACCGGTCCAGGTGGCCATTCCTGGGGAGATTTCGGCAATCCGAACGCGATCCATGTCGCCGCGGAGATCGTCGCGGAGCTTGCGCGCTTGCCGCTGCCCCACACACCGAAGACCACACTGAGCGTGGGAACATTCCATGGCGGCATCTCGGTCAACACGATTGCGCCGGATGCTGAGTTCGTCGTTGACTTGCGTTCGGTCGAGGAAGATGCCCTCCGGCGGCTGGCCGAGCGGGTGGATCTCGTCTTGCGCGCTCCCCGGCGTGGGGTGACAGTGGACGTCGAGGTGTTGGGTGTTCGTCCTGCAGGCGTCGTCTCGCCAACGAGTCGCATTGTGCGCCTGGCCATCGAAACACTTGAAGCGCTGAGCATCCCACCGACTGGTGATGCCTCCAGCACAGATGCGAATATTCCGATCAGCCGCGGCATTCCCGCGGTGTGTATCGGTCTCACGACCGGTGGCAACGTCCACCGCGAGGATGAATATATTGAGACGGCGCCGCTAGCCGCTGGCCTCACCCAGCTTCTCTCGCTCAGCCTGGCCGTCGCCGATGAGCTTGCCGCTGGCACGATCGCTCCTCGTCCTGGCTCGTAGTCGTAACCCGATGGGGTGCACGATCCTTCGCAAACAGCTTGTCAGAGCGGGCGCCACAGGGTGGAACCGTGAGCGTGAGTGATCAATTCGCTGCGCTCGATATTGAAGCGACGGGAATGGACCCCGCTCGCCACGACATCATCGAGGTGGCAGTGGTGGTCTTCTCGCGCGAACGGGAGATCGACCGGTTCTCCAGCCTGATTCGGCCACGTGGCCGGTTATCCCTCGATATGGCTGGTCTCACGGGAATCAGCCCGCGCGAGCTCAGATCCGCACCAGGAATCGAGCAGGTTGCGCCAATCATCCGCCGGATGACCACTGGTCGCCCAATCATCGGGCACTCGGTCGATCTCGATGTAGCGATGCTTGGCGCGGCTGGGGTGAGCCTGCCAAGTGTCGTATATGACACGCATCTGCTTGCGACCCTGCTCCTGCCGGATTTGCCGAATTATTCGCTCCAAACCGTTGCGACTGCTCTGGGCGTCACCATTGCCGACAGCCACCGCGCTTTGGAGGACGCGCTCGTCACGGTGGAGGTGTTTCGCGCCTTGCTGGCCCGCATCGACGCACTTGACAGCACGTTGCTTGAGCGCGTGGCGACGCTCAGTCGGAGCGCTGGCTGGCCCGTAGCCGAACTTTTTCTGGCCGCGGCGCGCCGGAAGCCCTCCGGTCCGCTGTTCGCTCAACAAGGGGCGGATCAGCAGCCAACCCTGGAGATGAAGTTCTTGGTACCGCGGGACAAGCCCGAGCCGCTCCGGCGAACCGGATCGAAAGCGCCTGTTGATGAGCGGTCGGTCGCGGCAATGCTGGCGCCCGGCGGTGCCTTTAGCCGGGTTGTGCCGTTCTACGAGCACCGGCCAGCGCAAGAAACGATGGCGCGCGCAGTGACCCGAGCATTCAATGGCGATCACCACCTTCTGGTTGAGGCTGGGACAGGCACGGGCAAGAGCGTGGCGTATCTGCTGCCGGCGGTGCTCCACGCCCGGGAGCGCGGCGAAACCGTGGTCGTCTCGACCAATACGCTCGCTTTGCAAGACCAGCTCTTTCGCAAGGATATCCCGGATTTGCAGCGCGCGCTGGCCGGCGCTGGTGGCTCCGTTCCCTTCGAGGCAGCCATCCTGAAAGGACGCCAGAATTACCTCTGCTTGCGGCGGTGGTTCGCAGCCCAGCGGCAGCCCGTCACGAGTTCTGAGGAGGCAGGTCTCCGGGCCAAAATTCTCCTTTGGCTCGGCTCGACCACGACTGGAGACCGCGCGGAGCTGCGTCTCAGTGCTGAGGAAGAGGCAGCCTTTCGCCACGTTTCGGCAGAAGGAGAGGCGTGCGTTCCGGCGAAGTGTGTGTTCAACCAGCGCAATCAATGTTTCTTGTTCCGCGCCCGTCGCCAGGCCGAGCACGCCCACGTTGTGGTGGTCAACCACGCGCTCTTGCTCTCCGATACGCTTGAAGGCGGCACCGTCTTGCCGGATTACGAGCGCCTCATCGTGGACGAGGCTCACCACCTTGAGGATCAAGCGACGACCCAGTTTGGCTTTTCCGTCAGCGAACATGCGATCTTGGATATCCTCGACATCATCATTAAGCCCGAGGGTCCAGCCTTCGGCGGCCTCATTCAGAGCGCCATCAACGAGCTCGCGCGCCTGGCGACCGATGCCGAAAGCCGGAAACGGGTCGCCGCGGCCCTTGAACGGGGACAGCAGCTCCTGGGACCCGTCAACGTGGCCAAGACGGCGGCGAACGATTTGTTCCTTCGCCTCCGCGACCTGGTGGACCAAGAGGGGATGGGAGCCGCGGGGTATGAACGCAGCGTTCGGTTGACTCCGGCGGTGCGGCGGCGTGGCGAGTGGATCGAAGTAGAGATTGCCTGGGAGCGACTCGACCGCGAATTGACCACGATCGAGGGTGAGCTTGTCTGGTTCCTTGAAACGCTCGAACGCGTGGTTCCGGATCAACAAGATGCTCTTGAGACTGTTGTCGATCTGGCGGAAGATGTGGTGCTGGAGCTTACAAATGCCCTGCGGGCGCTCGCCGACGTGCGTGTGCGGCTTGCCGAAAGCGTGATTGACCCAAGCGCGGAGGCCGTGTACTGGGTCGAGCGCGAGATGAGCCGCGGTGGAGTCAGCTTGCGCGCGGCGCCGCTGAGCGTCGGGCCGCTCCTGCGCGACCGCGTGTTTGCTCCGCTCCGTACGGCCATTCTCACCTCGGCGACGCTGACCACGGATGGCAGCTTTGACTACATCCGGGAGCGTGTAGGGCTGGAGGATGCCGACGAGCTCAGCGTGCCGTCGCCGTTCGATTACGAGCGGTCGACGTTGTTATATCTGGTTGACGATATCCCTGAGCCAAGCGCGCCACGCTATCAGAAGAGCGTGGAGGATACCCTCGTCAACCTCGCGATGGCCACGGGCGGTCGCATGCTCGTGCTCTTTACCTCGCATGCCGCGCTGCAAGCGACATACCGGGCGATTCGGGTCCCCCTGGAAGACCATGGCGTGATCGTCCTGGCGCAACGTACGGATGGGAGCGCGCGCCAGCTCATCGAGCGCCTCAAGCATTCCTCGAACATCGTGCTGCTCGGTACGTCGACATTTTGGGAAGGCGTTGATATCGTCGGGCCGGCGCTGAGCGTGTTAGTGATGACCAAACTGCCGTTCGCGGTGCCGACCGATCCCGTCTTCGCTGCGCGCAGCGAAGGCTTTGACGAGCCGTTCACGCAGTACGCCGTGCCTCAAGCGGTGCTGAAATTTAAGCAAGGGTTCGGACGCTTGATTCGATCGAGCCAGGACCGGGGCATCTGCGTGATTTTGGATCGGCGCATCCTCTCAAAGCGGTATGGGCAATCGTTTATTCAATCGCTTCCCCAATGCTCGGTGGTCGTTGGCAGCGCGGGTGATCTTCCTCGCGCTGCCGTAGAGTGGTTAGAGCATCCATCGGCTCGCTTGGCACATCGCGGTGGTAACCCGTCCCGCTAACGAGGGACCGCCTCCGCTCGACCTTGACGAACGGGCGCGGAGGCGAAGGAAAAGCGTGAACATGGGAGGGACAGGATGAGTGTGTCAGCATCTGCAATTGATCGTAACCTGGCGTTGGAGCTTGCACGCGTGACCGAAGCAGCCGCGTTGATGGCGGCCCGGTGGATGGGAAGGGGAGATAAGGAAGCGGCCGACCAGGCTGCCGTTGATGCGATGCGCCTCGTCCTTGGCTCGATCGCTATGGACGGCATCGTTGTCATCGGGGAAGGGGCGAAGGACGAGGCGCCGATGCTCTACGTCGGCGAACAGGTCGGCTGTGCGAGCGAACCGAAAGTGGATATCGCCGTCGATCCGATCGATGGCACTCGCCTCCTGTCACTTGGCATGCCGAATGCGATCTCTGTTGTTGCACTGGCCGACCGCGGAGCGATGTTTTCCTCTCCGGACATCGCGTATATGGAAAAGATCGCGGTAGGTCCGGAAGCAGCCGGTGTCATCGACCTCGACCTGAGCCCGACGGAGAACCTCAAGCGGATCGCGCGGGCAAAGCACCGGGAGATCAACGATCTGCTTGTCGTGATCCTGGATCGTCCCCGCCATGAAGAGTTGATTGCCGAGATCCGGCGTGCCGGAGCGCGGATTAAGCTGATCACCGACGGCGACGTCGCGGGCGCTTTGATGGCCGCCATGCCGGGAACGGGAATCGATGCGTTGTTTGGCATCGGGGGCGCGCCCGAAGCGGTGGTCGCAGCGTGTGCCCTCAAGTGCATCGGTGGCGACATGCAATGCCGGCTCTGGCCGAGAAACGACGAGGAGCGGAGAATCGCTCAGGAAAAGGGGATCAACCTGCACCGGAAGCACTCGATAGAGGATCTCGTGGCAGGCGATAACGTCTTCTTCTCGGCAACCGGCATCACGGATGGGGAGCTGCTCCGGGGCGTGCGATTCTATGGCAGCGGTGCGTCCACCCAGTCGCTAGTGATGCGCTCCCGGTCAGGAACGGTCCGGCGGATAGATGCGGAGCACAAGCTGTGGAAGCTGCGCCAGATCGGCGCGCCTCAATATCTCAGCCATTTGTAACGCGATCCAGGCCGCCGCGCCGGGATGGTCACCATCACCGATATAACGAAAGTTGATCGCACGGCAGGGAGGATGCGATCCTCGCGCTCGCCAGCCGAGATCGGGAAAGAAGGGCAGCGGGAGCGATAAGGTTTTGAGCAGGCGATGCGAGACCGAGAAAGGATGGATTGACGAACGGAGATGAGAGTGTTAGGATAGTGGTGCGCCTTGGTAGGCAAACGTGGCCCCTGCCTGCCGCTGATTCACCTAGGGTTTTCAGGAGCGCCCGCCCGCTGGCTCTTCGTACGGCGCCAATGGTGTCGCGCGCTCGGAGCGTGACACTGACAACGCGATACGCAGGCCGGAGCTCGTGCGAGTTTCCGCCGCCTTTGGGTGCGTGCAATGCACCCTCACCCCAACGCTATGCCCAGTCGTGATCACACTGTTGAAGCAAACCACCACAGAGCGGCGCCCGGTTGGCGCGCTCGCCGCGTCATCCGCACACAATTCAATAGGGAGGAAGTCCGTTGACGAACCAGGAAACCATGACAATTGAGCCGGAAACGACGACGAAGCCGGCACCAAAGACACGCGTGTCGCGCTCACGCAAGAAGACGGCCGAGGCTACCGAGCAGACCGTGTTGCTCACGTCCGCAAACGAGCCGGTGACGACCGCAGCCCAGGAACAGGCAACCGCAGATCCTGCTGTATCTGCCGTGGCCGACGCGGCGTTAGCTCCTCAGCCCACGCCTGCTTCCGTCGAAGGGCCGGAGGCGACGGGCGAGATGGAGCGGCCTCGCTCGCGGCGTCCTCGCCCAGAGCGGGAAGCGCGAGAAGCCCGGGAGGGGACCACGATGCCCAACGGCCGAGATAACCGGGACGCTCGCGATGCGCGTGAATCCCGCGAATCCAACAGAGAGCGGACGAATTCCGCTGCCACGCAGACCAAGGCGCGGCCTGCTGCGGCTCCAGCCGTACAGCAGACCCGTAACGGCAACCTGCCGTACTTCACGGTCACCGAGCTTGAGGCGATGCCATTGGAGGAGATGTACGAGCTGGCGCGCCAGTTCGGCCTCCAGGGCTACACACGCATGAAGCACCCGGACCTCATCACCGCGCTGCTGAAGGCTCGGACCGAGGCCGAGGGCAATATCTTTGGTGACGGCGTACTTGAGATTATCGAGGACGGATTTGGCTTCTTGCGCGGTCCGCGCCTCCTGCCGGGGCCGGACGATATTTACGTCTCGCAATCGCAAATCCGGCGCTTCGGCTTGCGGACTGGCGACCGTGTCTCCGGCCAGGTTCGGCCCCCGAAAGACAATGAAAAGTTCTACAGCTTGCTCCGGGTCGAGGCGGTCAATGGCGTCGATCCCGAAACGGCTCGCCGCCGGCCTAGCTTCGATTCCCTGACACCAATCTTCCCGCTCGAACTGATCAATCTCGAAACCCAGCCGCACATCCTTTCCACGCGCATTTTGAACCTCGTCGCTCCGATCGGACGCGGTCAGCGCGGATTGATCGTGTCGCCGCCGAAGGCCGGCAAGACCCTCTTGCTCAAGGCCATTGCGAACGGGATCACGACCAATTGCCCGGACATGCACCTGATGGTCTGTCTGATTGGTGAGCGTCCAGAGGAAGTCACCGATATGAAGCGCTCCGTCGAAGGGGAGGTGATTTCCTCAACATTCGATGAGCCGGTCGAGGATCACACCAAGGTCGCGGAGATGGCGCTGGAGCGGGCAAAGCGGCTCGTCGAAGCGGGACGGGATGTCGTCATTCTGCTGGACTCGATCACCCGGCTCGCCCGCGCTTATAACCTCGCGGTTCCACCGAGCGGACGCACGCTTTCGGGCGGTATTGATCCAGTCGCGCTCTATCCGCCGAAGCGATTCTTCGGCGCGGCACGGAACATCGAGGGCGGTGGCTCGCTGACCATCGTCGCCACCTGCCTCGTCGACACCGGGTCCCGCATGGACGACGTGATCTACGAGGAGTTCAAGGGCACCGGCAATATGGAGCTTCACCTTGACCGGAAGCTCGCCGAGCGCCGCATCTACCCGGCAATCGATATCCAGCGCTCCGGCACGCGGCGTGAGGAGTTGTTGCTCGACGAGACTACGCTGCGGCAAGTCTGGACCATGCGGCGGATGGTCTCGATGCTCGGCGGCACCGAAGGCACCGAGCTGGTGCTCGGCCGCCTGGCCAAGACCTCAAGCAACGCCGAATTCCTCGCCACATTGCACAAGGATATCTAGCCGGCAAGTACAGGCGCAGAGACCCGGTGGCCGCCAATCAGGGTTTGCCCTTGGCGGCCATCGGCAAGCATTGCCCGCACGAGGTTGCCCACAAGCCAGTTTCGGTGTGGCGCGTTTCACGAAGAGATCAGCCACTGCTGGCCGCAGACCAAATCCGCCCTGCACGCGGCATCCCGGACCGGCGCGTCTGCCAGTACAATGCGGGCAAGGCGCAACGGGGGTGGCCCTCACGGCGATGAGCGGCCACGTTTACGGGAGGAGTGCCAGCAGATGGTTCTCAGTCACTATATTGGTGCCTCGGTGAAGCGCAAAGAGGACCCACGTCTGATCACCGGGTCTTCGACCTACGTGGACGACCTGAAGCTCGTTGGCATGGTCCACGTCGCGTTCGTCCGAAGCACCTATGCTCACGCCCGGATCACAGGCATTGACGCGTCTGCCGCGCTCGCCATCCCGGGGGTGCTTGCCGTGTGGACGGCAGCCGATCTGCAGAAGGTGATCAAATCGGTCGAAGCAACGACGCCGACGACGGAAGGCGGGGATCAGGCTGCGGGATCAGATGCCGGAGACGCGATACCGGTTCCCAAGGTTGAGCCGCTGGCGCACAAGAAGGTGCGCTACATCGGTGAGCCGATTGCGGCGGTGATCGCGGAGTCGCGGCCCGTGGCCGAAGATGCGGCCGGACTCGTTGTCGTTCATTACGACCCGCTGCCGGCGGTGGTAGATCCGTTCGAGGCCCGTCAGGATGGCGCCCCTCAACTCTATGATGAGGTCAAGAACAACATCAGTGTCCGCTACCAAACGGTTCACGGCGATGTCGATGCGGCGCTGGCAAGCGCACCCGTCAAAGTGAAGGTGAGGATTCGCGCTCCGCGCTGCGCGCCAATGCCGATGGAGCCGCGTGGGACGGTAGCTGCTCCGGATCCAATCACGCGCGGGCTAACGATCTGGGTATCAAATCAGGCGCCGCACAGCTTCCGCAACGAGATTGCGGCGGCCTTTGGGCTGCACCAAAACCAGGTGCGAGCGATTGCGCCCGAAGTTGGCGGTGGATTTGGCTGCAAATTCGGCGCCTACCCAGAAGACTACGTGGTTGCGGCTGTCGCAAGGACGCTCAATCGCCCGGCCAAGTGGATCGAGACCAGGAGCGAGCATTTCCTCGCCACCAATCACGGGCGCAACCAGTGGGGCGATTTTGAAGTCGGGGCAGACAAGGACGGCAAGATCCAGGCGTTGCGTGCTCGCATCACCCTGGACTCAGGCGCTTACCCGAAGGCACTCGGTTTGGCCTGGTGCACGTGGGTCATGTCCACGGGGCCCTATGTGATCCCTAATCTCGATTACTTGGTGGAAGGTGTCTACACCAACACGGTCTGCAATGGCGCTTACCGCGGCGCCGGCCGCCCCGAAGCCACGTTCTACCTCGAGCGCCTGATGGATCTCATCGCCGATGAGGCCGGGCTCGATCCGGTGCAGGTGCGCCGCGTTAACTTCATCCCGCCGGATCAGTTTCCGTATACCACGCTGTCCGGTGAGCATTATGACAGTGGCGAATACGAAAAGCCGCTCATCAAGGCGCTTGATCTGGTTGGTTATGAGGATCTCCGCCGCCAGCAAGCGGAATTGCGCAAGCAGGGACGCTATCTGGGGATCGGTGTCGCCTCATACGTCGAGATCTGTGGGTTTGGCCCGTGGGAAAGCTCGACAGTCCGGGTCGAGCCTGGCGGCGAGGTGACGATCTTCACCGGCATCTCGCCGCACGGCCAGGGTCAGGAGACGACCTTCGCGCAGCTCGCGGCCGATTACATCGGCGCAGATTTTGATTCGGTGATCGTCCACCACGGCGACACGGGTAACACCTCGCACGGCAATGGCACAGGCGGCAGCCGCGGCCTTGCTGTCGGTGGAGCGGCCGTCGTTCTCTCGCTGACCAAGATTCGGGAGAAGGCGAGGCGCATCGCCGCGCATATGCTTGAGGCAGCCGAGGAGGACATCGAGCTTGCTGACGGCAAATATCGGGTCAAGGGCGTACCGACGCGCGGCGTCACATTGGCTGAGATCGCCAAAACGGCCTACTCGGGAGACCTGCCACCGGAGATAGACGCCGGCTTGGAGTCGACCGACTTCTTCCGCCCAGCCGATGAGACGTTCCCCTTCGGCACACACGTCGCCGTTGTCGAGGTCTTCCCAGACACTGGCGAAGTGAAGCTCCTGCGCTATGTCTCGGTCGATGACTGTGGCAACATCATCAGCCCGCTCCTGGTGACGGGTCAGGTGCACGGCGGCGTCGCGCAGGGAATCGGCCTGGCGCTCTGGGAAGAGCTGCATTATGACGCAAACGGCGAGCTTCTCACCGGAACGCTCAACGACTACGCCGTGCCGAAAGCCACCGGTTTCCCGGTTTTCGAGACGCATCACACGACAACACCAACGCCAATCAACCCGCTCGGTGCAAAGGGCATCGGCGAGGCAGCGACGATTGGCGCGACGCCAACGGTGGCAAATGCCGTCATTGATGCGCTCGAGCCGTGGGGCATTCGCCATCTTGATATTCCGTTCACACCGGAGAAGGTCTGGCGAGCGATTCAGCAAGCGGGTGGAACGGCAGCGCGGGCGGCTGATTAATGGTGAATTCGGTGCCCCGCACGGCGCCCTCGGGCCTCATGCGGGGCACCTGCTTCCGCACGTCAGGGCTCCGCGGTAGCTATCTATGCCGCTTCCGGTGGTGAGCATGACTTGCCCATCTCCGCCGTGTGGCGATGAGCCGCAGGACCGGCTCGGTCAGGATGAGCAGTAGCGCTGGCGCGATTGGGACTCCGTGACACGCGCCGGCCACCACGCTGCGCGCCTGCACCAGCGAGCACGACGAGCGCGATGCCGGCAACCTGGGTAATCGAAGGATTTTGGTGTAATACAACCAGCCCCAGCAGGACACCGATGGCGGGTTCGAGCGCCATCAGGGTACCGAACGCGGTGGGCGTCATCTGGCGCAGCGCGAGCAATTCGAGCACGAACGGCAGGACGGGGAGTAAGATAGCTAGCCCGGCCGCGGAGGCGACGGCGCCAAGGGTGAGGTGACCCGCGGCTTGGGGGACACCGGCAACCGCTGCCGTCGCGGCGGCGATGGTCACGGGGATGGATAGGGCTCCGATGCCTGTGAAGCGATCGCCGATCCGCTGGGTGAGCAGGATATAGGTAGCCCAGCCAGCAGCCGCGCTGCCGGCGAACGCGATACCGCTTGGATTGACTTGGCCATGCCAAGGCTCAGTGAGCACGATGACCCCAAGCAACGCCAGGCCGGGCCAGAGGAGCGATCGCGCGCTGTGACGGCGCAGCGCGGCAACCATCAATGGGCCGAGAAATTCGATGGCAACGGCGGTGCCGAGCGGGATGCGCTCAATGGCGGCAAGGAACGCGATCGTCGTCGCTCCGGTTGAGATGCCGAGCCCCAGCAGCGCCGGCACGTCGTGCAGGCGCACCGTGCGCAGCGGGGGACGGGCTAGAGCCAGCAATATCAACGCGCCCATGCTCAGTCTGAGCCAGGCGGTTCCGGCTGGGCCGATGGTCGAAATCAGGCTCACCGAGAGGGCGGAGCCCAGTTGGACTGACAGCATCGCTGCCACCGCCAGCCCCCACGGTGGCACAGGGACGCGGGGCGCGGCGCGACCGGTCATGATTGCTCCCTGCGAGTCCGCCAATCACCGATCGCGGCAAGGCGTCGCCGCTGCTGCCGCGCTGCCCGGGCGTCCAGTCCTCTCCCGCGGCGCTCGAGGTGACCGATGACGCGTTCGCGATGCTCGACCAATTTGTGATCGTCATATTTGAACTTGGCGTCCACCCGCAGAACCATCAGCCGCACACCGCGGATGCCGGGCAGCATCCGACCGCAGGGAGCAGCGTTGGGTGACAGGGCAGCGTGGCGGCCCTCAGGTTGGATCTGCAAGCTGGGCTTGCAAGGATATCGGCCTTCTCCTTGGGGTCACCGACATCGCTGGCCGGCACAAAAACTGAACGGCGGTGTAGTAACTGGTCGGCACGCCGTGCTCGATGGGCCGGTCTGCTTCGGCCCGCCAGTACGACGGGATGTAGGCGTAATCGCCAACCACCACAAGGCGGACCTCGGAAGCTGCTTCCAGATGTGGCCAAACCGGGTTCGGGCGAGCCAGATGCATGAGAAGCTCGTTGCCCGCAACGGTGAAGTGGGTAGGTACCAACACCGGAGCCTGGGTGGGGTCAAGGTTGTTGACCGCGAGCACCCCGAATCGTTCAGTGGATGCTAGCCACTCCTGCCATTCACGAGGTTCGAGCGCGGCATCCCACGCATGGATGAGCATGTCAGTCTCCTTCACTGACCGGCGCAGGCGGCGATCAGCCGGCGGTGCACTCGGATATCCGGTCCGAGCCGGGTCAGGTATGCGATCAAGTCCTCGGCGGCGGTGAAGAGCGCATCGTCCGTCACCGGATCGAGCGCGTCGAGGATAAACAGCGCCACGGTGGTGTCGTCGCTAAGCTGGGTGCGGCGCGCCTATCGCCAGTTCCAGCAACGACACGTCACACCGGCATCGTCGCACCACACCACCTCACCGGGCTCCGGGTTCTCGATCAGGGCGACACCGTGAGCGACCGTATCGAATGGCTCCTTGCCAGTGGCACGAATGAGCCGTGGCGAACCGTGGTAACGCTCCAGGTCCTCCCCACCCATGGGAATCTGGTGCAGCACTGAGACTGCGTTGTAGATGTCGGTGAGCCGGTTCACGCGGGGCAGACCTGAAGCCGCGCGGCGGAGAAGCGCTTCTAGGCTGTTACGGGTGCGTTGCGGCTTGGCTCCGAAGGCCCGGTACGCCTCCCGCCACGCCGCCACATGGGGGACCAGCTCCGCCGGCCGATCCCGAAGCAGCTCACCAGCCACGGCCTCGGCCTTGCGGAGCAGCGCGTCGCTCATGTGGTCGCTGGGGCCGGGTACGAGTCCGACAACGGCCAGCAGCAGAGCCCGGTAGTCGGGTCGCAGCGCGAACACGGCCGCGTCGACAAAGCTGCCAGCCAGAAAATCTTGGAGCATTCCAGGATCAGGCATCAGCGACCTCCAATCGAGTTCGTGACCCTACGCCTGGCTCGAAGACGACCAGGGAAAACCTCGCTGGCACTGCTCCCCGGTTTGTGTACGAATGTGCCACGTCGCTCGGGAACGAGGCAGCGTCGCCGGCATTGAGAACTACCGACTCTCCCGCGACCCGGATCACGATCGTGCCTTGCTGGACCTGCACAAGCTCCCTCGTGCCTGCCGCGTGGGCCTCGCTTGTGTGACGGTCTCCAGGAGCTAAGGTCCAGTCCCACAACTCGACCACGTTCGGTGGTTCGGTGCCTGCCATGAGCACCCCTCGTCCACCAAGCTCACTGCTCCACAGAACGGCGCCTTCACCGTACCGGGTGACGTTCAGGTGCCTTTCGGGCCGAGGTGGCTCGACGAGTGCCGGCAAGCCGATGCCGAGCGCATCGCTGATCCTCAGCAGGATCCCCACGCTCGGGTTGACCGCGCCCTGCTCGATCTTGATCACCATCCGGCGGCTTACCCCAGCAGCCTCCGCCAACTGGTCGAGCGTCCAGCCTCGCGCCAGTCGCTCGCGCCTGACGCGGGCGCCGATTGCCACGGCAAGCTCCGTGGCGTTCTGATTCGTCAGTGCATTACCATGCATCACTTGCTCTCCGACCGGTCGCCAATCGAGATGGAAAGGATGCTAGATTCGCTCTCAAGTTGGACACCATTCGCGAACGAAGTGGTGCTGAAGCGCATCTTGTGCGGTGTACTATAGTGCATTTTAGATGGATGTGCACGCGGTGCGACTCCGCGAGACTCTGACCCTGGGCTTGGTGCTCCAACGTCCCGGCGAAGCGTGAGGACGATGCTGCAAGAGCACCGAACGATCAGCCACGCACGCCCGGCGCCCGCCCGGCAATCAGCCGAACTCACACCACATGCTGGCGTGACCGGCGCTCGCCAGCCATGCGGACTCGGCTGCGTCTCAGTAGCCGTGGGCGAGCGGGCGCGGCGGCGAGAGCCAGGCCTGTCAGGAGGAGAAGCGCGCCGGTCCACTGCGTGGCGCTCAGGCGCTCGCCAAGAAGGAAAGCACCGAGCAGTGAAGCGGTGAGCGGCTCGGCCAGCGACATGGTGGCCGCGACGGCGACGGGGATCCGGCTCAGGCCGCGACCGAACAAGAGATAGGCGCCGGCCGTCGTCAGCACGCCGAGATGGATGGCGACCAGGGCGCCGCGCCCGCCAGCCAGCCAGCCGACGTCGCGAGTGACAAGCGCAGGCAAGAGCAGGATCGCACCGCCCGTGAAGGCGACGGCCATCACCGCAGACGACGGGTGTCCGGCAGCCATGAGCCGCTTGCTCGCGACCGAGTAGGCCGCGTAGGACGCCCCTGCGCCAAGGCAGAGGGCGACGCCAGCGGCATTCCCACCGTCGCCGGCCGATGCGGCAATCAGGAACGTTGCGCCGAGGACGGCAACCGCAGTGGCGATTGCCCACCGGCTGCTTGGCCGTTCGCGCGCCACGGCCCATCCGGCCACTCCAGCAAAGGCCGGGGCGCTCCCGATGGCGACGATTGTCCCGAGCGCTACCCCCGCACGCTCCACCCCGGCGAAGAAGAGTGCCTGGTAGGCCGCTACGCCGAGTGCAGCGAGCGCGACCAGCCAAGCCGGCCATCGCCCGCCGTGCGTGAATCCGCCTCCAGCGTGCGCGATCAGCAGGAGCGCACCGGCGCCGATCGCGATTCGCACTGCGCCGACCCCGAGCGGATCCGGCGTTCCGGGGAGGAGCGCGTGCGCCGTTCCGGTCGTTCCCCAAAGGACAGCCGCAAGCAGAACGAGCAGGCTCGCGCGGTCGTCCCGCGCCGTGACCTTCAACCGGTGACGAAGTGCCACAGACGTGCACCCATGGTTATTGCCCCAGCCGCCTTCCCTGGTCGTCGTAGCTTGCTACGCTTGCTGGAATAAGCCCGAGATCGAGAGAACGCATCGCGATCAGCCGGCGAGCGGCACGTGCAGGCGTTCCGCTTCGGCTGGCTCCTCCATCGTCTCAGTCATGTAGACATATGTGCGACCTGGCGTCGTGGATGCGGCGATGTGGTTCCCGGTCGGATCCAGGGCGATCACGTTCATCTCGCTTGCATAGGGATCGTCGAGCGCCCGTAGGTCGGTGAGCGCCGTGGTGATCGCATCTCTGAGCGACATGCCGAAGCGGAGGAACATGACCACGCTGTGGGCAGTGCAGGCGCGCATTGCCATCTCGCCGCGCCCGGTGCAGGCAGCGGCACCCCAGCGGTTGTCCGCGTAATTGCCTGCACCAATGATCGGGGAATCGCCTAGCCGGCCAGGATATTTCCAAGCCCAGCCGGATGTGCTGACACCACACGCGAGGTGCCCGTTGCGATCGAGGGCGAGGAAATTGACCGTGCCGTGAGGTGGCTCCTCGGAGGCTAGCTGCGGGTCACGAGTGAGATCTCCCACGATTTGCCGGATGCGTTGATAGTAGGCTGATGCGCTTGCAGCCGCCGGATCCGCGCCCTCGAAGCGGGAGCGCCAGATACGCTCGGCTTCCGGCGTGAGGAGGTTTTTCGGCGTGAATCCTTCCTCCGCGGCGAACCGGGCAGCCCCTTCGCTAACGATCAGCACGTGGGGAAGCACCTCCATCACCCGGCGAGCAATCGCGATCGCGTCTTGATACCCCTTGAGCGCCCCGACGGCGCCTGCTCGCAAGCCCTGGCCGTCCATGACGCTGGCGTCAAGCTCGACCTCGCCGAACAGATTCGGTAATCCCGAATATCCAACCGTGTGATCGTCGGGGTTTGCCTCGACCACGCTCGCGCCAGCGACCACGGCATCAACCGCGCTGCCTCCTGCGCGGAGCACGTCCATCGCCGCGCGCAGTCCAATCACTCCGTTCGCGCTCGCCACGACGACCGCTTCAGGCATCGCTCCTCCTCCCCAAGTGCACCCCAGTGCTCCCCTGCGCATGCGCCAGCGCCCGTGTCACCTCGTCGCTGGCGAAGCTCGGCAACTCGCGTTGCTCTTCTCCCTCAATGATCGTGAAACCCCGATCCGCCGGCGTGAGCTTGCCGACCCAGGAATACGGCACACGGTGCTCACGACACGCTGCTTCCACCGCGGACACCGCCTCTGGTGTCACCGCCGCTAGCAAGCTCCCGGAAGCGAGCATGCCAAGGGGATCTATCCCGTAGAACGTGGCGATTTCTCGCGTCTCGGGCAAAATCGGCACGAGAACCCGATTGACCACGGCGCCGCAACCAGAGGCGACCGCAAGCTCACGTACCCCGGTAGCGAAGCCGCCCTCGGTAGGATCGTGAAGGGCGGAGATTCCGCCCGCGTTGAGCAAGACCGCCGCATCCCGCACGACCGAAATACCGGGATCGATGAGAAGGTGCGCCGCACGAGCAACAAGCGCAGGTCCGAGTGCTCGTGCCAGCTCAGCGGCTCGTTCCCGGGCAAGCAATGCTGTGCCTTCGATCGCCAGTGCCTTCGTGAGCAGCAGCCGGTCGCCAGGCTTCGCGCCACCTGGTCGCAGCAGGCGCCCTCGCTGAGTCACGCCGATCAAGAAACCAACGAGAATGACGCGGTCGAGTCCAGCGGTGATCTCGGTGTGCCCGCCGACGAGAGCTATGTTCCGTTCGCGGCATGCCTGCTGCAGCTCACCGAAGAGCGCGTCCACCATCGCTGGCGTCGTCTTGCCCTCGGGCAGCAGCGCCGTCACGAGAAGCCAGCGGGGGGTTGCACCCAGACAAGCCAGATCGTTCGCGTTGACATTGACCAAATACCGGGGAGCCGATTCGGTGGCAAAGGTGATGGGATCGGTTTTAACGACGATTGTAAGATCGTCCAATTCGATTGCGGCGGCATCTCGCCCGATACCTGGCCCAACGATCACCGCTGGGTCGTCGATCGGATTGCGAGAGATCAGATGAGCGAGCAAGGCTGCCGGCAGCTTCCCAACCGGAAGGATCTCATCTGGCCGAAAGGAGGGTGGTAGGGAGCCGGTCATTCTTGTGAATCCTATCTGCCAAACGCTGCCATCGTAGCAACGCGGGTCTTATGCGCGCTCAGCGTGCGGGGTGTTAAGCGAGCCATCGCGCAGTTCCAGATCATCCGTGTCGTCCAAGCGCGTGATGCGCAGCTCCGCTTCATCGAGCATCATCTCACATCGCCGCGCCATGCGAACACCGAGCTCGTAGCAGCGAAGCGCGCTTTCGAGCGACAAGTAGCCCTCTTCCATACGCTGGACAATCTGCTCCAGGGCACCCAATGTTTCCTCAAATGATCCCGATTTCAGGACGAGCTCCCACTGCGAGATCAGCGATTCCAGCGATGGCTCAGCCCGATCATCCATTCCCCGGCTCCATGGTTGGTAGCGGCTCCAATGCGATGCGCTCGACCCGCGCGGCCACGATACCGTCCACGAATCGCGCCGTGATCGCCTGGCCTGTGGTAACCGCGGTCGCGCGAGCGACGGGACGACCGTCGGTACTACTGAGAATGGCGTAACCGCGACGCAAAACCCGGCGCGGCTCGATCGCCTCCAGAACGGCCACGTCACGCACGATCCGGTGACGTTGTTGCTGGATGTGCGCGTGCACGGCCTGGCGCATGCGTGCGTAGAGTGCTTGGGACACGGCACGGCCACTGGACAACGACCGAGTTTGCTGCTGGTCGAGGCGCTGCTTGAGGAGCGCGAGCTTCATCCGAGCACCGTTGATCAAATGGGCTGGGTGCTTCAGCGCGAGGGTCGTGCGCACGTCGTCGAGGCGCCCGCGGTAGCTCGCAATGGAGGCCAGGACGAGGCGCCGCGCTTCATGCTCAAGAGCGATGACCCGTTCGGCCAGGTCAATCAGGGAGGGTGAGCAAAGTTCGGCCGCGGCAGAAGGTGTCGGCGCTCGGAGGTCGGCTACCTCGTCAATCAGGGTCCAATCCGTTTCGTGCCCAACTGCGCTGATGACCGGAATTGGGCAGGCGAAGACGGCCCGAACAACCCGCTCGTCGTCGAAACACGACAAGTCTTCTGCCGATCCCCCGCCGCGGGCCACGATGATCACCTCCGCGCGGCCATCGCGCTGGAGGCGCTGAAGTGCCCGGACAATCCCTTCCGGAGCTGCGTCGCCTTGCACAGGGCTGGGCGACAAGAGGAGGTGCGCAAGCGGATACCGCCGGCGGAGCACGATTTGAATGTCGTGCCAGACGGCCCCTTCAGGCGAGGTGACGACGCCGATATAGCGAGGCATCGGCGGCAAGGGACGCTTGCGCGAAGGATCGAAGAGGCCTTCTTCGGCAAGTTGTTGTCGCAGCAGCTCGCGCTGGAGTGCAAGGATACCGAGCCCTGCTGGTTGCACCGCGTCGACGTAGAGCTGGTACGCGCCATCGCGATCGTAAATGCTGACCCGGCCATGCGCGGCAAGCTGGTCGCCGGGTTGCGGCAGGTGCCGCTGCCGCTGCGCAAACCCTCGAAAGAGCACGCATTTGAGCTGACACTCGGTATCGCGCAGCGTGAAGTAGACATGCCCGGAGCGCGAGACGAATGTCTCGGCAACTTCACCCTCGACCCAGACATCCGCAAGGAAGGCGTCCGCGTCGAAGAGTTCGCGAATGTAGGCCGTCAGCACGGCAACGGGGACAACGCGACCGCTCACCCAGCAGTAGCCTCATCCGGCTCGATGCGTATCAACGGGGATCCGTATTCGACAGCCTGGCCGTTGGCGGCCAGGATCTCGGCCACAATTCCGCTGCGATCGGCCGGGATTTCGTTCATGATCTTCATTGCCTCGATGATACCGATGGTCTGCCCGGCTTCGACATGGTCGCCCACACGGACGAATGGTGGCTCGCCGGGAGAAGACGCCGCGTAGAAGGTGCCGATCATCGGTGCGCGGACGATATGGCCTTTCGGAGGCGCGGGTTCCGCCGTAGTCTCCGCAGGTGTCGATGCCGGAGGCGCTGGGGAGCGCACTGGGAGCTCGGCCTGTGAGGCACGCAGCCGGATCGTGACGGATCCGGCCATCACGTCGAGCTTGGTCAGCCCGTTCGCACGCATCAGGCTCACGAGCGCTCGCGTCGCTTCGATGACCTCGTTGAGCTCCGGCTCCGTCCGGCCCGGCTCGTTTCCCATGGTACGTCCGCCTGTAGGATCCGCGGCATCCCGCGCCGGTGGCGCGTCGCGCTGGCTATCGGTCACGCTAGACCCGTTCCAAGTACTCACCCGTCCGGGTGTCAACCTTGATCCGGTCGCCCACGTTGACAAAGAGTGGAACGTTGACGATCAAGCCGGTTTCGAGCTTGGCTGGCTTCGTGCCACCGGTTGCGGTGTCACCCTTCACACCGGGATCGGTCTCGACCACGGTGAGCGTCACCGCGGTTGGTAGCTCGATGTCAATCGGCTGATCCTCATACATGAGGAGATCGACGACGTCGTTTTCTTTCAGGTATTTCATCGCCTCGCCGATGGCCGCCTCGTCTAGTTCCATCTGCTCGAATGTCTCAGTATCCATGAAATGGTACCGGTCGCCCTCGTGGTACAGGTATTGCACATGCCGGCGCTCCAGGCGAACCGGCGTGAAGCGCGTCCCTGCCTGAACCGAGTGTTGGGTGATTGCCCCAGTGCGCAGATCGCGCAGCGTAAGGCGTACCTGCGCTGAGCCACGCCCCTGCTTGTTGTGCGCGTAGTCAATGACTTTGACGAGCCGTCCATCAAAGTCGAGCGTCAATCCCTTTCGCAGATCACCAGTTTCGATCATGTCACACTCCCTCGTGGCCGGCTACCCGAGCGCATAGGCGACGACACCACCGCGCCGGTGGTCCGGACATCTTGCTTGATCACAACACCGGGGTCAGAGGCCGGGGTGATCACGTGTGCTGCCCTCGTCCCCGGCCTTGTGGCACCCGCCTTCACACTCCCGATCGCTAACGGTTATTAGCCACCACCCACTTTTGGGGCATGCGTCAGGATTCGGCACCCGTCCTCTTCGATGACCACGACGTCCTCGATGCGAACCCCTCCCCAGCCAGGGAGGTAGACGCCCGGCTCGACGGTGGTCACCATGCCTGCCCGGAGGATGTCCGACGAAGCCGCGCTCAGGCTCGGTGCCTCGTGAACGCGCATGCCGAGCCCATGACCGAGCCCGTGAACAAACGCGGATCCGAATCCAGCCGCTTCGATGACGGACCGGGCGGCGCGGTCGGCCTCGTTCGCAGGAAGCCCGGCTCGCAGCATCGTCAGCGCTGCTACCTGCGCCTCCAGCACAAGATTGTAAACCGTCCGCAACTGCGTGTCGGGCTCACCGAGCCAGACCGTCCGCGTCAGGTCCCCATTGAAGCCAGCCCAGCGGGCCCCAACGTCAATGATCACCGGCTCCCCAATCGCGATCTCACGATCGGTGACCCGGTGATGCGGCCTAGCGGCATGTGGCCCAGCGGCGACTGTAACCGGAAAGGCGATTCCATCTGCGCCAGCCTCGCGCATCGCTCGCTCGATCTCCCACGCCAGGGCCCGCTCGGTGATGCCTGGCCGTAGGACGCGCAGTCCGTGCGCGAATCCAATCTCGGTTAGGTGCAAAGCCCGTTCGATTGCGGCTAGATCGGAAGGCGACTTGATGATGCGCAGCCGGTCCACGGTGTCGACTAGGGGCAAAAGCGTTGCTTCGGTGCCGAGCCCTGTTTGGAGCGCCTGGTACACCGAGACCGTGGTAGCTCCATCCTCGAAGCCAACGCGCCTCCAGGCGAATCGCTTTATCTGGTCCACGACCGTGGCATGCCACGGGCGGCCCCAAGGGATAACGGTGAAACCAGGGGCCTCCGACGCGGCCCAGTCAACGTTGTTCGGGCTGGCGAGAAGGATCGCCTCGTTTCTCCCGATGAGAAGGATGCCCTGAGGTGAACCGGGCGCATGATCCTCTGCCGAATAGCCGCTGAGATAGTGCCGGTTGACGGAATCAGTGATGATGAGGCCATCAAGTTGCTGCTGTTCGAGCAGCGCCCTGGCTTGCCCAAGGTGATCTGTCACGCGGATTCCTCCGCGGCGCCTACCAAGCGCTCCAAAAAGTAACGAAGCGCCAGGAGGTAGCCATCCGCTCCCAGCCCGGCGATCTGCCCGATGGCCACCGGGGCGATGACCGAATGATGCCGGAACTCCTCGCGCGCATGGATGTTGGTGAGATGGACTTCGATGACTGGCCGGCCGCACGCTGCCAGCGCATCACGCAGCGCGATCGAATAGTGGGTGAGTGCTCCGGGATTAATGATGATCCCGTATGCCGTGCGGCCAGATTCGTGGATCCGGTCGATGAGTGCGCCTTCGTGGTTTGACTGAAACGTCTCAATGGTGACCGGCGGAGTCGCTGTCGATGCGAGATCGCGCAAACGCGCTTCGATGTCCGCCAGCGTCGTTCGTCCGTAGAGCTCAGGCTCCCGCGTGCCGAGCAGATTGAGATTTGGCCCATTGAGGACCAGGATGCGGCGGTCGGTCATGAGGCTCACCCGACAGGAGCGCCGCTGCTGGCCAGGGCTGGAACATACGCCCGGATCGGGTACGTCTCCTTGGAACCGTCCGGCCGCATGCGGCCACGGAAGACAAAGATTGGCACGAGATATTGGCGGCTGCCTGGTGGTCCAGCCGTGGTGTAGGCGATGTCGACGCCGCTGTAGGTAGCGGTGCCGGTGATGTCATCGCCCGGCTGGGCAACACCTTCAGGAAGCTCCACTTCGAGATAGGCCTCACCACTTTGGACTTCATTCCAGGCGACCTTCGGCTGGCGCAGGAGATAGAGGTCACCGCGCTTGATCTCCGCCCAGCGGATGGATGCTTCGAGGATTGTGCCGGTGGGTCCCATCGTGACCGTAATGCTCGGATAGGCGGACATAATCCGCTTCGGCTCCTCTGGCCGGAACTGAACGACGAGGCGCTGCGACTCCTCGATACGTCCCACCACTTCGGCCTCGCCCAAATCCGGCGGTAGCAGCCCGGTAAGGCGCAGCCACTCTTGGGCGAAGGCGATCGCCTCCTTGTCGTTCGGCAGCTTACCCTCGCGCACGTCCTCCAGCGAGAAGTACTGGATCACGTCCGGCGCGATGAAGACCTGTCCGAGACCGGTTGCCTCCCACGTATCGTTCCCTTTGTCTTGCACTTCCGCACCGATCTTGAGCCGGTCGGCAATCTGCTGCGCTTCCTCCTTCGTGGGCGCTTGCCGCAGCAGCTCGTAGACCCGAGCTTCCTTCGGAAGGGTGTCCAGATCAACGCGCAGCGTCGATTTCAGCGCGAAGGTGTACCCCTGCTGATTTGATGTCGGAATATCGGGCGGTGGCAGCTCTGGCGTCACCTCGCCCTGCGCCGCCGGATCGGGCGGCTCAGTTGTGGCGATCGCGGCGAGGGGTTGGCATACCACTCCGAAGAGCACAAGCCAGTAGGCAAGCAGCCGGACAAGCGCCTGCCGGCGCGCGATGAACCGTCGCAATCTCCTTCCCTCCACCATCGTTCGGACGATCCCCCTAGGACGCCATTACTGGATCAACCTCGATCAGCCGGCGCAACTCGACGATTTGGTCGCGCAGCAATGCTGCCTTTTCAAACTCCAGATCCCGCGCTGCCGCTTTCATCTGCGACTCAAGGTCCTTAATGAGCCGGGCAAGCTCGTTGCGCGGCATCTCCGCGATCACCCCGGCGCGAGTCGAGCTGCCAACTCGATACTCCGCGCTTTCCTCAGCGGCGGCGCGCACGCGGTCTGTCAGATCCTTGACCGCCTTGACGATGCCGCGCGGCTGGATCCCGTGCTGCTCGTTATACGCGATCTGGATCGCCCGGCGCCGGTAGGTCTCGTCAATAGCAGCCTTCATCGAGCGGGTCATCGTATCGGCATACATGATGACCTGCCCATCGACGTGCCGAGCAGCCCGCCCGATCATCTGAATCAACGATCCCTCCGACCGCAGGTAGCCCTCCTTATCCGCATCAAGAATAGCGACCAGGGAAACCTCGGGCAGGTCGAGCCCTTCCCGGAGCAGGTTGATTCCCACCACCACGTCATAGACTCCAAGACGGAGATCGCGTAGGATCTCGACGCGCTCCAGCGTCTCGATCTCGCTGTGGAGATAGTGCGTGCGGATGCCCATCTCCTTCAAGTAATCGGCCAGATCCTCGGCCATGCGCTTTGTCAGCGTGGTGACCAGCGCGCGCTCACCCCGCGCAACGCGCACGTTGATCTCGTGCAGCAGATCATCAATCTGCCCCTTCGTCGGGCGGACCGAGATGGCTGGATCTATCAGGCCGGTTGGGCGGATGACCTGCTCGACGATCTTCTCGCTGTGCTCCTGCTCGTAAGGTCCAGGTGTTGCCGAGACGAAGATCACCTGGTTGATCATGCGCTCGAACTCGGCGAAGGTGAGCGGCCGGTTCTCCCGCGCCGAAGGCAGGCGGAAGCCGTGTTCAATCAGCACATCCTTGCGGGAGCGGTCGCCCGCGTACATTCCCCGCACCTGGGGAATGGTGATGTGCGACTCGTCGATGAAGAGCAGGAAATCGTCAGGGAAGTAATCGAGGAGCGTCGAGGGCTGCTCGCCGGGCTTGCGGCGTGACAGGTGCATCGAGTAATTCTCGATACCCGCGCAGTAGCCGGCCTCCTGCATCATCTCCAAATCGTAGAGCGTGCGCTGCTTGAGGCGCGCTGCTTCCAGAACCTTGCCCTGCGATTCTAACTCCCGTAGGCGCTCTTCTAGCTCCGCTTGAATATCCTTGATCGCCGCCTGCAACTTGTCAGCCGTCGTCACGAAGTGCTTCGCCGGGTAGATATCAATCTCCATCCGCTCGACGAGAAGCTCGCCTGTCAGCGGATCAACCTCAACGATCCGCTCTATTTCATCGCCGAAGAACTCGATGCGGACGGCGATCTCTTCGTAGGCTGGGAAAACCTCAAGCACATCGCCGCGCACGCGAAACGTGCCGCGGACAAGCGTCATGTCGTTCCGGTCGTACTGGATGTCGATCAGGTGGCGGACGACCGTGTCGCGCCGGATGGACATGCCGCGGCGGAGGGAGACGAGCGTCTGCTGGTACTCCTCCGGCGAGCCGAGACCGTAGATGCAGGAGACGGAGGCGACGATCAAGACATCCCGCCGGGTCAGCAGCGCTCGGGTGGCCGCGTGACGCAGCTTGTCGATCTCGTCGTTGATGTCCGCATCCTTCTCGATGTAGGTGTCCGTGCGTGGGACATACGCCTCCGGCTGGTAGTAGTCGTAGTAGGAGACGAAGTACTCAACCGCGTTGTGAGGGAAAAATTCTTTGAATTCGGCGTAAAGCTGGGCGGCGAGCGTCTTGTTGTGGGCCAGGACAAGGGTCGGGCGGTTCATCCGCTCGATGATGTTGGCCATCGTGAACGTCTTGCCCGATCCCGTGACGCCGAGGAGCGTCTGCATGCGCAGACCGTCCTGCAGCCCGGCAACCAGCTCTTCGATCGCCTTCGGTTGATCACCGGTTGGCTTGAGGTCGGAAACGATCTTGAAATCCGGCATGAATGTGTCACCAGCCTTGCGCCATCAGCGATCAGCGTGGTGCTCCCGGCCGTCCCCGTCGCCCATTCTCACCGTGGTGTGCTTGGCGTGAGAGCGCGGCGCAGCAGGCGCCAGACTGATCGCTGAAGGCTGCCTTGGATGAAACAGCGACGCCCGCCAAGGCGGACACGTTGCCATCTCCGAAGTATACCCCGGACCTATCTCTGATCGGCATCGCCGGGTGCCCCAGCCAGGCTGGGCCTGGTGCGCCCTTGATTTAACAACGCACAAAGAGATCTACTGCGAGAGCGAAGTGACCGCCTTGCACCGTCTGGCGCTCTCTCGCCACCACCTCCAGTGGTCACGGAATCCGGTATGGCTCGGCATCCCTTCCGCCAGGGGCAATCACGTCGTCAATGTGGCGCACCGCCCACCGTTGCCCGGCAAAGGGAAGGCGGGCGGTCGCCTCATCGCGCTCGCACCACGCATAGTCGGTATATCCGCTGGCCAGGGTAACGCGTTGGCCTGGTGGAGCAGGGAAAGCGAAAACGGGCGCCAAGACGAGGACGTCGCGTGAATGGTCGTAGTACTGATTGATGTAGTCGGCGGAGAAGACCGCTGAGACCGTGAGGCCAGCGCGCTCGGCGACGATCCGGCGAGCAGCTTCGACGGCGGTTTCCTCCGGCTGGATCGGGCCATCGAAGCTCTGCCAGGTGCCACCGAGCGAGGCATCGTCCTCCCGCCGGACGAGGAGAAATTGGGTGCGGCCGTTTAGCCGGCGGAAGACGAATGCCTCAACCATATCGGCAACGACCAATGACATCGGACCCTCCTTCGCAGGAGCCTGGTATCGAGTGTCGGGAGATTGTCACGGTCGCAAGGAGGGCATGCAACGATGCCTGACTCATTGACCGGCAACTAAGAGTGTACCGCGAGACATGAAGAGGGTGATTTACCACGGACTCGCTATGGGACTTCAGCACGGCCCTGCAGTGGTCGCGCGATCAAACCAGAGCATCGTCGCCGTGTGCTGCGACGGCGATTGCGGCGGCAACGCCTGGTCCGACCCGCGCTTGGTGCATCCTGACGCCAATCGCTGGGACCGCGCCATAGCTGCTCTCCGAGAGGCGCGCGCACCTTCCCGCGCTGTCTGAATGCTACTGCCGTTTATCTGCTAGGACCTCGCCGAGCGCTGCATCCCCTTGAAGACGATTGCGTACGCGCGGTAAAGGGTCGAGTGTAGCGCCGGCAAGTTCATGGCTGTGAGTATGCGGATAAGTGTGCTTGTGCGCACACGCACGTCGGCGCAGGAAGATGATTTCTCAGCTCACGATTGTCGTGAGGCGGTGGCAGGCCAACAACCGGGCGATGCTCCGCGCCACTTCCTTGGCTGCCACAACCGGCATCGGAGCACCGCTTGCTCTGCAGCAGGCAGCCAACCGAGTAAGGCCTGGTGTGCCTGCACGAAGCCAGCCCAATACGGATCGGTGTGACTAACAACGAGCGTAGGGATCTGGATCCGTGCCGCATCGTCCGGCCCGAAGTGCCATGATTGCAGCGCTGGACCACCAATCAGGAACAGTGGGGGCGCGTCGTTCACAGCCTGCAGCCAAGCGCTTGGTAGCGCTGCCTCAAGCCGTGCACGGTAATTGGGGCCGAACGCTCCTCGCGCCCAGGTGTCAACCGCGCTGACGCGGTCGCCGGAGCCGAATCGTCCATAACGCTTGGCCGATCGTCTCAAGGTAAAATTGCAACACCCTCGCCTCGGTGATGACAACGGGCACGACCGTTTCAAGATGCGTGACGGATGCTACCACCTGCGGAACGTCAGATGTCTGAAGTACGGAGGGGGCAGTTAATGGTTTGGGGTCGAAGGGGTGATCGGGATGATGAGGAGAGCTAATGGGATATGTCGTGCGGACCCTGGCTCCACTGACCTAGAAATGCTCCAGCAAATCAATAAAGCGCTCGACAACAAGCAGCCGGCCGGAACCCTCCCTTAACTCTTCATGCTCCAGCCGCCAGGTCGCCTTGTGGGGAATATAAACGGCGTTCAATCCCGCCTCGAGCGCGGGATTAATATCGCTACGCGCCGAGTTGCCAATCATCCAGGTGCGCACCGGGTGATAGTCTAGCTCCACAACGATCCGCTCATAAGCCGCTCGATCCTTTTCGGCAAGAATGACCGCCCGCCGGAAATACGGCGCCAGTCCCGACCGATCAATCTTGAGTCGCTGTTCCTCCGGGTGCCCCTTGGTAACAAGCACCAAATCGTGGCGATTCGTGAGCTCTAGCAACGTCTCCTCCACTCCCGGCAAGAGCTCAATCTCCTGCCGCAGGATGCGCTCGCCGAACTCCATAACCCAGTCAAGTTCATCTTCAGGGATATGTCGTTCGGCCAGCCGCGCGTAGCACTCCCGGAGGTTCCGCGCAAAGCTCCGCGCTCCGTACCCGTGCACGCGGACATTCGCTCGCTCGATCTCGTCCAAAACCGCCCGTACCTCGGCCGGGGTCAAGCGCGAGTGATTCAACAAGGCGATGAACTCGTCAATCGCCCGCTCGAAATAGATGTTGTTTTCCCAGAGGGTGTCGTCCGCGTCGATCAGCAGATGCTGCCGTTGTGCCGCCATGCTCCACGTACTCGTCTACGTTCGCTCGCCCGCCGCGCTGGCCTTCCCGAAAATATCGCAGTCCCCGGCGCGTCGCCGCACCATTCGGAATAACTCCTCTACCCCCGCCTTGTTGGTTTTCATCGTCGGCGATGCGCGGCTTTCGTCGCCACCTGCCGAGCGGACGCACCCAAGCTGTTCAGCGGCACCAGCTTGACACCATCATCATTGGTGACTGTCAGGATCGGCGTACGCCCTCCGAATCGTCGGACGCCTGTTCACCACGCCTGGCTTAGAGAGCGGGAGCCAACGACCGCGGTCAAGCGATTTTGCCTGCCGCGACACTGCTATCCGGCAGCCAACGCGGGAAGCCCTCCGCCAGAAACGCCCGAAACCGCTCGAACGCCGCCTCGTCGTAGCCGGCGTATGGCGACAACAGGCGCAGCGGGAACCGGGAGTCGAGGAGCTTGCAAAAGACCTTGTCGTACGCCCCGTCCATATGGACATTGGGGCCGCCGAACTCGAGCAGGGCGTCAGTCATCAGATTGAGCTCCCGCGCCATCTCGCCGAGCACAGAGGCATCTCGACGGAGCCCGGCCTCGAAGTAGACCCGAGCCAACGCTGGGTTGATCGAAGAGATCGAGACCAGGAAGCCGCAGTCGCCTATCAAGCTGCCGTATGCCCAGCCAGGCTCCGTCACAAAGTGTCGCAGGGAGCCGGCACGGTCGAGCAACGCCGCCAGCGTTCGGATGTCTGCTCTGGCGTTCTTCGTCGCCACCAGATTCGGGTGACGGTCGGCAAGAACAGCGTACTCATCCGGCGTCACGAGGCGACCGGCCCGTTGCAGGTTGTAGTGAAGAAAGCGCGCTTCGGGGAAGCGGCCACACGTTTCGTCGAAAAAGACCATCAGCTCGCGCTCGGTCAACGGTCCCCAGCTCGGTAACGAAACCTGAAAGAGGGAAATCCCCTGAGCGAGGCAACGCTCTGTGCGATCGATCACAGTCGAAAGCGAGAGGCTGATCATCCCCACCATCGGCTCGACCGCGCGGGCCCGGCACTCCTCAGCGAAAATCGCGACAACGTCGTCGAATTGCTGCTCATCGACCGCGTACCCCTCGCCTGCCGTGCCGAAGACGTAGAGATCTCGCAGCCCCGCATCAATGAGTCCGCGGATACTCGCGCGAAAGATCGGCTCGTCAATTTCACCCTTGGCCGTCCAGGGGACACAACACGTCGCGAGGATCGTCTGCGGAAAACGGCTCACGTCCCTCCCCCATTCTCAATGATTGGCGTCGCCTAGGCTATCGGTATTATCGCGGGTCGCCAGGATAATAGACGCGAGCTTTATGTCTAAGAACCGCCTTGTTCAAGCCCCCGTCCGAAGGACATCAGCGGACCTGGCAGCCTTGTGCACCGCGCCCTAACCGGGTCACAACAAAGTTCGCGCAATGAGATGCGCGAATGCACTCCTATGCCAAACGTTTCCATATCGATCAATCAAAATCTGACAAAGAACAGCACCACACGGCCATCATCTCGATCGGACGATGCGGTGGGCGCGACACCAGTTGAGACAATGAGCAAACCCATGCCCGTGGGTGGTCACTCAGGACGATCATGAACCGGCGTCATATCTCGATGCGCACTGGGCTGCGCCGACTATCTCCCAGTGACGGTCTGGGTTATGAGTGCTGTGAGCGTAACGCCGCACCGCGCACCGCTCGGTCAATTGCTCCCCACGCCGACCAGTAGGCGTCCTCAGGATCGCCATGAACCGCTTCGCCAGAGTGCAACGACAACGCGCGTGCCGTGTCGATCCCCGGCGTCACTTCGCTCACAGTCCAGCGATAACACGCGTCGCAATCTTTCCGGATTGTGACATCGAATCGACGGCGCCGGCACGAAGCCCGCACGGAAACCACTGCCGGAGCGTCGCTATCCGACAACCTCTTGACCCGCTCGAGTGTCAATTCGGCAAGCCAGAGCGCGAAGCGGTCGCAACAATCCACGATCCCCACCTCGGTCAACATCCTTGTGGGCCGACGGGAGAGCCACGGTCACGGTATAGTGACTTGCACACGCGGGACACGTTGTCCCCGTGCGCACCCATCGTACCACTTGGAGCGAGCAGGAGGATCAAAGCTGAACGTCACGTTCATTGGCCACGCTGGCCTCTTGATCGAAACACACCACGGGAGCATCCTGTGCGATCCATGGTTCAACCCTGCCTACTTCGCGTCGTGGTTTGTCTTTCCCAGCAACGAAACCATCGACCGGGAGCGCATCAGCAAGCCAACCTATCTCTATCTGTCGCATGTCCATAAAGACCATTACGATCCAGAATTCTTGCGTCACTATGTACCCAAGGATACGCCCGTCATACTGCCCGACCACCCGCTCAATCTGATCGAGCGAGAGCTCCGTGCGCTCGGCTTTACCACGTTCATCCAGACGAAGAACAATGAGCCGCTGGACCTCGACGGGCTTCGGGTGATGACGGTCGCGACCGTTGCGCCAGCCGATGGCCCTCTCGGTGATTCCGCGCTCGCCGTCGATGATGGCGAGGTCCGCATCTTCGATCAGAATGACGCGCGCCCGGTCGATCTCGACGCGGCCCGCGACTTTGGCCCGTACGACGTGCACTTCACCCAGTTTTCGGGCGCAATCTGGTACCCGATGGTCTATCGCTTCCCGCCTCCGATGAAGCAGGCCCTGGGTCGCAAGAAGCGAGAGACCCAGATGAACCGCGCCTTGCGCTACGCGCGCCAGATCGGCGCGGCGCACCTCGTGCCGATGGCCGGCCCACCCTGTTTCCTGGACGATGCGCTTTTCGGCTTCAACGATTTTGGCGACGACCCGGCCAACATCTTCCCGGATCAGACCGTCTTTCTGAAGTTCATGCGGGACAACGGCGCCACCAACGGCCACCTGATGATCCCCGGCTCGGTGGCGACCATTCGCCCCGGCAAGATCACGGTGGATCATGCGCTTGCCGACGCCGAAGTGAGGGCGATCTTCACGGAGAAGCGCGACTATCTCGCGGACTACCAACGCCGCGCCCGGCCGCTGATCGAGGCGGAGAAGGCCTCATGGCCACGAGGCCAGGTTGACATTCTCTCCTCGCTGAAAGCGTGGTTTGAGCCGGTCCTAGAGCTTGCTGATCGCACGGCCGCAGGGATCAACGGACGGGTGTTGCTCGATTGCCGCGATCCGCAAGTCGTAATCGACTTCTGGGAGCGCAAAGTCTACCCTTGGGAGGGGAACCCGTGTGAATTCGTCTTCCATGTGGAATCTCCTCTCATCGAGGCCCTGATCGTCGATCACGAGGAAGACTGGGTCAACCGGCTCTTTCTCTCTTGCCGCTTCGAGGCCGAGCGCAAAGGGGCTTACAACGAGTTCGTCTACTCGTTCTTCAAGTGCCTTTCGCCCGAGCGCATCGAATACGCCGAGGGCTACTACGCCGAGCAGCAATCCGAGCAAGAATTCTGGATCTGCGACGGCTACCGCGTGCAGCGGCGCTGCCCTCACCTCAAGGCCGATCTAACGCGCTTTGGTCAAGTGCAGGACGGCATTCTCACGTGCACGCTCCACGGCTGGCAATTCGACCTGGCCACCGGTCGCTGCCTGACGACAGAAGGAAAACGGATCTTCAGCGAGCGTGTCCAACCCAGCGAATCGCAATCCGCACCGGTTGCTTCACGCGCTACCGGCGACGATTGAGCTTGGCGTGCTCCCGGCACGAACCTGGATGCGCGCCGGGAGCGCTCCTTCCCTCGGAGTACACTGGTGCGTCAGCAACCAAGCCAGCTTTAGTGGCCGCGATGGGTCTCGCACACGGAAGGGGCGACGTTTTGCAATGCAGCACGACCGAGGGCCACGGTCAATCAAATGCCTTCCCATCACCATTGAGGATATTCGCGCGGCACAAGCGCGCCTCGCCGGCGTGCCTGAGATTATCCGCACGCCGCTGGTGCCGAGCCTGGCGCTCAGCGAGCGCCTTGGCTGCCATGTCTGGCTCAAGCTGGAGAACCTCCAGCGAACGGGCTCATACAAGATCCGCGGTGCCTACAACAATATCGCCAGCTTGCCTCCCGAGCGACTCGCTCGCGGGCTCATCGCCGCTTCCGCTGGCAACCATGCCCAGGGCATCGGCTTCGCCGCCAGGAAGCTCGGAGTCGCCCGAAACACCATTATCTTTGTTCCACGCGCCACACCCGCGACCAAGCTCCGGAACACGCGCCGCTGGGGCGTGCGTGTCGTCCGCTATGGTGAGGATTTCAGCGAGGCGAACCGGGTTGCGCACATCAAGGCGGAAAAATGGGGCCGGACATTCATCGAGCCGTTCGACGACTGGCAAACGATCGCCGGCCAGGGAACGGTTGGCCTGGAGATCTTGGCCGACCTACCCACCGTGGATGCGATCATCGTTCCCGTCGGTGGGGGTGGTCTCCTCTCCGGCATTGCCGTGGCGGTGGCCGCGTGCCGCCCGCAGATTCGTGTCATCGGGGTCGAAGCCGAGGGAGCTCCCTGCCTCATCCACGCGCTGCAACGCGGAGCGCCCGTCGAACTTCCCTTCCGGCCCGGCACCATCGCCGACGGCATCAACGTCCGGCGGCCGGGTGAGAAGACATTCGAGACCATTCGCCATTTTGTTGAGCGTGGCATCGTTCAGCTCGTGACGGTACGGGAGACGGATATCGTCCAAGCCATCGCCGACCTCTTGATCGATGCCAAAACGATGGCGGAGGGTGCTGGCGCGGTCGGAATCGCCGCGTTATCGGCTGGGAAGGTACCAGGCCTAACGCCAGCCAGTAACGTTGCCGTCGTCGTCAGCGGCGGAAACATCGACCCCGAATTGACCTGGAGAATCATGTACGAGAGGACGGTCGCCCACATGCTCGTCATCCGTGTTGCGATCCCGGACCGGCCAGGTGAGCTCATGCGACTCCTTGAGCCGATCGCCGCCGCCAACGTCAACATCATTGATGTCGATGTTAACCGGCACGACGCACGGCCCCGCCTTGGCGAGCGTGTCGTAGAGCTCTGCCTCGCGGTGAACGACGAAGCGCAGGCACGCCAGCTCTTCGCTCGCCTGCGGGAGCGCAATTACGTGGTCCAGCGCAGCCGGTGGGACGACACCACCTGAACGGATACGTTGCGAGTCTCTTCCCGCCGCCGTACCATATGGCTGTCGCCCGCCCGCGCATGGTTGGCCCCAGCCTGGCCGGTCGAGAGGGTGCCGATGTCTGAGCCTCGAATGACTCCATCTCCAGCTACTGCCGAACACGCCGGTGACGATGAGCCGCTGCCGCCGGTCGCGTTCCGTTTTCTCGACGGAGAAATGCCAAACGAGGCGCTGCGAGAGGATCTCGCGGCGATGACTCCCGAAGAAGAGCGCGCGTATTTGGAGCGGCTCGAAGAGCTCGCCCGCCAGTACCAGGGACCAGGTGGGCCTTAGGCTACTGTGTAGCCTCAGAACCACACATCGCCGGGCAGCGTCTCGTCGATATCGTCATCACCATCGCCAAGATCACCGATCGCATCCTCTTCTGGCGTTAACCGGTGACCGGAGACAACACAGAACCGAGCAGAGCAGTGGCGTGCCGAATAATGCTTCTGCCACTGGCAGCGAATCATGGATATCTGGCGTTGGGTCGTGCCAGGCTTGACCGGCACAAAGCTCGTGCTCTCTGCCATCACCCTACGCCCGAGCGGACGAGAAAGGATTGAGACACACCGATGCGCATCATTCGCCAGGACCCCATCGCTGCCGTTCCTGACCGTTCAGCGATCTTCATCGGCAATGTGCTGCGGCAGAACATCGTTGCCGATACGGACGCCGCCCTCCTTCGCGTCACATCGGTCACCTTCCAAAACGGCGCACGCAACAAGTTGCATCATCACCTTGTCGATCAAGTGCTCGTCGTCACGCACGGCCAGGGTCTCATCGCCACTGAATCAGAAGTCCATGAGATTGGCCCTGGGGATATCGTGCTCATCCCGGCCGGCGAGCGTCACTGGCACGGCGCCAAGCCTGGCCAGGACTTCACGCATCTTTCTATCCTCACGCCCGGCGCAACCGTGATCGACGAAGAGGGCGATAGATAAGCTGCGTCAGCATCGGCGGGAGCACCACGCTCCGCCCTGTCCTCCGAAGAGGTACACGACGTGGTCCGAGCGCGGGGCAGGCCCTAGCCACTCCTGAGCAGTGGTGTCCAGCCGGCCCCGGCGGCGGTTGCAGGAAGCCCGCGGCAGACCACGTCGCCCCTAGCATCATGCGGCTCAAGCCTCCGCGAAGATATCGCCCGCGGCGGTCACGGCGGCAATCGTGGCCGGATCCGGCACAGGCACCTCGCGCCAGCGCTCCGCGGCGTCACAGATACCGGCCAGGAGCCGCGCATCCCCGGCGCTGCAGAGCGTCGTCACCGGCTGGCGCAGCACAAAGGCGATCGCTTGGTCCACGGCTGCTTGGTCGGTCAAAGGCTCGTACCACGTATTGAACGCGGGTGTCCGGCTGCCCCATGGTCCCTTCGCTGTCGCTTTGAGCACATGGATCCCTACATCTCGCGCGGCGCAGGCAGCAAGCAGATCTTCCCAATCCCGCCGAAACGCCGGATTGCTCGCCATGAACGCATTGCAACTCGTCATCACAGTCGCAAACTCAAACCGGTCGAGGGCAGCGCGATGCGTCGCGGGTGCTTGCCAGCCGTGCCCGGTGATCCCGATCGGTCCGACCAAACCCTCCTCACGCGCCTGCAGGATCGCCTCCATTGATCCACCCGGCGCGAAGCAGGCGTCGAGGTCGGCGAGGGTGCAGACCGCGTGGAGCTGGTACAGATCGAAGCGATCGCGTCCGAGACGCTCCAGCGTGCGCAAGAGCTCCTCGCGCGCAGCGTCGCCGCTTCGCTGCTGTGTCTTACAAGAGATAAAGAGGTCTGGACGCGGGTGGCGCTTGAGATATGAGCCCAAGTGCTGCTCGGCTTCCCCGTAGGTCGGTGCCACATCGAAGTGGTTGATGCCCCGTGCCAGCGCTTCTTCCATCACCCGGTCAGCCTCGTCCTGCGACAAGTGCCCGATCGCGTACGTGCCAAACGTCACCACGGTGCTGTCGTGGCCAGTCTTCCCCAGTCGCCGCGTTTCCATGATCATACCTCCTGTCGTCATAGGGGCTGGGAGCTAGGGAGGAGTCAGGGGTCTGGGAGCGATTAGGTGTCAGCTTTCAGCCGTCAGGTGTCAAGCATCACCCGATAGCCGGTAGGTGGGCGGGCACAGGTCTCGCCTCCACCCCATGATGGATAGGCGCGATGAATCGTGCCCCGACATTACCTGACGGCTGATTGTTGATGGCTCCCCGGCCCCTCACCTCTAGCCTCTGGCCCTCATCTGACCCCCGGCCCCTGACTCCTGACTCCTCGGGAGGCCACCGGTGCCTCCCCGGCCGATGACGCGTAGCTCGATGCTCGAAACTTCCCTGTCCCCCGACTCCTAACTCCTGACCACTGCCCCTCCCTGGCCCCCATGCTCTCCTTCCTACGTGATCGTCTCGTAGTCATAGACTGCCACGGTGACATCCCGCTGGCTCGGGCCAACCTGGAGCTGATACGTGCCTGATGACTGATCGTAAGGCAGACCCGGAATGCTGTACGCGCCAAATCCGGGTGGCAGCACGGTTTGCTGCAAGCTATAGGGCCCAAGTGGCACCTCACTCCACTTGAAGCCGCCCGGCACCAGAGCAGCATCCGCAACGGTCAGTGGCGCGGGCAACCCAGGTCCGCTCAGTTGGAAATCGTAGCCACCGGTTCGCAAAGGCGGGCAAACGGACGGTGACTCCTGGCCCTGCGTGACGCTTGGGGGGCAGGCATAGACGAGCACGGTCACGCTGCCAGTGCTCGCCGGGAAGAAATTGAAGATTGACAGCTCCAGCGCTGGCGCCGAGGGATCGAGCGTGACGGTGTAGCCGATGTCCGGACCGCCGCCGACCGCTGCTGAGCCGGGAATGAAGTACGTCTCATACCCCGGTGGCAGGGGATCTTCAACCAGGTGATACGCGCCCAATGGCAGGTCCGTCCAGATGAAGCGCAGGCCATCCGTCGTCGCATCCGCGAGGGTTCGCTGGCTACCATCAGGAACCGTTAGAACGACGTCAAATCCCCCTTGAGCCAAGTCGCAGAAATCGCCCACCAGCGTTTCAACCGCCATTCCCTCGGGACAATTCCAAACCGTGAGCGCAATTTGTCCCGCGGCCGATGGACTCGGCTGCGGAGTCGCTGTCGGCACCGGTGTCGACGTGGGGGCTGGCGTCGGTGTCGGTGGCGGAGGTATTTCCGGGCCGATGACGGCCACGACGTACGCCGCGCCACTCACGCCCTGGGTCAGCGGCAGCCGCTTCGCGGAGCGACCTGCTCCGGCACTTGGTTCAACGGCCTTGAGGGTAAGCGCACCGGGGTCGAACCGGGCACCCTCTCCCGCCTGAAGCGTTCGCGCTCTCCCGCCTCCTGGCACGATCTCGATCGCTCCGTCCGTTGCTAGCACCACGACTGGTGCGCCGGTATCTGGCAACGTCGCCGCTTCGCCGAGTTGGAGCACGTTGCGCACCAGATCCAAATCCCGCTCCCCCAGTGGCGCGGTGAACGGAGCGGTGACGAACAGCAATGTGCCGGCACCCACATTCGTCGCTTGATCAGCGGGAACAAGCTCCAAAGCGAAATACGACACGGGACGGTCGGTCAAGCTCGCCCGAGCTTGGCGAGTGCCGTCCTTCACCAGAAATGCTTCTCCCGGTGCAAGCCGCGCCACGTCCTCTGCGCCGGAGGAGGTTTGATTGGTCAGGAGAATCGGTTCATCGCTGGCGAGGACGAATCCCAAATTCCGGCGCACGGGTTTGGCCACACCCCGGGGAGGAGCTTGCCGCTCTACAAGGCGCCAGACAACTTGCTCGCCCGGAAGCCGAGCGATCCCTTGCGTCACGACCTGCGCGCTCCCGGTCGCGGGCGAGCCACTCGTTGGCCCGAGCTGCCAGGCGCCAGCCACCCCGAGAGGCGCGAGCAGGAGCATCACAACCACGAGCCACCACCGATGCTGGCGGAACCGCTGTGTACCTCCCCGCCCGGTCATGCCGCCCTCCTATCTCACCGAAATCCCATCCAACTTTCATAGTGTACGGCTCATTGACTGTGTTCGCCCGCAGGGCTCGCTGGAACGCCAGTTGCCCAGATGCAACCTTGCTTGACTTTGACGGTCCATGTAGCATGACCAGGAGGAAACTGAAGTGAAGGAGGAGCGCACCAGGTGGCACCACTCGATACCGGCGCATTGGCCCCGGCACTCGATGCGGAAATCTCTGACGCAGAGGGCCGGCCACATCGCATCAGCGCGGCATTACAGCGTGGTCCCGTCCTCCTCGGTATTTACAAAAGCTCCTGCGCGGCCAGCAAGACGATGTTTCCCATCCTTGAGCGCCTGCACCAGCGCTACGGTTCGGTCGGGCTCACCGTTCTCGGCGTAGCCCAGGATTCGGCCAACATCACGCGCTCGTTCGCTCGCCGCTACGGTATCACGTTTCCCTTGCTTGTTGAAGGCGACGAGTATCCGATCTCGCGATCGTTCGATATCTTTGCAACCCCGACAGTCTATCTGATTCGTCCCGATGGCCGAATCGTCTTTTCAGCCATGGGGTTTTTCCGCGAGCAAGTCAACCAGCTTGGCGAAGCGATCGCTGCCGAATTCGGACTCCCGCCTGAGCCGGTGGTCAGTGACGAGGAGCGTGACATTCCGTTTTTCGTCCCTGGCTGACCCAGCAAGCATCTTTCCTAGGGTCCCTAGGATTCACCGATTCACGCTCACAGGAATCAATCACCCAACGTGCCACTCCCCTACCCTGGCCCGCCAAATGCGCTACAGTTGAGGCGGTGAGAGAGGCGGAGGCAGATGGTGTTTCTTGGCAGCCGGGAAGACATCGCTCACTTGGGATATGTCGCGGGACGCTGCCCCCAGTGCGGTGCCCACGGTTTCTTCACCGTCTACCAGGCCAAGCGACGGCTCACCGTCAACGTCTTGCTCGCGGTGCCGATGGGTTCACAACACGTCCTCGAATGCCGCGCTTGTGGCGTGCGCTTCGCCATGCCGAAAAACCACGAGGCGGAGCTCAAGCAGCGGCTCATCAGCGCCGATCAGCTCGCCGACTACATCGCGCGCCTACCCTCGCACGCGCAAGGCAACCCCACCGGCCGGACCCTTTACCAGGTGCTCCAGGTCGATCCCGACGCGGAGCCAGAGGTGATCGAGGCCGCCTTCAAGCGCCTCGCCTTGAAATACCATCCGGATCGCTCGTCCGCACCAGACGCCGCCGACCGCATGCGCGAGCTGATCGCAGCCAAAGAAGTCCTGAGCGATCCCGCTCGCCGCCGCGCTTACGACGCCAGCATCGGGATCGAGCGCAAGCCTCCACGCCCTCCCGCCTTACGTCCGGACGAAGTGTGATGGCGCTCGCTTGCCGTCGAATCGCGACGCCAGCGCCATAACCGGTTCCGATGGTTGTAATGTAGCTCCATCTCACGTAACACCAATCGCCAGAGCCGCCAAACCAGCGCAAGCGCGACACGCAGGAGTTACCCATGCCCGATCACCACACGCGGACGCAATCACCATCTTCCTCATGGCAAGGGGATGATCCGTTGCGCATCCTCGCCATAGACGTTGGAGCTGGAACGCAAGACATTTTGATTTATGAGAGCGATCGCGCACCAGAAAACTGCGTCAAGCTGGTTTTGCCATCCCAGACGCAGATTGTGGCGAGGCGAATACGCGAAGTCACCGTGGCCCGGCGTCCGCTCCATCTCACCGGAACCCTGATGGGCGGTGGCGCGTCGAGTGAAGCCGTCCGGGCTCACTTGGCAGCCGGGCTTCCCGTCACGGCGTCCCTCGCCGCAGCGCGCACCATTCATAACGATCTCTCGCGTGTCGAGCAGCTCGGAATTCGGCTGGCCGAGTCCCCTCCCGATGGGGCGGTAACCGTCGAACTCAAGGATGTCGATTTGGATGCTCTAGCCTGCGCATTGCAACCATTCGGCATCTCCGTTCCCCCACTCGTCGCAATTGCTGTGCAAGATCATGGCTACCAGCCAGGAGCAGGGAACAATGAGGTTCGCTTCGCCTACTTGCAGAGCCTTGTTGAGCGCGGGGGAGCGCTTGCTGGCATGGTGTACCGCACGCCACCTCCGGGCATGACGCGCATGGCCGCCGTTCAAGAGACGGTGCCCGGCGCCTTCCTCATGGACACCGGAGCAGCGGCGGTGCTCGGTGCGCTCGGTGATCCCGTGGTTGCGCGCGCCGCGCAGCACGAGGGTGCGATCCTTGTCAATATCGGGAACATGCACACCTTCGCTACGCTCGTCAAAGGCCGCCGCCTGTATGGTCTCTTCGAGCATCACACTGGAGGCATGACGGTGGAGCTCATCGCCGCGCTCGTCGAGCAGCTCCGCCTCGGCAGGCTCAATAGCGCCACGTTCACGCAAGATTTTGACGGTCATGGCGCGGCCCTCGATCCCGCCTATCTGAGCGATGGACCCTTCTCGTTCGTCGCGGTCACCGGACCTAATCGCCGCATCGCCCGGCCGCTTGGCTACCACGAGGCTGCTCCCCACGGCGACATGATGCTCACCGGTGCATTTGGCCTCGTCGAAGGGGTGCTGATAGCGCTCGGGTCAGAGCAGACGCTGATCGCCAGTTAACCAGCCCCAGCTGTCGGCTTTCTTGCCACTCCTGCCCGTACCATGTGGGCCTCCGACGCTCTCGGTAGCTAGGGGCCACCGAGGGTAGGTACTGGCTCTAATTCGGGCGTGGACGTCACGGTCGGCGTGCGTTGTGGCCGCGGCGGCCGGGTGGGTTTGGGCATGCGCGTCGGCGTCGGGGACGCAGGTTCCGTCGGCTCAAGCGTCGATTCTGCAGTGACAGTGGGAAGAAGGGTCGGTGTTGGCAACGGTGCGGTGGTCGGCTGTGGAGGAGTAGTCGGTTCTGGCGTTGGGAGAGGTGTCGAGCTTGGCGGCGGCGACATGGTAGGTGATGCCGTTGTCGTGGGAGTTGACGTCGGAGAGGGCAGGATCGTCGGACTCGGCGTCGGGCTGCTGGGAACAGGGGTCCGTGTCGGTGTCGGTGACGGCTCGAGTGTCGCCTGGAGCCGGGACGTTGAGGTCGGGCTTGGACGCGGCGACGATATCGGCCTGGGGGTATTCGTCGGGGTAGGGAGGGGTTGGCGAGTCGGCTCCGGGCGCGGTGCCGGCGCTTGCGTCACCGATGGCAGCTCGCCCGGAGCAAAATCGCCCAGATCGAGCGGCTCGCTGGTCGGCACGTCCAACCGCTCGTGCGGTGCGGTGGCGGTCACTGCTGGCAGAGCGGTCGGGGGGCGCCGGATGCGGCGCGGCGTTGGTGTCACAAGAGCCGTTGCATCGCCTGCGACCTGCTCGCCGTGAAGTAAGGCAGTCTGCGAGCGTTGCTCTGGTGTTGGAGAAGGCGCTGAGTCCTCCGGCAGGCGATGGCCAAGTATCGCGGTCGCGGTGGGAGCGATCGTCACTTCACCAACGTCTGGAGCGGGGATCGAGCTTGGGCGGGGCGGCGCTGGCGCGGGACCCTGGTTCGTTGAGGGCAACACCACGTAGGCAAGCACCACGGCGACGCCACCGGCGATGATGACGGCACTGACCATCGGGGTGAGCAACGCCATCCTGCGGAAGATGCCCATGATCCGACCCTCGTCGCGACGGCACGGGATTGCCTAGCTGGCTCCAGATGCGACGCTCGGTCTGCCCACACGGGCACCCGCGTGGGGGTGTCAATTGTACTCCGCGGCGATGGGAGCGGAGCTAGCCGGTGGCACCACCCCCAGCGCACCTGACCCGGCTGAGAAAATCGCGCAGCACTGCGAAGAATCGCTCCGGCTCTTCGAAATGCGCAAGATGCGAGCTCTCTTCAAAGATGACCAGCTCCGATCCCGCGATACCGCGATGCATGGTCTCGGAGCACGCCGGCACCACCTCGTCGTACCGGCCGCAAAGAATGAGCGTCGGGATTCGGATCTCGCCCAAGCGGCTCGTTCGGTCCCACGACATCAGATTCCCTGTGCAGCGGAATTCATTCGGTCCCCACATCGTTTCATAAACCGGCTTCGCCATGTGCTCGGAGGAGTCCTTGAGCAACGGTGGCCAGGGATCGAGCCGGCAAAGGTGACGCTTATACAGGAGGTCAACTGCGGCCTTGTAGTCCGGATGCTCGTAATCCCCGAGCGCCTCATGCCGAGACAACGTGGCCAGTGTCTCGGGCGGCAACTGGGCACGGAGCGCATTCATTCCCGCTACACACTCCGCCGTGCTCGCCGCACCGCTGTAGAGGATCAGGCTCTGTAACCGGTCCTGATAGTGGAGAGCATATTCCAGGGCCAGGAATGAGCCCCAGGATTGCCCAAGCACGTGCATCCGGCCGAGCCCGAGCGCCCGGCGAACGGTTTCAACCTCCTCGACAAAGCGCGGCACCTGCCAGATGGACGTATCGTCCGGCTTGTCGGACCGGCGCGAACCGAGTTGGTCATAGCGGACGACGCGAAATCCATCCGCGGCCAGTGGTTCCATGAGTGGGATCAGGTAATCCGAGGGAGCCCCAGGTCCGCCATGCAGCAGGAGTAGCGCCGGCTGGTCGCCGTTACCAACACTCTCGAACCAGACCCGACCATGGTCAACAGTCACGTATCCCTCAACCCGATCCATGCGCCATCCCCAATGAATCTCCATCCCGCCCATGGCGAGCGCGCTTTACCGGCCACCCGGCACGCCTCAGCGCGGGATGCTACCGCGCGTTCATGAGATGCACAAGCGGGAGCCACCAGGGGGCAGGGGTTCGATGGGGGCTAGGCAGGAATCAGGAGTCGGGGGTCAGGGGTCGGTTGAGGGGCTAGGGGCTGGGGGTTAGGGGCTAGGGGAGACGCGAGCTTCGAGCTTTGAGCCGTCAGCGATCAGCCGTCAGGTGTTAGCCAATAGCCGGTAGCCGATAGGGGCGCGATTGATCGCGCCCGGTCAGAAATCGCCGGGGCGCGGTTCATCGCGCCCACCCGTTATGCACCCGGACTCGCGGATATCCGACGTCTGACCGGCGATGCCGGCCCGCGCGCGGGGCTAAAGACCCCGCTCCCTCACTGCGCTCGGGACACTGCTCACCAAGAAGACCAAGCCCCCTGAAGGGGGCTCACAAGAGCATCGTGTCCGGCGAACGAGCCGGCTTTATCCGGCTTTATAAGCTCAGCACGGGTCTTGTGGCCCGCCCGATCAGTGGCGGAGTATGGCACTTTCCCCATGCGCGCCGGCAATCATCAGCCCGGCGGTGATCCCCCTCTCGCGCGGGGCTAAAGTCCCCGCGCTGACAGCGCAAAGCCGGCTAAAGCCGGCTCATCTTTCATCCACGGTGGCCTCGGTTTAGCCCCCTTTAGGGGGCTTTGTGGCTTGAGCGCGGGGACTTTAGCCCCGCGCGATAAGGGGTTGAGCGCCCTCGCATCGCACCCCTATCGGCTACCGGCTATCGGCTATCGGCTGAACGCTGACACCTGACGGCTGATAGCTTTCAACTCGTAGCTCGAAGCTGGAAGCTCGTAGCTTCCCCAGCCCCCAGCCCCTAACCCCTAGCCCCCATCTGATTTCACCGAAGCGGGCGGTCCGGAGCCGCCGTGGCCATTCCGACAAACTCGGCGACATCCTGCTGCAGTCGCGTTAGCACGCCTCTGTCCAAGTAGACCATGTGGCCTACGGGGTAGTCCGCGGTTCGAATCTGTTTCCGAACATCGGGATCGAGAGACAAATGAGACAACGTGTATCTCGTTGCAAAATACGGTGTCGCAAGGTCAAAATAGCCTGAGGCGACAAACAGATGAAGATACGGATTTCGGGCGAAAGCCGCTTCCAGCGCGTGCGCTGTCTTCGGATATCCTTCTCGCGCCGATCCCCAATCCCAGTCCAGGCTGCGCAAGATGTGATACTCCAGGTCAGTTTCGTAGCCGAGCTCGCTCCGGACGTAGTCATTGAGCATCATCGTAAACGGCGGGCGAATAGCCGCCAGGCTAGGATCAAACTCGGGCGTGTCGTTAACGGCGTCGGTCGCAAAGCCGGTGAATCTACTGTCGAGGCGGCCGACAATCTTCCCCTCATCGCGGAGTAACTCTTGGCAAAACCGGTTGATCTCAATGCGGAAATCACTGAGCTCTACGTAGCGGCGTGGCAAACCGGTGTAGCGTGCAAGGCGCTCGGCAGCCGCTGCCCGTTCATCCTGGCTCAGATTTGCTCCCTTTGCTAACGCCAGGACAAGTTCGGACGCTGTCCAAGACTCGACTTCAGCAAGCACGTCCGGCAACGGCCGCTCCTGGAGATCGGCCGGCAGGCGCCGGTGATACCACGCGGTCGCCGCGTAACTCGGCAGATACAACATTGCCGGCAAGTCATTGCCAGGGTCGAAGCGCGCCGTCATCAAATCCAGGATGCTTGAGACGAGCACGATGCCATTGAGCGCGATACCACGCTCGATCAGGAAGCTAGCCAACCCTGCGGCCCGAAACGTGCCATAACTTTCGCCAACCAGAAAGAGCGGCGACGCCCACCGCTGGTACCGCGTCAAATAGAGCCGGATGAACTCTCCAACGGACTCGATGTCCTTTTGCACACCGCAATACTGTTTTGCGAGTTCCGGTGTGGCCGCGCGTGAGTAACCCGTATCAACTGGATCAATGAACACCAAATCAGTGAATTCGAGCCACGTCTGCGCATTGTCCACGAGCTCGAACGGTGGCGCTGGCATCGCGCCATCATCAACCATCCGGACCCGGCACGGGCCGAGGCCGCCAAGATGCAGCCAGACGGACGAGGAGCCAGGCCCGCCATTGAACGAAAACATCAGCGGGCGATTGCGGCGCGGCTCAGATGTCTCAAGTGTGTATGCGGTAAAGAACAGGCGCGCCTCGGTCTCGCCCCGCTCGTTCCGAAGCGGCATCATCCCGGTTGTCGTTTCATAGGCGAGACGCTTCGCGCCAAGGGTGACGTCGTGGCGCCTCACGACCGGCGCCGCCTCGGCCACCTCAACATTCTTCACTGGCTCGGCAGGTGGCTGAGCGGCTGAAGGAGCATCACTGGAACTTCCGGCACTCGACGCAATCGTTAGCCCCGCGATTGGGGCCAGCTTTGCAAGGAGAGACAGGGCAAACACTGGCATAGTTCCTCTCAGTGGACATACGCTTACGCACGTCTACACCTTTTGGGCGCTCACTTTCGTGGCAATGGACTGTCCTGTCAAGCGCCCAAAGGCGAGGCATCCGATATTGCCTGGGGCTGCCCGGACATTTTGGCCGCGGGCGCCACCCAGCGCTGCCAGCTTGCGACCACTCCCGTCGCGAGGAAGATTGCCATCGTCGCCGCGCTGATCGCGGTGCCAATGCTGAGCGACAAAGGGCGATACACGAGCTCGACAGTCACCGTGCCCGCGGGGACAGGTGTTCCCCGGAGAATCCCGTCGACAGGAATCACGTGCGCGGGCTGGCCATCCACGCTGGAGCGCCAGCCCGGCGCATAGACCTCACTGAGCACAAGCAGCCCCGGTGCCGAGGCGGTGACCTCGATGGTCATGCCATCCGCTTCGTAGGTGACGATGCGTGCAAATTCCAGATCGGCACGCGAAACCTGGCTCGCGGGCGGAAGACTCACAGGCTCTTCAACCAGCGCCGTGCGGTAGGGATCAATGCCGCCTGACACGAGCTGCTCCAACGCTTCTTGCCGCGACGCGCCGCGCACATCATGCACAAGCCACGCGTGCGGAGGCCGAGGCATGGTTTCATAGATCTCCACCGTGTCATCGCGATAGACAAGGCGACGATGCGACGTCAGGGCTCGCACATCCTGCCGGTTTGGCGAAAGAGAGCGATCAATAACCACAAAACGCACATCAAGGAGATTCAGCAACGGAGAATCCGTGCCACTCGCCAACAGGTTTGCGGTGTGGTAATTCTGGTGGCGGCCATTGAGCGCCTCGATGAACTCCACATACCTGGCAAGTTGGATCGGATTGTATCCCTGAATGGCAAAGAGACCGAGGAGCATCGGCCGCGCATTGACGAGTATCGCCTGGACGCCCGGCTCGAACCGCCGGCTGAGATATGCGGGAGCCTCCGAGACCTCATTTTCGGCCACACCATAACCGACATAGCGAAACGGTCCCGAACGCCGTAACTCCGCTTGCAGAAATCCAGCCGCGCCGGTATCCGCGTGCCGGGACATCTCGGTTCGGAAGGCCGAGCGAAGCCAGCCCGGTGGCCGCCAGTGCCTCTCCCACGTCGCATCCGCAGGCCATCTCAGCCACGAGCCCATGAGTTCAAGTCCTGCGGGAGCGATCATGATCGTGGCCAGCAGCAGCGCTGGAACAGCGCGGCTCATTGTCGCCCTCGCCGTTGGGCCAGACGGCAACCTCCAGAGGAGGAGCAGCACCGTCGCGACGACGGCGGAAAGGAACGGAACCCAACCGATGTCACCCCAGCATTCAGCGCTTGCCACGGCGATGACGATGATGGCAAGGGGCGCCACCACGACCGGCATGAGCCGGTTCGGCAACCGTCTCCGAAGCAGCGATTCGACCGTGCCAGCGGCTAGGAGTGCCGGAGCCGGAGCCGCCAGGGCCACAATTCGCCACGGATCGTGCTCATGCAACGTCCGGAACCGTGGAATCAGAAAGAAAACCTGGTGCAACGGCGTCGTCTCTTGGGTCAGCACGAGGGAAACGCTGAGCAATCCCGTGAAATACGGAACAGCAAAGTGCCTCCGCGCCACGACTGGCGCCAAAAGCGCCAAGACGGCCACACTGCCAGCAATCGCCGACTCACGCCATTCATGGCCACCACCGAGCATCTGGAGCACAAGCCGTGCCGGTGTCCACGGTGGATTGTTCTCCCCCGCTGCCCCAAGCGCCGAGTAGTTGCCGCCTGCGAGGTTGGAGACGGCATTGACTTCAAGGCGCGGCCAAAGACCACCGGCGCCGAAGGCTGCGCCGAGCACCACAACCGCGCAGCCCGTCGCACTCGCGACAGCCAGCCGGTCTCGCCAGTGCTCGCCAGGAAGATCGCGGCAGAAGGCGCGGTAGATGCCATAGGAGGACAGGAGCAACAGCGCAAAGAGGGCGCCTTGCCCGAGCCAGCTTGCGAAGATCTGGCTCAGCGCGAAGCCGCCTACTAACCACCAGAGCCAGCGGTCCCTCCACCGATGCGACCGCAAGGACAGCTCGACACCGAGCAGCATGACCGGTACCCAGGTGCCAAACTGGCCGAAAATCGCACAGCAATAGGTATTCCAGTGCAGAAATGGGCCCGTGAGATAGATCGTCGCCGCGACATGCGCGGCGAACGGCCGCATGCCGAGCACACGCGCCAGCCCGTACATCGCCACGCACCCGATCACGACCTGCAGCGCGACCATGAGCTTGAAGCCATTGGCATCCGGCGAAATCACGAAGCCGATCATTGCGGGCAGATTCATCCAGCCCGATTGCGGGTCGCCCGCGAAAGGCGTGCCGCTAAATAGATAGGGGTTCCAGCCTGGGAGATCGAAACCGCGCAGGCGCTCGCCGAGATGGATGTACCACGGTAAAAGGAAGGTAGAGATATCCAGCCGGGCCAACCAGCTATCGAAGGCAAAGCGGTTCGACAGGACAACGCCGGTCATGGCACCCAAGGCGACCAGCGCGCTCAGGTCCGCGTTGAGCTTGGGTTTGGCTTGCCGGAGGCGCCGTGTCATCTCCATCGCCAGCGATTGTAGACGTCAGAGCCGGACATCGTCCGCACCCGCGCGCGCCGCCCAACCAACTGGCTCGGAGGCAGGAATTGCGGGCAGGGAACAGACGTGCGAGACTGCTGGCTCGATGGAAGATGGCCGGATGATGGTGCGAAGGCCACGAAAAAAGCGCCGTTCGATTGACACCGGGCTCCTCCTTGCAGTCTATGCACCGGCTGGGCTGCTCGCGTTCGGGCAGGGAGTCCTCGTGGCAACGCTTCCCCTGTATGCCGGGACGTTTGGCGTGTCGTACACGCTCGTCAGTCTCGCGGTCGCGGCGGCCGCACTCGGCACGCTGGCAACCGACGTGCCAGCCGGGGCTCTTGTGGGCCGTCTGGGCCTACGGCAAACCATGACCATCGGCACTGCGCTCGTCACGGTCAGCACCTTAGCACTGGCAGTGGTTGAGCATTTCCCGTTGTTGATCGCTGCCCGCCTCGTCGCCGGGATCGGCACCGCCATGTGGGGCCTGTCGCGTCACGCATTTATCGCCACAGCGGTTCCGATCGGGGAGCGCGGGCGGGCAATCTCCGTATTCGGTGGCATCAACCGCATCGGTACCTTCGCCGGTCCGGCCGTGGGCGGTGCCCTTGCGGCCTGGATCAGCTACCAGGCTTCGTTCATCGCGGCGGGGCTCCTCACGGCGCTCGCCCTCGTACTGGCCGTTCGTTTCATACCGGCATCCTCAGCACAGCCTGCCGCGGGCAGCGCGTGGGGAAGATGGCGCGTGGTAGCCATCGTCCTGCGGCAAAACCGGCGTGATCTCGCGGCCGCGGCGGTCGCCCAAACTCTAGCCCAGATGATCCGGGCAGGTCGCCTCTTTCTCGTGCCGGTCTTTGGTGCGGATGTCCTGGGACTTACCGCGGCGCAAGTCGGACTCATCATGACGATCTCCGCCGTGATCGACGTCTCCATGTTCGTCCCGGCCGGCCAGCTTATGGACCGCTTTGGCCGGAAAACGGCGGCGGTGCCGAGCTTTGCCGTGATGGCAGCAGGCGTAGCACTCATTCCTTTGGCCGGGTCGTTCGGTGGCCTGTTGCTCGCTACCGCGGTCATCGGATTCGGCAACGGATTGGGCTCCGGCACGATGATGACGCTCGGCGCCGACCTTGCGCCAGAAGGAGCGACCGGCGAGTTCCTGGGGCTTTGGCGGCTCATCGGCGACGCGGGCGCTTTTCTCGGCCCCGTCGCAGTCGGTATCATCGCCGGCGCGGCTGGGTTACGGGGGAGTGCGGTCCTGCTAGCGGGAGTCGGGGTAGCAGCGTCGGCTACGCTCGCTCTGCTCGTTCGTGAGACACGGCAAATGGCGCCTGCCTGAGCGATGAATGGAGTTTCAGCGGAATGCATCAGGGCACAACAGGTGGCTGACGGCCGGGACGTGCCCAAGTCAGGAGTTAGCAGAATGGTATCGCGGATCGAGTCAGTCGATTTCTACTATCTCTCCATGCCAGAGGTGCTTGACATTGGCGACGGAAGCCAGGACCTTCTCTTGGTGCGGGTCCAAGCCGGCGCGGACGTCGGCTGGGGGGAATGCGAAGCATCGCCGCTCACCAGCATCGCCAGCCTGGTGTGCCCCATGTCCCACAGTGCCTGCAAGCCCGTGCAGGCTTCTGTGCTTGGTCAGCCGATCGAGACTCCCGAGGATATCCGGCGCATCGGTGATCTCGTCCGTGCTAACAGCCTTGATTTGTTGCAAGCGGATCATACCCTCTCTGGCATCGATATCGCCTTGTGGGATTTGCTCGGCAAGCGCTTGGGCCAGCCAGTCTATTCGCTGCTCGGCTATAAGCGCGCATACCCCAAAACGCCGTATGCCTCCGTGCTCTTCGGCGACACTCCTCAAGAAACGTTCGAGAAGGCGAAGCGCGCGAAGGACCTCGGGTACCAGGCCGCAAAGTTTGGCTGGGGACCGTATGGTCTGGGGACCGTCGAGGATGACCGGGAGCAGGTCGCCGCGGCGCGAGAAGGTCTCGGGCCGGACGGGATCCTGCTTGTTGATGCGGGCACCGTCTGGAAGGACAATGTGGCCCAAGCCCGACCGCGGCTCGCGGCCTTGAAGGAATTCAACGTTACTTGGCTTGAGGAGCCATTCGTCTCCGGGGCGCTTGAAGCGTACCGGACGCTGGCGCAAGAGAGCGCGCCCGTCAAACTCGCTGGTGGCGAAGGCTCACACAATGTCTACATGGCCCGGCATATGATTGATTACGCGGGCATTGGTTATGTGCAAATCGATGCTGGCCGAATCGGCGGCATCACCCCTGCCTACGACGTCGCGCAGTATGCCAGCCAGCGGAGCGTGACATATGTCAACCACACCTTTACCTCTCACCTTGCTCTCGCCGCCTCGCTGCATCCGTACGCCGGTCTGGAATCGCACGTCATCTGCGAATATCCAGTCGAGCCGAAAGCGCTAGCCGTGGAGATCACGCGCGATCATCTCACGCGCAACCTCGACGGCACCATCTCCCTGCTGGACCGGCCCGGTCTGGGCGTAGAGCCGGATCTCGAAGCGGCGAAGCGGTACCTGGTCGATGTGGAGATTCGGGTCGCAGGCAAGACCCTCTACCGCACACCGGAGTTGCGGCCTTAACCGCCACAGCACGTTCGCACCTGCCAGCTTCGGTGTCGCTTCCCATTGCGCGGGGCTTGAGCCTCGCGGGTCCTCGCGCGTTGCCTTGTGCTACGGAAACACATGGCGTTGCCAGCGCTCGTACATGGAGCGCATGCTGGCGCGAAGCTTCTCCGGCTCACTCGCGTCAATCGTGTGAATCAACATGGTTCGCTGGTGCCAATCAATATCGACGAGGAACGTGCCCGGCGAGAGCGTCGTGGCCAGCGCAGAGACGGTGACTCCGAGCGGCGTGCGCTCCTCGATGGGCACGGCGACGATCCCTGGACGCACCAGCGGCCGCAGCCCAAGCGTGATCAGCGCCACCTGGAACGTTCCCCGGACTATGTCCGCGACCACCACCGCCACATACGGGAAAAACATGATGACCCGCCGCGACAGCGGGGGGAGATGCGTGGCATCCGGTGCACGAAACCCGAAGAGATGCACGCGGAACGTTGCAAGCACAGCGGCCGCGAAACCAGCCCCAATCGCAACATCCCAGAGATGGACGCTCGCCAGCGTCAGGCAATAGATCAGCGTCAGGGCGGCACCAGCCGCAATCCACCTCATGGCCATCACCGTCTAGGCTCCGCGGGCACGGGAGGCAAGACGTTCGCCGCGTCCCGGCTCAATGACAGCAATGGTTCCGGCCACACGCCACGGGCGATCACCAGCATCGCCAGGGCTAACACGACAGCCCGGACTCGCGTCGGACTCGCTCCAGGGCTCGCTCCCTCAGGCACCCCATCGGGCTGCCAGAATCGCCGCTGATACGCTTGCAACATGTAAACCAGGGAGAGAGCGCCGCCGGCAAATATGAGGATCACCAG
>JBHOQQ010000021.1:0-41702 GCA_042408955.1 Thermomicrobiales bacterium
TTGACGACGCCCCGCCCTTGTCCTGACCTGCGGCTTCCCATCCGGCCGCCCAGCGGCCACCCAAGCCTCTTCTCCGCAACTACCGTGCCGAAACCGTTCATCATGGGGATCCCGGGCATCCCGCGAAGGGATGATAGCGGCATGCCACGTCAGTATACCATGTGCCGTGGCCCTCCCATGTGCTCGTAGGGATGGCACGGTAGTGTTCAAGCACTTGACGCGAAACAGAGCGAAATCACGATGGGGAGCGGACGCGGCCACTCCATTGGAGGCGGAGAACGCCATACGGGGGAGATCATCATGCAACGTCACGGTTACCTGACGGTACGGCAAGAGCTTGTGCCAGGCAGCGGGCTCGTCCTTCCCTCCTATGAGGGGTATGCCTTCGCGGCGGTCATGCCGACCATGTTCCATCTGCTCACCGGGTTGCCAGCAGCCCCCTTGCTCCCCGCGGATTGCTTCCCACAAGGAACCTACCCTGCGCCGAAGAAGATTCTCCTGCTGTTTGTCGATTCCCTCGGTTGGTCCCTTTGGGAGCAGTATGGCGGGCATCTCCCCGGGATGCGGCGCTTCTGGCACGGTGGCGCCGTCACGCCGATCTCGGCCCTGTTTCCCTCTACCACTGCGGCATCCGTGGCCACCGCTTTCCTTGGGGTGCTTCCGGCCCAGCATGCCTTGATCGAGTGGATTTTGTACCTCGAAGAGTACGACTTGACGATCGAAACGCTGCAATTCTCGGCGCTGGGCGAGCGGCCGGAAAGTCTTGCCGGCCGCTTCGATCCGGCCGCGCTCCTCGCCGAGCGGCGCACGCTGCTTGAGCGCTTTACGGCGGCGGGGGTGCCATGCTCCTTGTATCTGTCGGCCTCAATCGCTCAGTCGTCGTTCAGCCGGCTCGTCTGCCCGGAAGGAACGATCCGCCCATTCCGGACCATCGCCGAGGGGATGGTTAATGTCGCGGCCGAATTGGCCAGCCGCCCAAGGGTGTTCGCTTGCCTGTATTACGACGCGATTGACGGGATGGCGCACCACTATGGGCCTGGGAGCGCCCAGCACATCGCGCAGTTACACGAATTCTGGCAGGCGTTCGACCATGTGTTTGGAGATGATCGCCTGCCGAGCGATACGCTTATTGTCGTCATCGCGGACCATGGCCATGTGCCGGTTGATCCCCGCACCACGCGGTACCTCAACCATGATGCCCCGTCGTTGCGCGCGTTGCTCCGGAGAGGCCGCAACGGGCAACCAATTCTCCCCTGCGGCTCAGCGCGCGATCTGCTGCTGCACATCGAGCCTGAGCATGTCACGACGGCTCATGCAGAGCTATCGGCGCTGCTCCGCGACCAGGCGCTTGTACTGACCGCGGACGAGGTGATCGCCGCCGGACTGTTCGGCGCAGGCCCCTTCAGTCCAGTCTTTCGGCGCCGCTTGGGCGACCTGCTGGTCCTGCCCAAACCTGGCGTAACCGTGTGGTGGGACGAGCCGGAGCGAGGATACACCATGCGGTTCCGCGGCCTGCACGGTGGGCTCTCGATCGAGGAGATGACGACGGCCTTTGCCGCGCTGACCGGGGAGATGGAGCCGGGTCTTCACGGCTGAACCCGCCGGTCCCGGCGTTGCGATGCCCCGAGCACGGCCACGCCGGGCTGAGCGTGGCCGTTGCACGAGGATGAAACCAATGCGTTGCGCGATTAGACCGATACCGCGTGCGGCACCGGAGCGCGTTCCACGATGCTCTTGAGGTTTTCCAGGTTCTTCGCCCACTGCTCGCGGAGATTCTGGTCGAGGTTGCGCAACACGAGCTTGCCCACCGTGTCCACCAAACTGGGCACATGGACGGTCACGTGCTGTGTGACGCGCGTGCCGGACCCCTCGGGCGCCAGATCCCACGCAAAATCGGCGCTGATCCCCACCCTTGGCACCGGATGCGAGTGCCAGCTTACCCGGCGGTTGGCAACCACTTCGCGAATTTGTCGGTGAGCCAGCCCAGCGCTATTGTTCCAGCGCGGCTCACGCTTGCCGTGCACCACGAGGTTCATGCGCTCGCGCACTTCCCACTCGGAGCCCTCTCCGCGCTCGTTCCCCGGCGCAAGCTGCTTCACTTGGGCGACGAACCCATCCCACTCTGGATGGCGGCTCACATCGGCAAGGTAGGAAAAGACCTTGTCAACTGGAGCCTCGATGTAAATTGATCCTTCCCATTCCTTTTGCATAGCACTTCCCTCCGGGGAAACGATGCCGCCCGATTGTAGGGTATCGTCTCCCCAAGGCTGCGGGCGCGGTCGTTGGCGTGTAACGCTCGGCGTCGCTGCTCCTCGCCCTGGGACCACGGGCGAACCAGGACGCTGGCTTTCGAGAGGCGCTTGCTCCTTCTCGTTGCCGTTTCTACGCTACGGCTGCTGTCCAATCAGGACAACGACCCGAATGGGCGAACCTGAAGTGCGATCGTTGGTACCGAGAGATGGAAAGCTGGGCTAGGCAGAGAGAAGACAGCCGGCCAAAACGCATGGGCGCAACGGCCTAGCAATCAACCCGGCCCGGTGCTTGCAAGGGATTCTGGCCAGGGGCAGTACACGCACCCGCCGCGCTCTGAGCACTACGTGAGGCAAGCAATGGCGCAACGCACCGAATCGAAGGATGACCGGCAGCCGCAAGAGCAACCAGCCGGCGAGAGGCATCCGGCTCCAACTAACGAGCCGAGTTCCGGGATTGGTCAGCCAGCAGAGCCGGGACAGGAGCGAAGCGCGTGGTGGCAGGCAGCTTGGAGGCAGATGTGGGAGATCATCCATGTCGTCGGGCGAACGCAGGTACGGCCGCTAGCGACGCAGATCGCCTACAGCTTCATGTTTGCCATATTCCCCACGCTCATTCTTGTCATGGCGGCCGGCGCGCTCGTGAATCTCGCTTTGGGCTTCCCACTAGCAGAAAGGCTTCAGGAACTCGTCGATCAGCAAGCGCCGGCCGAGTTGCGGCCGCTCCTCGATCAACTCGTTGAGACAGCCATTGCCGAGGTGAGTGTGCGGAGGGCATCGCTCGGAGCCGCGGTCGCGCTGATTCTCGCGATTTGGGGTGGCGCTGGCGGTGTCGGCGCCCTGATTCATGCGTGCAACCGCGCCTATGGTGTTCGTGACACGCGCCACTACTTCGCCCGGCGTGTCATGACGCTCGTGCTCACCCTGCTGACAGCGATGCTCATCGTCGGAGCCGTCGCTCTCTATTTCTTTGGTGAGCGAGCCGCGACCGAAATGGTTGATCTCCTCAACGCGGGCGGTCTGACGGCAGCCGCGTTTCGCTGGTTCCGCTGGCTCTTTGCGTTCACCCTGATCACGGCCTCGCTTGCCGTTCTCTATTTTGTCGGTCCGAACATTGAGCAGTCGGTGCGGTGGGTGTTGCCGGGAGCGATGGTGGCTGCTGGAGCCTGGCTGCTGGTGCTGACCGGGTTCGACCGTGCCTTACAGTTTGTCAATCCCGCGGGCGCCTACGGCGCGGCGGGCAGCGTCATCTTGTTGCTGTGGTTCTTGTATCTCACCGGAGTCGTGTTCATCTATGGCGCCATCATCAACGCACTCCTTGGCAGCCGGTATGACCGGCGTCGCCTGGCAGATCTGGCCCGGCACCCGGAGCGGCGGCTCTTCGCGGAGAGCGGGCAAGAATGCTAACAGCGGTGGCTGCACCGTGATTCCGAGCACCCCCGTCATTCCGAGGCGGAGTACTGTCACCCCGAGCGAGGCGAGGTATCTCTTTCGAGGAGCTGTCAGCCGTTAGCCGTCAGCCGTCTGGTATCGGGATCGCCAAGCGATCAGGGATCGGGTGGGAATGCCATCCATGCCCGCCGCAACCTGATGGCTGATCGCTGAGACCTGAGCGCCCGCTGAGAGATCCCTCGCTGCACTTGGGCTGTCGATTGGAAATGGCAATGGATTCCAGGCACGTGCTCTCGGTGCGGTGCAAGTCCACCGGGGTGGAACGCAGATTTTGTGTAGTCCTCGGCGTGCCTGTTGAGGGCCTAGACCCTGGTGATCGGTCTCCGGTGATGCGGCACGCGATGTGTGCGGGATCATCCGCTCTTTTTCGTGACAATCGCTATCGCGCAGCAATTTGTCGAGGCATTCTGGCGATCGCTGTGCATCACGATACACGGATGCGCTCATCCGGCGTGCTCCCTTGCCTCGGCCAGGACCAGCAACGAGGCGCACATCACGATCTCGCCCATGCTGGATTCGGACACGGTGAGGCTTTCGATCCATCCCTGACGGCGCTGGTCAGGCACGGAGTCGTCAATATACGCGTAGGCCCAAGCGCGCAAGCCGTCTTCCCGCTCCAGAAGGCCATCCAATCGGACCGCGTGAACGCGATGCGAACTGACGGCGACTTCATCGGCAAGTGCCTCGATGAGCGAGCAGGCAACAGCCGGCAGATCTGATCCGCTCGCGCGGAGTGGGACCGCCCGCTCTGGAAGCTCACCGTCTAGGTCAAGCACCTCGCCAGTCAAAAGCTCCAAACTCCTGGCGAGCGCGGCCGCCAGTGCCGACTGCGCGGAGTCACCGCGGACAACGAACTCCATTCGCTGGGCAGCGGTGCTTACCTGATGCTTGCCGTCATCCATGCCATCTCTCCTTAGCCACCCATCTCCTCCCCCATCGAGCGACGATACCACGGCCATGAGTGAATCCGGTTCACTCAAATATGAAGAATCATTATGTCAACTAATGTTCGGTACGGCCTGTGCATGTTCACGCGACATCAGCAGGACGGCGAGCGCTGGCTCGTGGCCGGTCATTGGCGGGAGAGGAGTCATGGTGCAAGATCGAGCATCCCTTGTGCGGATTGGTAAGTCGACCTTCCGCGCCTTCAAAGAGGACGACCTCCAAGGCCTAGCCGCGGAGGTTGCCTATCACCTGCTCTTCTCGATGATCCCGCTGCTGATCTTCTTGACGGCGCTGTCGAGCCTCCTTGGCCGCGCCATTGGCACGGAAGACGCCGTGCGGCGCGTCACCGATTGGCTCTTCGCCCACCTCCCCGACTCCACCGCGGTTGCCGTCGCCGATCCTGTCCGGACGATCATCGAGCAAGAGCAACCCGGTCTGCTCTCATTTGGCGCTCTTCTTGCGCTGTGGAGTGCCAAGAACGCGATCGCCGCGCTCATGAAGGCGCTCAACAGAACCTTCGCGACCAACGACCAGCGCTCCTGGCTCCGGCGCACGTTGATCGCATTGGGACTGACGCTCGCGCTTGGTGTTGCCGTGGTCATCTCATCGGCGCTCCTGGTCGCCGGGCGGGAACTTGGCCACGTGTTGGCCGACTTGTTTGGTCTGGGTGGCGCCTAAGAGTCAGTGTGGGCGTGGCTGCGCTGGCCGCTCGTTGCCCTGGCGCTCGCAGCCGCGCTGGCAGTGCTGTATTGGGCCGGTCCAGACACCCCCATCCCCTTCTCCTGGCTGACACCAGGCTCGGTGCTAGCGGTCGTGCTCCTTTCCATTGTGACCTATGGGTTCGGACTCTATGTTCGATATGCCACCGGCTGGGCGGGGCCGGCCTATGGCGCGCTAGGAGGCATCCTGGCATTCTCGTTCTGGTTATACCGGCTCTGCCTGATCATCCTCCTCGGTGCTGAACTCAACGCGGTCCTCGCGCGGCACCAAGCCGGGCAGCCGAGAACGCCGGCCACGGCGTCCCGCCCCAGCACGCAGCCACAATCACGCATCCCGCGGCGCCATGCCGTGGAGTCCCAACGCAAGGGATAAGGCGCGGCTGGGTTCCACGTGGAACAACGCCGGGGTAAGGCTCCCATATCGCTACGAGCCACGAGCTTTGCCAGTGCACGTTGATCTGCGCCGGTGTGCGGTGCACCACACGCCGGGCTGCACGCCCGCTTGGGATGCTGGGCGACTGATCGCGCGAGGCTTTGGTATGCTCACCGCGAGAGAAATGCGGCTCTCCGACCGTCGGCTCGCCACAGTGTTGGGGCGCGAAACCAAGCCAGGTGGCAGTGCGTTTCAGCAGCCGAATGGAGGGGGAAGCCGCCGGTATGAACCAGGCGATGACATGGATTGGCAATGCGACCGAAGCGCCTACGCGGGTAGGGAGCGGCGGCGTGGCTGACGACGGGGATCTCGTGGCGCGAGCCCGCGCTGGAGACCCGGTAGCATTTGAGCGCCTCTTCGAGCGGTATCATGCGCCGATCCTCAACTACCTCCATCGCATGGTTGGCGACCGTGCCCTAGCCGAGGATCTGGCTCAGGACACGTTCATCAAGGCCTACCGCGCACTCCCCTCAACCCGGCCCGATCTCGCCTTCAAGGCCTGGCTCTACCGCATCGCCACAAATACCGCGATTTCCCATTTGCGGCGGCAGAAGCTCATTCGCTGGATTCCCTTCATGGCCGGGCAGGATCAGGCAACGGACGATTCCGTCGAGCGCAGCGTCGGGCGCAAGCATGACGTCGAGCAGGCACTCGCGAAGATTCCGCAGCACTACGCTGCAGCGCTCCTGTTGCGCCACTACCAGGGATTGTCCCTGGCCGAAACGGCCCAAGCGCTTGAGATTACCGAGAATGCCGCGAAGTTGCGCCTGTTCCGAGCGCGGAAGGCTTTTGCCGCTGCCTACGGTGGTCCCCTGGCGGACGACCCGGAAATCGCGGGTGATTGGGAGAGTGGGCGGTGAGTGGGAGAGCCCGCAGTCAGGAAGGTTCCATGCATGCTGAGCCGGCGCCACTGACACATGACGAGGCCGAGGCGCTGATCTCGGCGCGGCTCGATGCTCCCCTTAGCCACGCGCAGAACCGGGCGCTGCTGGCCCACTTGGCGACGTGCCCGCAATGCCGGGCCTTTGCAGCGCAGATGGAGGTGATGGCGCGCAGCCTGCGCGAGCTTCCGCGTTTGCCCGCGAGCCCACTCGTCAGCCGGCAGGTTCGGGAGCGTATTCATGTTGGACGGTCCTGGTGGTCTCGCTTGATGCCGGTGGGCGCTGGGCATCGCTGGGCTGCCATGCCGATCGCCGCGGTCACGATGGTTCTGCTCGTCGTCCTTGCCAGCGCCCTGATCTTTCGCGGCATGCGTGAAACACCGCCGGAAGGTCCTCAGGCAGCCAGCGACACCGCGATCGCCCAGCAGTGGACCCGAACGCCACACGTCTCGCCCACGACGAGCGAATCGCTCGCACAGACGGCTGGCTTGACGCCAACGCCTACCCAGCCGTCCGGGCATTCGGCAACGCCGTCTCCTACTCCAACGCTGCCCAACATTCGCTACACACCGGCGCCTTCTGAGACAGCTGCACTCGGAGCCGCTGGCTTGACGCCGGCAAGCGCGACCGCCACCCCTACGGCGAAGCCGACACGGACACCACGGCCGACGCGGACGCCGACCTCTGAGCCGACGGCGACCTCCGAGCCGTCGGTCACGCCGGAGCCGGCCGAGACAGCGACGCGCACGCCGACTGAGACGGCCACGGCGACAGCAACGGCGGCGCCAACCGAGACGCCGACCCCTGAGCCGACGGCCACGCCAACGGAAACGCCGACCGCGACGCCAACGGAGGAGCCGGAGCCGTCTCCCACGCCCCGGCCCACGCGCACGCCAACGCCAACGGAGACACCAATACCAGAACCGACCGCGACGCCGCGGATCGTGCCACGGCAGTCGCCTGGAACCGGCGCCGGGACCGAGTCCCCAGCCGCGGCGTCCGGCTCTCCGGCAGCACAAGAGGACGTGACAACATTCACGGACGTTCCCTCGCCGACGCCGCCCATTCAGCCGCGAGGCGGTGGCAACAGTGGTCAGGGGCCGGGAATCGAGCCTGCCTTGGGTGGTTCGGGGGATAACGAGGGGAGCGATTCTGGCTCTAGCGACACCGGACACGGTGGCGAGGGATCACATCGCGGTAACAATGAGGACAGCAGGAGAGGCGCGGCGGGAGGAGCGAGTGCGTGGCTCGATTCAGGTCAACGCTCTGCTATCTTGCCCCAAGGCTCATGGCCCCTGCCCGGCCCGCTCCTGCGTTCCGCGCTCGGTCACTACGCGGTCACCAGCGGCAATCATCTCCTTGTGTCTGACGACGCGGGGAATGTAGTGGCCGACCTCGGATCTGGACGTCTGCCGCGGTGGTCGCCAAAGGGTGAAGTGCTCCTCTATGCGGTCGATAACCAAGTCTGGGTGTGGGACGCGGAGGAATACCATGCCTTCCCCGCATCCTCTCCCGGTGAAGATATGGACGTGCCTGTCGGCTGGCAGGACCGAAACCTGTACTACTTGCGCGTCACCGCTGGCGGGCTGGAACTTTGGGGAGCGGACTGGGATGGCGCCAACCCGTTCCTGGTGTGGACTGGCGAGGGGCTGTCGCTTGCGAGCCAGTCTGCTGCGGTGATACCGAACGGCTTCCTTGTGCCGGCGTCCGGCGGCTGGCTGCGGATCGATCTGGATGGAACAGTGACAGAACTTGGCGGTGGTGTCGTACCAGAGAGCACTGTGCTGACAAGTCCGGTCGGAACACTGATCAGTTTTGTTGCGAATAGCCAGTTGATTGTCTCGGATGTGACGAACCCAGGGACTCCGCTCATGACCCTGGATCTCGCAACAGGATCGTCCGCGGGATGGGCGTTCGCCCCGAGCGGCGAGGAGCTGGTAGTCACCGATGGCCAGAGCATCGTCATCGTCGCCATTGACGGGACGGTCCGCGTGGCAAGCGAGTTGCCAGAAAAGAGTACCGTGGCAGGACCGCTGTGGACCCCAGATGGCCTGTACCTGGCTGTGGATAGCGGAAGCCAGCCGGTCATCCTCCTCCTCGACCCGGATCGCCTGGCCGCGTGAAACACTGCGCCGCAGGAGCTACCGGAAAGGGCTAGTGATCAGGGGCTGGGGGCTCAGGAGGAGGTCAGGAGTCGGGGGTCAGCAATCAGCCGTCAGGAAGTGGGAGGGCGCGATTCATCGTGTCCACCCGTAGTGCAATTAGCCACGCTGATGCTGATGCCCGACGGGCGATGCCGCCCAGCGCGAGAGTGTGTGCAGGCGTGACCGTTGCCGGGTGGCACGCAAGGGCGCACAAGCCCTATCGCGTGGGGCTAAAAACCCCCGCGCTGAGAGCGCGAAGCCGGCTGGTCTTTCCCACGCGGTGCTCTCGTTTTCTCCCCCTTGAGGGGGCTTCATCGGTTGAGCGCGGAGACTTGAGCCCCGCGCGATGGGACTAAGCCGTGTCCCGAGTATGTCGAGGGCGGGGACGTTCGCGCCGCGTTCCCGGCCCGCGCATTGCCGTCGGACGGATATGGGCTGAACGGACGTGATGCACCGCGCCGCACACACCCTGACGGCTCGGGAGGCCACCGGTGCCTCCTCTACGAATGATTCGTGGCTCCTAGCTCGTCGCTCAAAGCTTCCCCAGCCCCTCATCCCCAACCCCTAACCGACTCCCGGCCCCTGACTCCTGACCCCTGGGGAGGGCACGCCCTCATCCCTGAGGAACGCGCCGTCCGGGCACCTGACTCCTGACCCCTGGGGAGGGCACAGGTCCCTCCCCTACCGTTGACTCGTAGTTCGAAGCTCGGAGCATCGCTGACCCCCTCCTGAGCCCCAAGCCCCTAACCCCTCGCCCCTAGCCCCCATCTTAGCCATCATTCCCCTGGACGCACCCACGCGAGAGGATGGTAGGGGCTCGTTGAGCAGGCGCGGCAGGAGCTGGTCTGGACGCACCCACGCGAGAGGATGGTAGACTCGCAGCGCCCAGATCGCGGAACGCGCGGGCGAGGATTGCGATGATCGAAGCGGAGCCAATTCTCTTCGGCCGGACGCAGGTACGCGCCGCGGCCGGTGAACTGATCGACCAGCCAGTACAGGCAATCGTGTATGCTGCCAACGTCCGGGGATTGATGGGCGCAGGCCCTCCTGGTGCAGTCCGCATGGCCGCTGGGCCGGAGGTCGAACGCGAGGCAATGGCGCAGGCGCCGCTAGAGCTCGGCGAGGCGATTGTCACGACGCCTGGGCGGCTCGTCGAGCGGGGCATCGAAGCGATTATCCATGCCGTGGTGGCGCCACGGCTGGGCGATCCCGCGGAGTTGCCAGAGGTCCGGCGTGCGACCGCTGCCGCGCTACGTTTGGCCGATGCTCGCCGGTTTCGCTCGGTTGCCCTGCCGTTGCTCGGGCTACGTGCCGAAGCGACACCGCATGATCGCGCAGTGACCATCGAGGCGATCGTGGAAGCAATTGTCGCCCATTTACGCCGGGAAAACTCTCGAATCGAATCCATCGTGATCGTGTCGCGATTCGACGACGATCTCGTGACGATTGAAGACGCGCTCCTGCGAGCGCGCCAGCGCTTGTGGGCAGGGTGAAGCCGGAGACCGTGAAACCTGGGAATCCTGATACCATGTCGCGATATCAGTCGCCGGTCCGCTGGCGTTTCGGCGAGCACCTGTGGCGGCTGGCAGGCCGGTTGACGGCTCGGCATGTGGACTGGTACCTCCGCCTGCGCACCGGGCGAGGATTGCCCGCGGCGTTTCGTGCCCGGTTTCTGGCGATGCGGCTGCCACCGGAGACGATCGACCGGGCGCTCGGGGAGGTGCGAAGGCTTGAGGACTGGCTGCCAGCGTGGAACCGCGCCGCTCAGCGATTTCTCAATGAGGCCCGGCGGGAAGAGCATGCCGGACACTGGCGGGAAGCCGCGATTGCCCGGCGCAACGCGGCCATGTGTTACCACGTTGCTCATCTCATTACCGATGACGACCCGCGCACCGTTCGTGCGTTGCGTGCCGCTGCCATACAATCGTTTTCGCAGGCTATTCCGCGGCTCCTGCCTGGTGTGCGGCGCGTTTCGGTCGGCTGGCGCACCGTGGAGCTGCCTGCGTATCTGGCCAGGCCCTCCTCTGGCGCTGAGCACGCTCCTTTGGCCGTGCTGCTGAATGGCGCCACGACCACCAAAGAAGAGTTGCTGCTTTGGGCCGATCCGTGGTTGGAGCGCGGCATCGCGGTGCTGGCGCTAGACTGGCCCGGGACCGGGGAGGCCGCGAGAGGACCGCTCACGGGAGATTGTGACGATCTCACCGATGGCATTCTCGCCCTGGTGGACGCCGAGGGGTTGGACGCCGCGCGTGTCGCCCTCGTGGGGTTCAGCCTGGGCGGTGTCATTGCCGTCAAGGCCGCGGCACTCGACCGCCGGATTGATGCATGTATCGCGGTAACGCCGCCCTTCGAGCCAGGTGCCTGGTTGTCAACGGTCAGTCCGCTGGTGCGTCAGCAATTGCTCTCGCTGACCGGGAAAGCCGGAGATGTGCAGAAGCTGGCCAGCGAATTTACCCTCCGGCCGGTGATCGGGCGGTTGCGAACGCCGTTGCTCGTCTTTGGCGCGGGCCGCGACTTGATCGTGCCCCCTGATGAAGCGCTGCACCTCGCTGCTGCCGCAGGAGAATGGGCTACCCTCGTCTGGTACCCACGCGGCTTCCATGGTCTCTATGAGCTCATCGACGACTGGACGGCGGTGGCGGCAGAATGGCTGGCAGCGCTCTGGGGAGTTCCGGCGCACACCACAGCGGAGCAGTCCACCCAGGTGGACGCCGGCGATGTCGCAACAGATGAATCACCATCCCCAGCAGCCGCGGAGCCAGCCAGAGCCGACGAGACCTTGAACACACCCGGCGACGTCAGAGCCAATTGATCCGGCGGAACAATACGACCAGCGAACCGCCGATCAGCACCATCAACCCGAGCGCCCAAGCGTACCCAAGCTGCCACCGCAGCTCTGGCATGTGCTCGAAGTTCATGCCATAGACGCTCGCCACGAGTGTCATGCTCATCAAGATGATCGATGACGCCGTCAATGTCTTCATGATTTGATTGAGACGATTCGACGTGACCGACAGGTAGGCATCCAGCGCGCTGGATAGCAGATCACGATACACGTCCACGGCGTCAACAATCCGCAGGACATGGTCGTAGACATCTTGCAAATACACGAAGCTCTCTTCGTCGAATGCGGGACTGTCCCGGCGCAGGAGCACGTTGAGCGCGTCCCGCCCCGGCGCCACAACCCGCCGGATTTCCAGCAGCTCCTTCTTCAACCCAAAGACCTCGCGCTGCGCGCTGGGGTCGAACTGCTCGAAGATCCGCGCCTCCACATCTTCAATACGGTCGGAAATCGTATCAACGATTGGGAAGTAACCATCGACAATCGTATCGAGAATCGCATGTACCAGCAGCCCGATCCGGTTGCGCTTCTGGTGATTCCCGTTGCTGCACCAGCGCTGGCGGACTTCCTCCAGCTCCGGCAACGAGCCAGGATGCACTGTCACGAGGTAGTTGCGCCCGACGAACAAAGCAACTTGCGCCGGGCTGACCGCGCCCGCGTCATCGCAACGCAGCGCATAGAACACGATGAAGATGAAGTCGTCATAGATATCGGTTTTCGGCCGCTGGTGGTGCCGAATTGCATCTTCGATCGCCAGTGGGTGAAACCCGAACTCCTCCGCAAGCAGGCGTTCATCCTCAGGAGCAGGATCGCTCACATCAACCCAGAGCAGGCCATCCCGCTCCCTGATGATGTCGCTGATCTGCGATACTGGGACATCATTGCGGAGCTGATTGCGAAGCGTGTGAACATAAACACGGATCACACTCGTCCCATCCCCTGCGAGGCACGGTCACCTGCCAAGAGTGTAGCGGAGGCACACGCGGTATGGGGATTGCCCCGTGCCAGCTGAGGACGATCCGCAAAGGCCGGTCTCACACTGTCTAGGCAAGGCGGCGCGGCCACACGCCGAGACCGCGCAAGCGCGGGAGAAATTCCAATCTCACCGCGAGTTCGGCCAGGAGCAATGCCAGCGCAAGACCCAGCGGGACGAACCAAACCGGCTGGTAGTCGCGCAGCGGCGTGCCAGGCCCAGCACTCGCGTCAAAGACTGCACCAGGGTCATCGAGCGACAGCACGCGGCCACCGGTGCGCTGGGCGATGGTGGCCAGAAACGCTTTGCCATCGGGCGCCGGCTGTAGCTCCGGTGACGGCGGCACGGCAAATCCGGTCAGCTCCTCGATCGTTCCCGTACTCCGCACCTGGCGGAGCTGAATGGCATACGCCCCGGGCTCTGGAGCGTTGACGCGAAATTGGTACTCACCAGGTCCTGACTGATAGAGCGGGATATCCGTGCTTACACCTCCCGAGGGAGAGGTGACGGTCGCCCACGTCGGAGCATTATTGACATAATCCCGATCGTCGCCGATGGCCGTGACCGTGACGACGACCTCGGTACCTTGGCGCTCGATGCCGACCTGCAGCGGCCGGTTCTCAGGATCTGGCAAGGCCCAGCGAACCACATTGGCCCAAAATTCGTCATATCGGTCCCATTGCGGCCAGCCGATTGCGAAGTCGGTGCCGTCGTCGGCAGTCCAGGCCACCACCCGGCCCAGGCCAAGCTGCCATTTCGCGAGCACCGGGTCGTTTCGCGTGCTGGTCAGGATCACCTGCGCGTCTGGCTTGGCCTCGGCAAAGTCATAGCCCTGCAAGGGTGGCAGGTCGTCTGGTGCAAACCCTTGCATGATCGGGCTCGGCCGCGTCTGAATCGGGGAGAACTCGCCGCGAATGATCGACTGGCTTCCAGCGCTCTGGGCTTCCGCCAGCGTGATGCGCGGGATATCCTCCGGCCGCTCCGTGAAGTGATACCTTCCGTTGCCCCATTCAGCGAGATTTTGCAGCAGATTGGTATCGGCATCATCGCCGATGGCGATGGTGGATAGGGTCGTGCGCTGCTGCGTCATCTCTTCGATCAGCCGCCGGTAGCTCTCCTCAGTGCCGGTACGCGACTTCCCGTCCGACAGGAGCACGATGTGGCGAACATCAGCGTCGGTCTTTGAGATCGCGTCGAAGCCGACATTCAGGGCGGGGTAGATCTCAGTACCGCCGTCTGCAGTGATCTGCTCAACCGCCGCGTTGATGGCATCTCGGGTCTCCTGCCCCTCGATGGGAGTAATCGGGAAAATCCACTGCTGCTGATCGTTGAACACCAAAATGCCGACCTCATCACCATTCGCCAGCGACTGCGCAGCGATGCGGACAGCCTCTTTGGCCATGTCAATCTTGCTTGTCCCACCCAGCGGGTCATAACTCATCGAGCCAGATTTATCCATGATGAGGAGCAAAGCCACGCGCTGCCGTTCGCGCCCGTCGGTCACCTTCACGGTGACGGGCAAGCTCTCCTCAAGCACCGTCCCGGCATAGTTCCCAGGCCCATAGCTGGAGGTTCCCCCAAGCACCACGAGTCCGCGGCCAAGCGACTTCGTCGCCTCGCGCAGTGCGGTCAATTGGTCAAGCGAGAGCGCATTGGCCGGCACGTTGTTGAGAATGACGGCATCGTACGTTCCCAGATCTGACAAGCGCGAGGGAACCTCTGCCGGCTCGACGGTGGTGACGTCGGCGCCCTGGCGTTCGAAAGCGCCACGCAGCAGACCGGGATCGGCACCACGCGGCACGACGAGCAGCAACTTCGGCCCGCCTCGTACGACGATTGCTAGCGGAAAGGCGTTGTTCTCGGGATACCGGTCAATAGACGGATCACCGGAGACACGCACGGCGAGGGTGTGGAAACCGGATGACAGCCGCGTGACCTCAAACGTGTGAGAGCTCAGGCCCGGCGGAAACGTTGTCTCCTGAGGTTGCGCTTGTGCAGTGCCATCCACCTCCAGGCTGATGGTGCCGGTCCCACCCGCTGCGGTCGCGACGCTGGCGACGACCGTCACCGTATCGCCTTGCCAGACCGCGCTGGGTGCCACCACACTTTCAATCCTGAGATCACCCTCGCTGACTCCTGGAACCGGCAGCACGTCGATCGGCGTGCCATCGGCTGCCGCCTGGCCAGCCTGATTCAGCGCCGCGCCGATGTTCTCGGCTCCATCCGAGATCAGGACGATACGCCGGGAGCCAAGGGGAAGCGTTCGCGCCAGGGCAAGGGCCGACTCAATGTTGGTGTACTCACGGTCGGGCACTTGCGTCTCTTCCCAAGCGGTACCAAGGGATGTCGCGCGTGTGGCGGGCGCAGCCACGACTGGGGAAGAGCCGAACGTCACAATCGCTGACCGATCTTGATTGCCCGCGCTGCCCAGCGCGCGGGAGATCCATTCTTCAATGTGCCGGGCCGAGTCGTCGCTGATGCTCTTCGACCGATCTACGACGAAGACCAGGCTGCTTGCTCCGGAGCCTTGGACGCGCAGGGGTTCGGCCAGCGCCAGAATCAGCAGCGCCAGGGAAATAACACGCAGCGGGACGGCCAGTTTTGGAAAGCCCCGGCGATGCACCCCAAGCGCGTAGCCAGTGATGGCTACCACCGGGAGCGCGAGCAACACCCAAAGCGCTGATGGTCGAGCGAAGGCGATGCCAAGCCAGTCTGTCATGATGGCGCTCCTACGCGTGACTCGGGAGAGTGGTGGGAGAGCGGCGGCGAGCACGAGCAGGGCGAATCGCCCAGAGCCACTCCAAACCGAGGATAATGAGTGCGGCGGTCACAAGGGTCGGCCACAAGTCGGCCAAACCGAGCCTGGTACCCGGTTCGGCCGTAGCATGGGCGGCTGCTAAAATGCCCGGGAGATCGAGGTTCGCCCGCAAGTCCGATTCCCGCGCGTGGCCGGCATTGATGACGAACGTGCCGCCACCAATGACGTTTCCATCGACATCGACCTCGGCGATCTGATAGTCACCAGGACGCCCGGTATCTAGGAACACCACGTCCCGCAATGGCTGAGCCAGAGATCCTGCTTCTGTTCCTGGATCGTGTGCGACTGGCAGATCCACGGGCTCGCCATCCGGCGGCGTGATGCGGACGGTCGCCGCGCCGGATCGTGGCCGGTAGCGCAGCGGCTCGCCGAGCGGAAGCGACGCCGGCAACGCGCTCGGAGCAAGCTCATCAACAATGTTCGCCATCAAGATGGGAAAGGCGACGCGACGCGCTAGGTTGGATCGCTCATCGTTCGGATCAAAGGGGAGGACGATCATCGGCTCACCGGTTTCGGGAGCAGTCCCACGGTAAATCAGCGGACCACTGGTGCCGCGATCACGGTCAGCACCACCGACCACCTCGGTCGCGGTGCCATCGAGTTGGTGAATCGCGGTCTCGCCGAACGTCACTCCAGTGAGATCAACGCCCGCGAGGAGTGGATCGTGTGCGCGCAAGCGGTCGATCACCGGCGAGGTCATCGTGCCTGAAACCGGGAAGAAGCCATCGCGCGGGGGATTGATGAAGAGTACCGGACGGTGCGGGAGAGAACTAACCGGCGGCGTAAACCCTTCGTACACGATCAGGTCGGCGTTCAGATCAGCCGGATCGGCGCTGAGATGATCGGCAGTCGATTGCACCGTCAATTGCGCTCCTGGCAGGGCGGTGAGCGCCCGCCGCACGTAGCCCGCTGTGTCGGAAACCAGCAAAATGCGCAACCCGAGACTTGCCTTCTGCGGCAGCACCAACGAAGCGGTGTTATCTGCCAGCAGCGCATCCCGTGTGCTCGCGGTCACCGTGATCCGGGACGCACCCTCCGGCACATCTGCAGCGACGATCTCGGCATCACTTTCCGGAGCAATTGTCTCCGTCCGTGACTCAAACTCGATGCCATCCGCTAAGAAGACGATGCGAACCGTCTGTGGCTCGCCGCCGAAATTCACGATCCGGGAATAAAGCTGGTAGCGGTCGGGCGCGTCAGGAGACGCCCGAGCGGAGAGATCGGTGATTGCCAGATTCGCCGTGGTTAGGCGCCCGACGCGGACAAGCTCGATTGGGGCGCCGAGATTGGCGACAACCGAGGGGTCAGCCACCAGAGCCCCGTCGCAGATCAGCACAATTTGGTCTGCCAGATCCGGCAGGAGGAGATCGTTCGCCAGCCGCAGCGCGGCGTTCAGATCAGCCCGGCCGCCCGGTGGCGGGAGGCTCCGCAACGCGTCTCGCAAAGCGCGGATGCTCGCCGCATCGGTCGCTTCGAAGGTGAGCGGGTGAGTGCCGAGGAGCACAAGGGTCGCCACGTCGCCTTCGCGCAGATCACCGAAGCGCGTGAGCGCCAGCGCGCGTGCCTCCTCGAAGCGGCTCCGGCCCGACGGCGTGTCGGTGGCCGCCATGCTCGTCGAACCGTCGAGGAGAAGGATGACGTGCTTCGGCTCGGTGCGCGTCGCTATGCCACCCCAGGCGCGCGACGTGACCGGGCGCGCCAGCGCGAGCGCGATTGCCACGACGATCAAGAGATGAAGCAGCAACAGCAGCGTCAGCGGAGGCCGGCGAAAGCGCGACGTCTCGGTTCGCTGCTCCAGGGCTGCCAACCAGAAGCGCAGGGTTGGCACCGGACGAACAACTGGCTCAGTATGCCGCATGTGCAAGAGGATGACGAGCGGTACACTGAGTAGTGCGATAAGACCAGCAGGAGCAAGGAGCTCAAGGCCACTCATGCGAGGATTCCCTTGGCGTGGAGCAAGCGCAAGACGATCGTCTCGAACGGCCAATCGGTTTGCAGCCGGAGATAGTCGGCCTCCTCCTCGACGCAGACCGCCTCGACATCCGCAAGCCAGGACGTGATCGCTGCTCTGTAGCGCTCCAGGACATGCGGCGTGGGCGTCAAGCGCAACCGCTGCGTAGATTCCACATCAATCAGCTCCGCCGGTGCGAGGCCGCCACTCATGCCGGCAGGCAACATGCGCTCGGGCGCAAGCTCCGCTTCGTCGAGCACATGCACCACGATCGTCTGCCAGCCACGAGCGCGAAGCTCGCGGAGTCCGGCCTTCAGATCTGTCAGCTCGCCAGACAGCAAGTCGGAGAGCAGCACCATGATTCCGGGCCGCCGCCGCGCTCGCACGTAGCGGTCGAGCGATGTAGCAAGGTCGGTCTCGCCTAACGGCTCAAGTGCGCTCAGGTAGATCAACATCGGCATCACGTGGGACCGGCCCTGAGCTGGACCAAACACCGGGCCAAGCTCCCGCCCGAAGGGCGCGATCACGATGCGGTCGAAATGCCACAACGAGACATAACAGAGTGACCCGGCAACACGCCGGGCGTAGGCAAATTTCGTTGGAAGGCTCGGATCGCTGCGCCAATCCATCGAGTTGCTGGCATCGAGGAGGATGTGCACCGTCAGCTCGGTGGTAACCTCGCTTAGACGAACGAAGAGCTCGTCAAGACGGCTGTAGATATTCCAGTCGATCCTGCGGAAGTCGTCACCTTGGCTGTAGCTTTTGAAGTCTGCAAATTCTGGCGACGATCCACGGCGCCGGGACCGGTGCTCCCCGGCCAACCCTTCGGCAATCGAGCGGCGGGAGAGTAAGACCAGGCGACGCAGGCGCGCGAGCAGTTCCTCGTCGAACAGCGTCTCCTCAACAGCCACATGACGCGAGCTAACCAGGCCGTGGGCAGCGCCATTGCCCCGGACGCGAAAGGACGGCAATGCCTGACGAATGCGGCCGGGTAGCTCAGCCCATGTCACTGATCTGACTCCGAAAAGTATGCTTCCACGATCGAACGGTAGGCAGGTGGAACGCGATTGCTGTCTGGGCCAGCGACGCCAACCTCACCTTGCGTGGCCGTGCCGCCGCTGATCGCAACGCCCGGCCCCGAACCCGCGTTGGAGCCGCCGCTGCTGCCGCCAGTTTGCACGCTCTCACCCTCCGGAGCGCGAGACAGGGTAATTGCCTCCCGTGGATCGGTTTGCGCGTCGCGGCCTTGCCCATCCGGCACATCCTGGCTAGACACCTGTTCCTCGGAGGGAGCGCCCTCGCCGCCTGTTGTGCCGTTCTGAGGCTGTTGCCCATTCTGTTGCGCCGCCGAGCTCTGGTCGCTCCCATTGGCACCGGCATCGCTCCCCTGGCTGGCGGCCCCGCTCTCGCTCTCGGTGCCACTCGCGCCCTGATTGCCAGGATCACCGGCTTGCCCGGGTTGTCCACCTGCTTCCTGGCCGGGATCTTGGGCCTGCCCATTCGTCGCCTGCCCCTGAGTAACTTGCCGGCGGCTTGGCCCCGTGCTCCCGTCGGTAGCGCTTCCATCTTGTTGTCCAGCTTGATCAGATGAGGCATTTTGACCCGGCTCCGCATCTGCTCCCTCGCCGGCCTGGCCGGGTTCGCTGCCCTGCTGCTCACCGCTCTGGCCACCGGCTTGCTGATCGCTGCCGGCGTCGCCCAATTGCGGCTCAGAAGACGATGCGTCGCCAGAAGCACCGGAGTTGCGCCGTTGAGCCGCACGCGCTTGCTCCATCTGTTGAGCAAGCTCCTGCTGCGACACGACCTCTTTGCCGGTCTGCTCGACCGCGTCGCCAAGCTCCCGCAACCCTTCTTTCGCTGGCTCGCCACCCTGGCGCAGGCCTTCGGCAGACTGCCGCGTGGCATCCGCAAGCTGCTGGCTCCCCTCGGACATATCGGAAGCCGCGGCCTCCAAGTCCTGAGCAAGCTGCTCGCGCGATGCGGGGGAGAGCCGGTCGGCGTGCTCGGCGAGTTCTCGCAGATCGTTGGCCGCCTCGCTGTACTCGCCACGCTCAATGGCCTCGGCGGCATCGCTCGTCACCGCATGATCGCGCATCGCTTCGGCTAGCCGTGCGAGGTCCTGGCGCGCCTCGTTGGAGCGCTGCGCTCGTTGCTCCACTTCCTGGAGCGTCGGCACATCTTGTTGGGTTGTCGCGCCGCTCGGGTCCACCGGTGGCTGGAGGAGCCGCTCAGAAGCGGGCTTAAATGGCGGCACTGCTCCAGCTTGCGTCGGCGGAACATCGCCACCGACGCCACGCATGAAATACAGTGACGCGAGCAGTAGCGCCGTCGTGATCACCAAAACGATCTCACGCACGGGCAAGGTGATCGCGAATGCTGGGTGACGGCGGAATGCCTCGACCACATTGGCGGCATCGGCCATTTGCAGGTAGACCAACGATGGGCGCTCGCCGGGCTTGGGCACGGCCTTCCCCAGATTATCGACCGCCGTCACCATCCGTTCCTGCAAGCCAAAGGACCGATCGAGCATCCGCGCTACCTGCCGGCGCGTTGGCCGGACCAGCAACGCGAAGATCAATCCAGGCACCAAAAACGCGCCGATCAACCAGGGCAACCTGCGCTCTTCGAAGGCAGGACCACCCTGAATATCCACCATCAGCCAGACGCACGCCGCAAGCAGGCCCAGCCACACCGAGCGCACCATCAGCCCAAGTGCGCGTTGCAGCCAGACGCGCCGGGCGATGCGATTCAGGTTGCGGACAACCTGATCGCCAGCGAGGCCAGCAGCCGGCGGTTTCCGGTCGAGCGCAGGGAGGTGTGGCGCCGGGATATCGGAAGCCAGCCAGTAGGGCAGAGTTATCGTCCGGTAGAGTGCGCGGTGAAGCGCCTTACCGCGTGGTGGCTGCCAATCGCGTAGCCGCTCCCACCTGACTATCCAGGAGCGTGGGGGAATCTCGATGATCGCGCGCCGCGGACTGGGAAGCGTGACTCGGGTTGCCATGAGGCATTACTCCCACTGCACTTCGGAGGGTCCCCGCGCCCATAACCAGAGGGCAAGCCAGGCCAGCGTCAGCACTGCGAGCGCGCCGAGCATGAGCACGAGTCGCCGTTGCCGTGTATCAAGATCGGTCAGAATGCTTTGCGCCTGAACGCGGCGCTCCTCGTCGCCGAGACGGGCGAACAAGGAGCCAGCTTCGAGTGCCGCCGCGCGCGCCTCCGGGTAGTCCCCCCAATGGTGCGCGCGCGCCAGGGCCTCTTCGAGCCTCTGCTCGGCGCGCATGCCATCCGCGATGATCTGCTCATAGGCAGCGATCAGATCGTCCGGGCGCTGCTCCGGAGGTAGGAGCGCGTACTGATCCTTTGCTTTGGCCAAGTTGACTTGTGCCCGGTCGTAGCTATGGCGTTCCAGCGCTTGCTGCGTATCGGACATCAGCTCTTCCGCCTGAATCCCGATCGCGGACTGCGCTTGGAGCATCTCAACCTCGTCCCGGCGGCGGGGATCATCGAGCGCACGGAATAACTGCTCGGAAAGCTGCAACGCGTCTTGCGCCGCGCGATAGCTACCACGCGCGAGGAGCTGCTTCGCAGGCTCGAGATCGAACCCGGCAACGAGATTCCAGCGCCAGTCGCTCGTCACCCACCTGGTCACTCGCTCGCGCCACATCTTCTCCAGCGAATTGGCATCAGTCGGGTAATACGCATTGCGCAGGGCTTCGCGCCAGTTCTCCGCGGTGCGCAGCTCGACGAGAAACCGCTGAAATTCTGGCAAGCCGTGATGCTGAATCAGGTACGCAACCACCGCGTACGCTTGTGCAGCGATCAGGTCATCGTCGTCAATCGGATGATCGCGGTTGAGATTCGACCAGGACGGAAGCTCGGAGCGCTGGTTGGCCGCCTGCACGATCGCCGCCAGCCGGGCAAGTTTCGGCGTATTCGGTCGCTCAACATATTGCGCGATACCTTCATCAAATCCTCTGGGAATGCGAAAATTGCTCGCAATTCCCGTCAGAATATGAGATATTGCGTGGCGAAGCTGATTTTCTGCTTCGAGTTCAGACGACGCGGTGAAGCGCGAGAGCGGAATCGCGATGTCGAGATTCCGGGGATCGGCATGGGCGAAGATGCCGGCAATCTCGTTCCGGCCAGTCGCCGCCACGGCGGTCTCATATCCGGAGCTGTCTACATAGACATAAACTGCAATCTTGCGGTCCGCCGTGGTGCGGAATAGCAGGCTCAGCTCTTCGTAGGCTGTCTCCGCGAACGGACCGAAGGCATCGCGGAATGCACTAGCCGTCGTCTGCTCGTTGCGTTGCACGAAAAACCGGAAATGCTCGGTTTCCGCGGTGTCCCAATCGGTGGTCAGCCCACCCGGTGGTTCAGCGGCGCGCGCCAGTCGTGCTGGCGTGATTACCGCGGCGAGCGCTGCAAGGATCGCCAGGAGGATGCAAGTGCGACACGGCCAAGGTAAGGCCCATGGTAATGGAGCGGCAGTTTGCGTACCGTTCTGCGAAGGGGTGGTGGCCGTGGTGGCAAAAACGGCTCGTCTCATCGGTTGGTCCTACGCGGGGTCGCTTGCGCTGTGACGGGGTAGGGTTCGATACGGTGTGGCCACTCCAGTGGCGACCCAAGCCACGAGGTCCGATCCTCATTGTGGAGAAGCGATCGCGCCTGGTGATGAGCGCGCGAGGACGCGTTCTCCATTTGCTAATTGACAATATAGTCTACCGCATGCATGCCGACTCATGTCGACCTCGGCATCCGCAATGTGTTGCCAAGCAGACGCTGCCAAGCCGGCGCTCGTACAGCCGGGACGCCATGCGCGTCCCACGGCGCGTGCGCTAGCCTACAGCCGGAGCCGTGGGCGCAGTCGCTGCCCATGCATCATGCACCCAATTGCTCTGCGGCGCGTCCACCATTTGGAGGACAGTGCGAAGCGATCATAGCTCTCACGAAGGAGTGCGACGATTTCATGACTGACCACTTATCTCCCGCCTCGCTCGTCATCCATGCTGACGAGGCTAGTGAAGCAAGTGCAAGTGTCGCGCCACCGCTTTATCAGACGTCCACCTTCCGGGCAGAGACGGCTGAAGAGTTTGCAGCCATGGCGACCGAAGCGCGCCATCCGCGGTATTACACGCGCTACGGCAATCCAACGTTGGCCCGCGCCGAAGCAGTGGTTGCCGCGCTGGAAGGTGCGGAAGCGGCGCTGGTCACTGCCTCAGGCATGGGAGCGATCTCCACCGCGGTTCTGACGCTGGTCGGCCAAGGTGACCATGTCATTGCCCAGCGCAATCACTACATGGGAACGTCCAAGCTCCTCGCTGAGTTCCTCCCCAGATTTGGCATTACGTCCACCCTGGTGGACCAGACTGATCCCGCGGCGTTCGCCGCCGCGCTCACGCCGCGGACCACGCTGATCCTGGTCGAAACTCCAGCCAACCCAACGCTGCAATTGACCGACCTCCGGGCCGTGGCCGAGATCGCGCGCGGCCAGGGCATCCTGACCCTGGCCGACAATACGTTTGCTTCACCTATCAACCAGCGACCACTCGACCACGGCATTGATCTCGTCATGCATAGCGGCACGAAGTATCTTGGCGGTCATCACGATTTGATTGCGGGGGTCATCGCCGGGCCGCGCCCGCTCATCGACCGCATCTGGGACACCTCGCTCGTTCTCGGCGCAACGCTCGGCCCATTCGACGCCTGGCTGCTCTTGCGCGGGTTGCGCACGTTGCCCCTCCGCGTGCACCAGCACAATGCGACCGCGCAGGCAGTTGCCGAGTTCCTCGCACGCCATCCCGCGATCGAGTCAGTGCACTATCCCGGATTGCCATCGCACCCACAGCATGCTCTTGCCTGCCGCCAGATGAGCGGCTTCGGCGGGACCCTCAGCTTCGCCGTGCGCGGCGGCTACGCAACCACGCAGCGCTTCATGCAGCGCCTGCGCCTGATCAAGCAAGCGGTCAGCCTCGGCGGTTTCGAGACCCTTGCCGTTCACGCTGCCGCGATGTGGGCTGGGACATTAGGCGAAGAGGGAGCACGGCAGGCAGGAGTGCAGCCGAATCTCGTCCGCCTTTCGACTGGACTCGAAGACGCCAACGACATCATCGCGGACTTGGACCACGCGCTTGCTGGGATTGAGACCGGGTAGACCTCGCGCATCCCTACGACTGCTGGCCGACGATCTGCCGGTAGGCATCTGGATCGGTGGCTCCTTCCGTGATGAGGACGAGGGCGCGACGGCCGCGCAGATCGCCGCCGAATGCCTCCGCCCAGGCCAGCAGCCCGGCGACGCCGGCTGCTCCGCACTCCCCAGCGACGATGCCTTCGTCCGCTAGCAGCCGCATCGCCACCCGCGCCCACTCGTCGTCGATGGCGATGAAGGCATCAATTCCCCGCGACACCACTGGCCAGGCGATCGCCGAAGGCACGCCACAATTCAACCCGGACATAATCGAGTCGTGCGGACCGGGCACCTGAACGATCTGACCGGCTTCCATCGAGGCAAGCATGCAGGCCGCACGCGCCGGCTCGACGCCGAGAATCTCCGCTGCGAGGGGAGCGCCAGGCCGTCGGAAATGCCGAGTGATCGCCGCCGCTAGCGCCCCTACGCCGATCTGCACTGCGACAAGATCAGGTCCGGGCTCACCGTGGGCGGCAAGCGCATCCTCAACTTCCCAGAGGATGGTCGAGTAGCCCTCGATCACCCACCGGGGAACCGTCTCATACCCCGGCCACGCAGTATCAGAGATGACGAGGCAGCGCGGTCCCTGCACTTCGGCCGAACGCGCGACGGCATCATCGTAGGTACCCTCGACCACCGTCACTACCGCGCCTTCGCTGGCGATCGCCTGCCGGCGAGCCTCGCTCATGTCCGCCGGCACGAAAATCTGTGCGTCCAAACCAAGGCAGCGAGCCATGCGCGCCACCGCGCGTCCGTGATTGCCATCGGTCGCGCAGGCAAGTGTGAGGGGAGCCAGCGCCGCCACCTGCCGGGCAAGATCGTCGAGACAGTCCCACGAGGTGAATCCCTGTCCCGCCCGGCGTGCGAGCTCCTGATCAAGCGCGCGGTAGACAGCCCACGATGCGCCAAGAATTTTGAATGCGGGCAACCCGAGCCGGAACGACTCATCCTTGACCCAGAGCCGTGCGAGACCCAAGCGACTGGCGAGATCCGGCGCGTCGCGAAGCGGTGTGGGCGCGTAGCCCGGCAATCGCTGGTGAAACGCTTGTGGCTCACGCGTTACCGGCCAGCTGTGCAGTTCTCGCTCCGCCAGCGGCGAACGAAAGAACCGTTGCGTGCGATTGGGCTCAACGACGATCATGCACAGAACTCCCGCGCAACTGCCAGATAAACCTGGCGGCAGATGTCAAGATCAGCGAGGCTCACCCACTCGACCATCGCGTGCGCCCCCTCGCCGCCTGGTCCGAAGATGACAGTCGGGATGCCTGCCGCGGCCAGGAGCGCCGAATCCATCCAGCCTGCCTCCCCGATAACCTCCGGCTCTCGTCCAATCAGGCGGCAGACCTGGCCGATGACCGTCTGGACAATCGGCTGATCGACCGCTACTTCAAACGGCTCGCGAACAAGCCCGCGGCGCAGCGTGGCCCGGAACTCCGCGTCGTGGGCAGCGAGGCCGGCAAGGATGCCACGAAGCTGCCCCTCGACGATGGCTGGCGTCTCTCCAGGGATCGTGCGACGCTCCAAGCTTAGGCGGCAGCGGTCTGGATAGGTCGACAGCCCGATGCCGCCGGCAATCAGCGAGGCGTGTATCGAGCCTGAGCCGAGGAGCGGATGCAGCGGGTTCGCCCGCAGAGCACGGTCAAGCTGCTCGATGCTCACCAGCACTTGGCCCATCTTCGCGATCGCATCAACGCCGAGATCGGGTTGCGAGCCATGCGCTGCGATGCCAAACGTCTCGATATCGAGCCAGACAAACCCTTTGTGCGCGACGCAGACGGACAACCCGGTCGGCTCGGTGACGATGGCCGCATCGGCCCGGAGCGCGCTCACAACGGCTTGCGTCCCAATGCTCGCGAATTCCTCATCGACGACCGCGGTCACGATGACGTCGCCGCGCGGCGGATGAGTGGCGAGTTCGGCGGCAGCCAGCATGACCGCTGCAAGGCTCCCTTTCATGTCGAATGCGCCACGGCCATACAGCCGGCCATCCTCGATCCGCAGCTCCAGGGGACGCTCCATGCCTGCGTAACCGACGGTATCGAGATGGGCATTGAGCATCAGCGAGCGGCCGCCGCCGGTGCCGGCGATCCGCCCGATCACGTTCGGCCGGTCAGGCACGACCTCCTGGAGCGTGACCTCCACGCCCGCTCGCTTCAGCCAGGCAGCCACAAACCGGGCTAGCTCGCCTTCCCCGTGCCCACCAGGCACGAGATCAGGGTTGACTGAATCGATCGCCACCAGTAGGCTGAGGAGTTGCGCAAGATCCGACACTCGGGCCTCCAGGCTTGATACGTGACACTGGAGTGGACGATACCACCCCGCCGGGTCAGGGGCCAGGGAGGGGTCAGCAGTCGGGGGTCGGGGGTCAGGGAAGCTCCGAGTTTTGAGCTTCGAGCTACGAGTGGTGAGCTTTCAGACGTCAGGGTGTGTAGGGGCGCGATGAATCGCGCCCAGCCCTTATGTGCCAGGATTTCGCGGATGCCCGGCGCCGGACGGCCGATGCCGGCCATTGCGCGGGGCTCCAGGAATTCCGCCGATCGTCTTGGTCAGGTTGGTCGCTCAGCTCTGTCGCGCGGGCCTAAAGACCCGCGCTCAAGCCACAAAGCCCCCTGAGGGGGCGGAAACGATTTCGTGTCCTTTGTCAAGCACTAAACCGGCGACCAAAGCTTCCTGAGGGGGCGGAAACGATATGGCACGCTCATACAGCCGGCTTTAGCCGGCTTTGTGATCTCAGCGCGGGGTCTTGAGCCCCGCGCGATGGGGCTGAACGCCCTCGCGTGCCATTCGGCAACAGCCACCTATGTTCAAACGCCGCGCGATGGGACTGAATTGGGTCCCGAGCAGTGTCAATGTCCCACGCTGTGCCTCCGCCAGATCCGGCACGCCGGAACGGTCTGACCGGTAGCCTCCCACCATTTCTCCCTCTCCCGAAGTCGGGAGAGGGAACGGGGGTGAGAGCCAAGAGAGCCATCAGCCGTCAGCTTTCAGCCGTCAGGACGCAGAGCGCACGCGCATCCTGACGGCTGATGGCTAACGGCTATCGGCTGAAGGATGGGCCGCGTCGTCCGCACTCCGACGCGGCCGGGGAGAAAGGGGGAGGAGAGGGGGTTAGAGCCGGATCCCCGCTGTGCGGACCGCGAGGAGACCGATCCGGCCGGCGAAGAGGATCATTAGCGAGATGAGACCAAGCCCATTGACGGTTCCGCTGTGCATCCCTGCAGCGACCGCGGGTGGCACGCTGCCTGGCCCGCTGCCAGTGTTCGGAAACTGCTTCACTGGGGGATTCTTCTTCTTGCCAGGTCCGCAGTTATACACCTTGACGACCGACTCATGGCCCTTGCTGACCGTCACGTAGCCGCTGCCATCCACATCGGCCGAGGAGGCGTAGCACCAGGCACGGCCGGATTCTTGGAGGATGTACGCTCCCGCCGGCAGGGAGATGGTGGCCGTGCCATCACTTCCTGTGACAAAGAAGACGGGATCTCCCTCACCGCTGGCAGCCTGGACGACGAACCCAGCGCCTCCCCCGTAGATCGCGCACGAGCCAGGAATCATCTCGGCGTTGTCGCACCAGTACTTGATGACTGTCAGGTGGCCACCCGGATCGTCGGGGACTGGGACGTTGAACCAATCGCAGACGATGTCGTCACCTTCGGCCAAGTTGAGGGAAATCACGCCCGCATCATCGGGAACCAGCGTATCGTAGACATACGGCCCGAGCGCCTCATACCAGGTGCAGGTGACCAGGAACGCGCCCGTGCCAGCGGGAACATCTTCATCAACGGTGTAATCACCCGCGTCGAGACCGCCCCAGTGCACCGCGCCATCAATGGAGTCGCCGGTCGTGGTCTGGAGGTCCACCATGCCGTCGTGGCGCAGCGTGAAGGTAACGCCATTGGTCTTGCTCGTGCAGTCGCTTGCCGGATCGGCGCCTGGCGCCCAGATATCATAGCCAGCCGGGCACGTCCACTTGTTGATGAGGATGCTCATGTCGTCGTCGCCGGTTGGGATATTGAACCAGTCGCACAGCATCTGCTCATTTGGGAGCAACTCGTGGTTGAGGACGTTCCCTTCGACAGCCGCCGGCGGCACGATTCCATCGACGGCGATGGCGATACCGTCACCATCCTCGTCGTAGATCGCGCCCCAGCCGCAGAACACGACCGGCTGGCCATAACCACCCGGGATATCCTCGCTGAGGGTGATCGGGCCAGGCCCTAGACCGGTCCATACCGCCTCGCCGGCGACTCCACCGCTGCCAGTGACCTGAGGAAGACCGATATCCCCTTCGGTCACGAGCAAGAAGCTGACGCCATCCATCGGCGTGGTGCATGTAGCCTGGTAATCGCCCCACTGGCTGAAATCTTCGGCGATAGGGTCGGTTCCAGCAGGGCATTCCCACTTGTGGACGATGACGACGCCGCCATCATCGTCGCCCGAGGGGATGTTGAACCAGTCGCAGAACATCATCACGGCGTCGTCAAGCTCAACGGCGATGGTGCTCCCTTCCTGGTACGGCTGGAACGATTCACCGGACTCGCCGGTCAGCGATTCGGTATGGCAGAACACCACCGGTGTGGCGTACCCCTCAGGAAGCTGCTCTGCGACGGAATAGGATCCAGCCGGCAGGTTGTCGAACACGACGCCGCTATCAACCACGTCGCCTGTGGTCTGCGAGGCAGAGACAGGGCCGCTGAGGTCAAACTGAACGCCGTTCATGATGTCATGGCAATTCGCGGCAAGGTCGTAGTAGCTGGCAGTCGAGACGTCAAACCCAGCCGGGCAACCGTGCTTGTTGACATAAATGCTGCCATCTCCTGTGAGCGGGACATTGAACCAGTCGCAGTAGAGGAAGTCGCCGGTGCCAAGGTCGTAGCTCACCTTCGCGTGCTCGGTCATCGTGACGGTGTCGCCGTACCAAAGGACGCTGGCGAGTTGGAAATCGGTTGGGCCAGGCTCGGTAGGAGCATAGACATCGCAGTAGACGATTGGTGCCGCATAGCCGGCTGGGAGGTCTTCAACGACCGTGATCGTGTCCGGTGTCGCCACGTTCACAGAGATGAAGCCGCCGTCTGCTGATTGCTCGGCGTCTGTGCCATAGATATGGAAGGTCGCCAAGCCGTCAGGACCGCAATTGGCCGCAAGCTGGTAGTAATCGCCCCCATAATCCTCGCTGCACCAGAGCTTGTTGATCTGCACGCCCCCGGCGACCGGCAAATCTGGCGTGAGAATGATGTCCGGGTCGAGCAAATCAGAATCAATGACGGTATTGGAAAAATCCGGATCGACGACGATCGTCGGCTCGGGTGACGGCGGATCACCGAGCGTGCCAGGATCAATGAGCGATGGGTCAATCCTGAGGTTCGGCCCTGGGTGCCCCTCTTCTGCCGCTCTGAGACCCCCCTCGATGCGCACAGGCACAATGAGCGAGGATTCATCGTCATCCGCGGCCGAGACACCCGGTGACGAGAGTGGCAGCAGTGTTGCGACAACGAGCGCAGCAATCATTGACGCTGCCAAGAAGCGCAGCACCTTCCGGTGATCTTGCTGAGACTTGTGTGAGTGATACATCGGATTCACCCCCAGACGCGTTGATGGTGAGCAGATATGGAAGCCGTCTTCCTCCCGTCCGAGACTCCCGCCCGAGTTCCGGACCACGCTGCCATCCTGCCAGGTGGGGTCACTCAAGCCATCGAGGGATTCACGGAAATTGGTAGGGGCACCTTGCAGTCTGCCCGTACGTGAGCGGGCCGCGACCTACGTGATGTCACGTAGCGTCCGGTCGTCAGGCTAGGGGCCAGGGAGGGGTCGGTTTTTAGGGGTTAGGGGTTAGGGGCTGGGGGCTAGGGGCTGGGGAAGCTCCGAGCTCCGAGCGATGAGCTTCGAGTGGTGAGCTTTCAGCCGTCAGGTATCTGCCGCCAGGCATGGTAGGGGCGCGATAATTCGCGCCCGCCCAGCCAAAATCCGTCAGGCAGCATTGCGCGGGCCGGGAGCGCGGGACGAACGTCCCCTCCCTTGATATGCTCGGGACACGGCTTAGCCGTTTCGCGCGGGGCTCAAGACCCCGCGCTGAGATCACAAAGCCGGCTTTAGCCGGCTGGTTTTGACGTGCCATATCGTTTCAGCCCCCTTCAGGGGGCTTTGTCGGTTGAGCGCGGGGACTTTAGCCCCGCGCGATGGCCGACATCGCCCGTCAGGGTCAGGCGTCAGGTATCCGCGAGTCCAGGCGCATACGGGCTGGGCACGATTCATTGCGCCCCTACCGGCTATCGGCTAACCCCTGACGGCTGACTGCTGACGGCTGAAAGCTCGGAGCTCGAAGCTCGGAGCTCGAAGCTTCCCCAGCCCCCCAGCCCCCATCCGATACCTGACGGCTGATAGCCCGGGTTTGACGGCTGCGGCCATTCAGCAGATCATTCCGGAGCCACAGAGGGAGGAGGCGCACCGAAGATGGAGTGTCTTGCTTCTTCCGTGCAAGATACCTCGCTCCCAGAGGAGATGCGCCCGTGTCAGTCGCGTCCGCCAGCCATTGGTCACCACTGTTCGCCCTGACCAGGACTTCTCTGATTGGGCGCGAGCAGGATGTCGCCGCCATTACGCGCCTGCTGTTGCAAGAGGAAACGCGCTTGCTCACCCTCACCGGACCCGGTGGCATCGGCAAAACCCGCGTTGCGCTCCAAGTCGCTTCGCAATGTGCGCATGCTTTCCCGGACGGCGTGACGATCGTCTCGCTTGCCGCGGTGACGGATCCCGACCTGGTTTTACCCACGATTGCTCAGGCACTCGGGCTGGTCGAAGCTGGTGGCCAGTCGCTTGCAACGCAATTGGTCGAATTGCTTCAGCCCCGGCGCCAGCTTTTGGTGCTCGACAACTTCGAACAAGTGGTCGCGGCTGCTCCGCGGCTTGCCTGGCTGCTCGGCGCGTGCCCGCATCTGCGCGCGCTCGTCACAAGCCGCATCGTCCTTCGCCTGAGCGGCGAGCAGGAGTTCAGCGTTCAGCCTCTCCCGCTTCCACAGGTGACGCGCCGTGTGGATCTCGACGATCTGGCGCGGAACCCGGCAGTGTCGCTCTTCGTCGAGCGCGCGCGGGCTATTCGGCCCGATTTCACCTTGTCGGAGACGAACGCGACCGCCATTGTGGAAATATGCCGCCGCCTCGATGGGCTGCCGCTGGCCATCGAGCTAGCGGCTGCTCGGGTCAAAGTTCTCTCACCTGCGGCGCTCCTTTCCCGGCTGACCAATCGCTTGCACGTCCTTGTCGGCGGTGCGCGCGATCTTCCCGCGCGTTTGCAAACGATGCGCGACGCCATCGCCTGGTCCTATGACCTGCTGCTGGAGGAGCACCGCGCGCTGTTCCGCCGCCTTGCCATCTTTGCTGGCGGCTTTACCCTGGATGCCGCCGAAGCCGTCGCCACCTGGGAGTCAGGAGATGGGAGTCAGGGGTCTGAGAGGGGTGTTTCCTCCTCGTCGCTCATGCCTGGCTCCCAACCCCTGACTCCTGACACCCTTCCCGGCTCGTCGGTGCTTGATGGGATTGCCACGCTCGTTGACGCCAGCCTCATCCACCGGGACGATGGCCCGCTGGCAGGTGAGGAGCCGCGCTTCCACCTGCTTGAAACGGTGCGCGAATTCGGTCTGGGACAACTAGCGCAATCGGGAGAGGAGACCTCAGTACGTGAGGCACACGCACGCTATGCGATCGAGCTCGCCGAGCGCTCTCGTCCTGAGTACTCCGGCGGTGTGCAAGATCCCCGGTGGCTCGATCGGCTAGAGGCGATGCATGACAACCTCCGCTCAGCGCTGGCCTGGCTTGAGCACCGGCCAGATCCTCAGCCGCTGCTGCAACTCGCGGGCGCACTTGGCTGGTTTTGGTATTTGCGAGGCCATGTGCAAGAAGGCCATGACTGGCTGCGGCGCGCACTCGCGCGAGCGGAGGAGTGGCAGGAGCCAGTGGATCCAGCCATCTTGGTCCGCGCCCTGCGCGCCGCTGGCAAGCTGGCCTGGGAGCGCGCCGAATACACGCATGCCTCAACCCTCCTTGAGCAAGCGCTGGCCGTCGCTCGCGACAATGCCGATCAAGAGAACATCGCCCACGCGCTGCTCAACTTGGGTGTTGTTGAAGAAAAACAGGGACATGATGAGCGGGCCGCGGCGCTCTATGAGGAGGCGCTCGCTCTGTTTCGTCGCATAGGGGACCATCCCGGCATCGCCAATGCGCTCATTGATCTCGGTGATGCCGAATTCCGCCTTGGCGATCTCGCCCGGTCGGCTGCATTGACAGACGAAGCGCTGGCTATCAGCAGGCGCCTTGGTGATGCGATTTTCATCGCCCTTGCCCTCGCCAACGCCGGTCAGCTCGCCCTGGAGGGGAACGACCTATCTCGCGCGTGGTCGCTGTACCGGGAAAGCCTCTTCCATGCATCGAGCGCCGGAAATCTCTGGCTCGTCTCCGATGCGCTGGCAGGCCTGGCTGGCGTGGCAGCGCGCAGTGGCGATGCCAGTCGCGCGGCGCGCTGGCTAGGCGCGGCGCAAGGCATCTGCGACACTCTGGGTACGCCGTCGGTTCCGCACCACGAGCAGAGCGCGCGCTCGCTGGCATGGGCGCGGGCTGGCTTATCCACCCAAGATGTTGAATCGGCTTGGACGGCCGGCCAGTCGCTTACGCCAAGCGAGGTCACGGAGGAAGCAGCTGGCTGGATACCCGCCAGCACCGTGCCTTCCCCGCCGGCCCCAAAAGCTCCAGCGCGTCTCAGCAATCCGATGGGTCTGACCGCGCGGGAGCTCGAAGTCTTGCGCCTGCTCGCGGAAGGGAAATCGAGCCGCGAAATCGGCGCCGAGCTCTTTATCAGCCACCGGACTGCTTCGACCCATGTGGCGAACATCTTCAGCAAGCTGGGTGTCGACAACCGCGCCGCGGCGGTGGCCAAGGCCTATCAGCTTGGCCTGCTGTCGCGGTCGGCCTGGTGAAGAGCTATCAGCCGTCAGGGAGCAGCTGGGGGCTCGGAGCTGGGGGCTAGGGAGGGGTCAGGAGTCGGGGATCAGGGGTCGGTGTTGGGGCTGGGGGCAAGGGACTGGGGAAGGTTCGAGCAACGAGCTTTGCGCTATGAGCTATCAGGTGTCAGGCGTCAGCTATCAGCCGATAGCCGATAGCCGGAAGGGACGCGATTGATCGCGCCCGGTCAGAAATCGTATGGGCGCAATGAATCGCGCTCAGCCGTCAGGCGTCGGGCATCCGCGCGTCCCGGTGCATGACGGGTGATGCTGGCTATCGCACGGGGCCACAGGAGTTCCGTCGATCGTCTCGGTCAGGTTGTCCGCTCAGCCCCATCGCGCGGGCCTAAAGACCCGCGCTGAGTCTACAAAGCCGGCTAAAGCCGGCTGTGCGGTCGAGAGAGCTCCTCGCTGCGCACTCCCGCGCTACCGTGAACGGAATGACGGGTCTAGCCCCCTAAAGGGGCTTCGTAGCTTGAGCGCGGGGACTTTAGCCCCGCGCGACAGGGCTGGAAGGGCGACAATTCGGCCGAGCAACGCTCCTGTCATCCCATTCGCGATCGCGCGGGAGTAGGGAGCAAGGAATCGCTTGCGTTCCCCATCATTCTGAGGCCAGGCCCGTTCGTCATTCCGTTCGCGTCAGCGCGGGAGTGCGCAGCAAGGAATCTTTGTCAAGCGCTATCAGCTGGCAGCCGTCAGGCGTCGGTGCGCCACCGCATCCGCGCATCCGGATGGTGGATCGCTAAGGCCTGAGCGCTTGCGAAGCCGAGGAATCTCTCATGCCAAACCGGACAGGCGGCGTTCGCCAGCTTCGTGGTGGCAGCACAGGGTCTTTTGCCCCGCGCGATGGGACCACGTGCACGTTTCGCCTCGCAACGAATCGCTGGATACGCTTGTGCCCGCGCGACCGGCGGCTTCATCCCACGTCGTGCCTTAGCCCGGTCTGGCACGCCGGCACAGTAAGACCGGTGGGTGCCTGCCGCTGCTCCCCTCGCCCGAGATCGGCGGGGCACTCTCTGGGTCGGAGCATGGGTGAGGGCCACGGGAGCTATCAGCGATCAGCTCCGGTAGCCGATAGCCGGTAGCTGATAGGGGCACGATGCAGCACGCCCCTCCACCTGCTGGCCCCTGATAGCTGACCTCTGATCACTGATAGCTCGAAGCTCGAAGCTCGAAGCTCACTGCTTCCCCAGCCCCCAACCCCTAGCCCCCAGCCCCAACACCGACCCCCGACTCCCGACTCCTGACCCCTCCTTAACCCCTAGCCCCGACCACTGATCGCGGAAAACCGAGGACTCCCGAGCTGATAACGAAGCAGGCGCTCCCCCGTGCTACCATGTGCAAGAAGGCGCTGGGGGCGAGGGGAACTCGGAGTTTCAAGCTCAGCGCTTCGAGTAGCGAGTCCCTGACTCTCGACTCCTGACCCTGCCTAGCACAGGCTTACCAATCATGTTGAGGTGATAGAAATGACGCGCCGGACGATACGAGCAGCACCCATCTCTCCAGACACAGAGCTGCCGCCGGAACCAGAAATCTATCCAAATATCATCGCGACCATGGGCAACACGCCACTGGTCCGGCTCAGCGCGGTGACCCGCGGTATCCGCACCCCGGTTGTGGCCAAGCTGGAGATGATGAATCCGGGTGGGTCCGTCAAGGACCGCATCGGCATTCGCATGATCGAAGAGGCAGAGCGGCGGGGCTGGCTTAAACCGGGTGGAACGATTGTCGAGCCGACCAGTGGCAACACGGGGGTTGGCCTGGCTATGGCCGCCGCGGTCAAGGGATATCACTGCATTTTTGTCATGCCCGACAAGGTCGCGCCCGAAAAGGTTGCGCTTCTCCGCGCCTATGGCGCTGAGGTTGTCACCACTCCCACCGCGGTCGAGCGTGACTCTCCGGAAAGCTACTACTCCGTGGCCGACCGATTGACGCGGGAGGTGCCGAATGCGTTCCAGCCCAATCAGTACTTCAACCCGATGAATCCGCGCGCTCACTACGAGAGCACGGGACCAGAGATCTGGCGGCAAACCGCTGGGAAGATTACCCACTTTGTGGCCGGCGTCGGCACGGGGGGGACCATCTCGGGGGTGGCTCGGTACCTCAAGGAGAAAAATCCCGCGGTTCAGGTCATTGGTGTTGACCCCGAAGGGAGCATCTACACCAGCGAAACGATTCACACGTACAAAGTCGAAGGTGTCGGGGAGGATTTCTGGCCAGGCACCTTTGATCGCTCGGTGGTGGACGAATGGGTCCAAGTCACCGACCGGGACGCGTTTTTGACGGCGCGCCGGGTCACCCGCGAGGAAGGCATCCTGGTCGGTGGATCCGGCGGGATGGCCGTTTGGGCAGCACTGGAAGTCGCCAAGCGTCTCGATGACCCCAATGCGCTGATGGTTGTGCTGCTGCCCGACAGTGGCCGGGGGTATCTTTCCAAGATCTACAACGATGACTGGATGCGCGAGAATGGCTTCCTGTCCCGGTTCAGCCGGCCGACGCGGGTAGGACGCCTGGTCGCCGACCGGGATGGCCAGCTTCCGACGGTCGTTGCCGTTTCCTGCAATGACACGATCGAGCACGCGATTGAGCTGCTGCGGAAGCACGACATCAGCCAGCTCCCGGTGATTCGTGATGGGACCGTCACCGAAGATGGCCGCATCGAGGTACAAGCGGTCGTCGGGTCCGTGCAAGAGCGCACGCTGCTGGATCACCTCTACCGGAACCCCGAGATCGTCAATGCGAAGGTCAGCACGATTATGGATCCGCCATTCAGCCTGGTGGATGCCAACGAAGAGATCGAGCGCGTGTTCCCCCTGCTTGCCAGTGGCTCACCAGCGGTGCTCGTGGAGCGCGAGGGGTATGTGATTGGCGTGGTGACCCGCGCGGACTTGCTCGAATTTGCCGCTCATCAGTCGCGCGAGCTTCGGACAGGCGCCAGGCAGCGAGCGTCTTCACCCAGATAGCAAGCACGATCAGCTAGCGGTAGTCCATTGGGAGAGAAATGCATGACAACACGGACGAACGATGCCGTGCCCGCGGCAGGCGGGCCGGTGGCCTGGGACGGCCTCGCTTTCGAAACCCGCGCGATTCATGTTGGCCAGGATCCCGATCCGGCCACGGGAGCGATCATCACCCCGATCTACCAGACGAGCACCTATGTCCAGGAAGGGGTGGGTGTTCACAAGGGCTACGAGTATTCCCGCACGGATAATCCCACGCGCACCGCTTTGCAGCACGTGCTCGCATCTCTAGAAGGCGGAGCATGGGCGCTTGCGTATGCCAGCGGTCTGGCGGCGACCCAAAACGTGTTCTATCTCCTCCGTCCTGGCGACCACGTTCTCCTGTCCGACGATGCCTATGGCGGCACCTACCGCCTGGTTGCCAGGGTGATCGCCAACTACGGCATCACCTTCTCCCTGGTGGACATGAGCGATCCTGCGGCGGTGGAGGCAGCTCTCCGGCCAGAGACGCGCATGGTCTGGGTCGAGACGCCGACGAATCCATATCTGAAGATTGTGGATCTGCGGCGCATCGCGAACCTTGTTCGGGGCTCGCGGGCGCTCCTGGTCGTTGACAACACGTTTGCCTCACCGTATCTCCAGCAACCGCTTGCGCTGGGCGCCGACCTTGTCGTGCATAGCACGACCAAGTACCTCGGTGGGCACTCCGATGTCGTCGGTGGGGCCGTGATCGGCAACGACGCGGGAATCTACGAGACATTAAAATTCCACCAGAATGCAGCTGGCGCCGTGCCTGGCCCGTTCGATTGCTGGCTGACGCTGCGCGGCATCAAGACCCTTGCTCTCCGCATGGAACGGCACAGCGCCAATGCCCGGCGGATTGCCGAATTTCTCTCCTCGCATCCTGCGGTCGAGCAGGTCTTTTACCCGGGGTTGCCAAACCACCCTGGTCATGAGATCGCGGCGCGGCAAATGCGCGATTTCTCTGGTATGGTCTCGTTTACGGCCAAAGACGGGTACGAGGCGGCCGCCACCATCGTAACCAGCACGCGCATCTTTCAGCTTGCCGAAAGCCTGGGTGGGGTGGAATCGCTCATCGAGCATCCGGGCCGCATGACGCACGCGAGCGTTGCTGGCACTGGCGCAGCCGTGGCCGACAATCTCGTCCGCCTGTCGGTCGGCATCGAGGATGCCAATGACCTCATTCGCGATTTGGAACAAGCGTTGGATCGCGCAGCGCGGACATCACTGATCGCCTCGGCCGCGCGCTGAGGAGAGCGCAACTAGGGGCTGGAAAAGCTTCGAGGTACGAGCTATCAGCCGGCAGGTGTCAGCCGTCGGGGTGTGTAGGGGCGCGATTCCTTGGGTCCATGGATGAATGGATGATCGGTAGGGACGGGATCTGTGCCCGCCAAGGAGTCAGGAGTCGGGGCTGGGGGATAGGGGCTGGGGAGAGGTGAGCTTCCCCAGCCCCTATCCCCCAGTCTGACGGCTGAAAGCTGATAACTCCGAACATTACGCGGGAAAGACGATCAACAATAAGACAAACGCAGTTCCGACCAACCCTACGACGGTGATGAGCCGTACAAGCACATCACGCGCCTCCAAGCGGTCCTCGACCGCCATGTGCTGGCGTTCTTGCACCCGAATCCCCCTTGCCCTCGATGACGATCCCCGCTTCCCGCTTCACCGGGCTCATGTGAGCTACAGCCGAGAACCCCCTTTCGCCCGAGCCACATTGCCGATCCCCGCGAAGCCGTGCCGATTCTAGAGAGCGCTGTGCCCGGCTGTCAATCGAACGTCCGATCGTAAATCAAGCATGGCTTCCCGCTACGCAGCGCCTATCTCAGGAAGCCGCGGCATGCTCCTGTTGCAGAAACGATTCTCGATCCAATTCCATTTCCAGCACGCGGAGTTCTTGGCGGCCAGGTCCGATCCACTCGACGTGCTCACCTGTCTCGTGGAAGCCGACACGCCGGTACGCGGCGATAGCGCGGGGATTATGACGGAAGACTTCCAGCCGCACGACGTCCAAGCCTTGGCGCTCGAACGCCTCGGCCATCACGAGCCGGGTCGCCTCGGTGCCGTAGCCTTTCCCCCAGCAATCCTTTTCCCCAATGACAATGCGAAACAACGCCGATCGCCGCACACTCCCTTGGATGTCCGTCAATGCCGTGGTGCCGATCAGCCGGTCAGTCAACGCCTCGTGAATCGCAAAGCAGAGGCCGCGTGCTGACAGTGGCAGGATCAGGGTATCGAAATAGCTGCGGGATTGCTCAGGCGTCAGTGGCTGCTGATCGTGACGGAGCAGGCGAGCGATCTCCGGATCGGCATACCAGCGCTGAAAGGCGTCCCGGTTCGCCGGAATGTGCTGGCGCAAGCGCACCAATACCCCTTCGCGCACGAGTGCGCCGATTTCCCACGCTTGGGATTGACTCTGAGTCTGCTGCACCACACGCTCGCTGGTATCAGCCTGCCGGATTGGGCGTTTGCGCTCGACCGTCACTCGCTGCCACGGAGCCCTGGCCGCCCGCTCGCGAAGTTGGGAAAGCCGGCGCAGCCAGCGCTGGATCGTCATCGACGGATACGCTGGTTGGCTCCAGTGAGAGCCCATCGCTTTGAGGATGCTCGCCAGTCGCACACGAGGAAGCCCCCAGCGTTCCACCACCGGCCTGGAGTATAGCATCGCCCCAACGAGCTCTCAGGCGTCAGTGATCAGCCGTCAGGTTGAGTTCCCATGCGATCAGGGGTCGCGCCGCTCGCCACGCGGCGTATCACCGATCCAGCCATGAGTTCCCACGCGATCAGGGGTCGCGCGAGGTCTCAATGCCTCACGACTACGAGCTGATACCTGATGGCTGAGTGCGTGCCCGCTACCTGACCGGGATTCCCAGGTGATCCCTGTTCGCCCCTGGGGTCTCCCTGACCCCTCCCTTTGCTACTATCGACGCTAGCGAACGCTTAGGCGTCAGCAATCAGGAGCCGTCCGCCATCAGCTGTCAGCCATCAGGATGTTCAGGATGTGGCGACGCACGAATCGGGTTCCCAGGCGAACTGGGACCCCAGGCGATGAGGCATCGCGTGGGAACCCGCCTCCCGCGCTGACGCGAATAGGGATCCGGGCCCCCAGGCAAACTCCCGCGCTGATGGGGCCCGCTGAAGGCTCTTTGAGGATGCGGAACCCATGGGATACAGGCAACGTGCTCCCCAATTCCGGCCGGCGATTGCGCGAGGCGTCACCATGCTGGTGCTTGGGACGCTGATTGCAGCAGCGCTATTGTGGCCCTCATCACACGTGGAGGCGCACGCCCGCTTGGTCGCGTCCGACCCGCCATCGGGCAGCGCGCTGGATGCGCCACCCGCTGCGATCCATCTGGCCTTCAGCGAGACAGTTGATGCCCGGTTCAGCAGTGCGGAGCTTCGGGGAGCAGACGGTGAAACCCTTGGAGCTCTCCCGGTCACGCCGGATGCCGGCAACGATCGCGCCGTGTTTTTGCACATCCGCGACCCGGCAGCAATCACACCGGGAACGTACATCATCGTTTGGCGGGTGTTGTCGGCGCTCGATGGCCATGTGACCACCGGCATCCTTGCCTTCAGCGTCGGCACCGGCCAGGCACCCGCTATCGCCGGCCTGGCGAGCGAGGATCTCCCTCCCTGGTGGCGCATCGGCATTCGCTGGCTGAAGATTGGCGCGCTGCTGACCACGGCAGGCGGGTGGATCTACGGCACGTTTGTCGCGCGCCTTTGGAGTACAGGGTTTGGTGCGGATGCCTGGATGCTCCGGCTCTGGCGCCGGCAATGGTTCCTCGCTGCCTCAGTGCTCGCTGCTGCGTTGTTCCTTTCGCTGCTCGACCAAGCGGCGCGTATTGGTGGCGAGGCGCGCGGCGCATGGTCTCGGGCAACGCTTGAGCACGTGTTAATCGAGTCCCGCTTTGGCACAAGCTGGCTCATGCTGGCAGCACTCCTCATCGGCCTGCTCCTCCTCGTCCAGGTTCCTCTGCAACGGCAGGGAGTATGGCTCGCTGGCACAGTGATCTCCCTCGTCGCGCTTGCCGCGCCCCCGCTGAGCGGCCATGCGGCAGCAGAAAAGCCAGCCGCGCTTGCCATTGCGAGTGACTGGGTGCATTTGGCCGCGGCGGCGGCCTGGCTGGGGAGCCTGGCGTATCTCGTGGTGACGATACTGGCCTGGGAACGAGCGCACCTCGCGGTAGGGGCCACCGCGCTCGCGGCAATGGTTGGCCGGTACTCCCGGCTCGCGCTCGTGTGCTTTGTTGTGCTGGCAATTTCAGGCAGTCTCAATGCGATCTTCCATGTCTCCGGGATGCGCTCACTGACCGCGCACGACTACGGCGTCACGCTATTGGTGAAGCTCGGGCTCATCCTCACTGTCCTCATCGCGGCAGCACTTAACCGGTGGAGCAATCTCCCACGGGTGCGCATGGCCGCAGCCAGCGGCTCGTTCGATTCCCTTCGGCGATCTGTCTCCACTCTCGGCGCAACGGCGGTGGCCGAACTCGTGCTTGGCTCGCTGCTGCTGCTCGCTTCTTCGACCCTCACCGAGCTACCACCGGCAGATGGTCCGCTGCCCGTCAACGTGGCCGCGAAGGTTGTCACAGTTGCCTCGGAGGCAACGACCGGCGACCTTCGGGTGTCGCTCGCGGGGACGATCACCGGGGCACCAGAGGATCGCCTCATGATCTCCCTTTCGACGCTCGATGGACGCACTCCGGCCGATGTGCAACGCGTGATCGTGCGAGCGACATTTGCCGGCACGCAGCCGGGGGGAGCGGCGCTGTCGGACCGTTTCGATGCGGAGCCGGTTGCCGGCACTCCTGGGTCGTACAGCTTCCCTGCGCTTCGGCTTTGGGTGCATGGGCCGTGGAAGATTGCGGTCGCGGTGCGGCGGGCCGGCAGGGAAGATCAGCAAGCTATCTTTCAGGTGGACACCAGCGCCGCCGCCGTGCCACCTCCGCGGGCCGCGCAGGATCACTGGTTTTGGCCCCGTCTGACACCGGCCGGTTGGGCGCTCCTGGCGTTAGCGGTTGTGGTAGGAGGAGGCGGCGCAATCGGCCTGCGGTTCATTGCCGGGTTGGAGCCGCTGGCCGCCACGCTGGTCCTGGCGATGATCGCGCTCATTGGCGCAGGATTCACCGTCTCGGCCGTCCGGCAGATGATCCCGGTCACCGTGAGCACGCACGTGATCAACCCTGTTCCGCCTGAGGACGATTCGCTGCAGCGCGGTGCGACGCTCTACCGTGCCTACTGCCTTGCGTGTCATGGCGCGCAAGGGTCTGGCGTGGAAACAGCCGATCCAGCACACCGCCATGGATCAGCGGCTGATCTGACAGATTGGCCGTCTCGCTCCCAGCGAGACGGAGATCTGTTTCACGCAATCAGTTATGGTGTACCTGGCACGGTGATGCCCGCCTACGACGAGGCGTTGACAGAGCAAGAGCGCTGGGACCTGGTCAATTATCTCAGGTCATTGCAGGGGGTACGCGCAGGCGGGAGCGCTGAGGGCACATCCCGTGAGTAGTCAGGAGTCGGGGGTAGGGAGTGATCAAGTGTCAGTCTTCAGGGATCAGCGTGTTCTCACGCATCATGGGTGAGTGCGATGAATCGCACCCCGACGGTCGATCGGCTGATACCTGACACCTGACGGCTGAAAGCTCCCAGCTCGAAGCTCGAAGCTGCTCCAGCCCCCAGCCCCCGACTCCGAACTTCAACCCGGGTTAGAAGTTGCTGTAGCGTGGCGCGGCAGCTCTGCGCTCCTGGAAACATTCCCGGCAGTAGACGGGCTTGTCACTGCGCGGTTGGAACGGAACCTCAGTTGCCCTACCGCAGTTCGAGCAGACCGCTGGATACATTTGGCGAGGGCTCGAAGAGAAGCCGCCGCCACCGCCACTATAGCCGCGGTCACTGTAGGTGGAGCCGCCGCCGTAGTTGCTGGTGCCGTATCCGCCACTGTCATACCCGCTGGCGGCGCGCTCGGCCTTGCGGCGTGCCCGGCAGGTCGGACAGCGTTGTGGATCGGAGAACCCTCGCTCCTGATAGAAGGCCTGCTCACCGGCTGTGAAGACAAACGGCTGACCGCAATCGCGGCAGGTCAGCGTCCTGTCGCTCATTCCGCCTGGACTCTCCTGTCGTGGCGTCCC